>NZ_JBSFLB010000002.1:0-441742 GCF_053598835.1 Streptomyces sp. NPDC001070
CTCCGTGTGGTGCAGTCCTAGACAGCTCCACCACACCGGAGGTCTTCGCCATGATCAAGCCCGGGCCAGTGTCAACAACGTTCGTGATCAATACAGCTAGAGCCTGCCGCCACGTCCCCGCCTGCCCCGTGACGCCTCAGCCGGGCGCCGGGACCCCCCGTTCCGCGTCCATCCGCCGCCACGAGGGGAAGACCAGCGGGCACAGCGTCGCCAGGAAGTACGCCCCGCCCGTCAGGAGGAGCGCGGTCGACAGCCCCATGCCGTCCACCAGGTAGCCCGCGGCGAGACCGCCCATCGGCGTGGTGAGCAGCACCCCGGCGCCCAGGGTGCCCAGGGCGCGGCTGCGCAGTTCGTCCGGGACGCATTCGAAGGTCACCGTCGACAGGATCGGGTTGAGCGCCCCCGCCGCGATGCCGCCGGCCAGCATGGTCACCGCCAGGGCGCCCCATCCGGGCACCCACGCGGCGACCACGAAGCGGGGCGCCCCGCACAGCAGGAAGCACACCGTGTAGACCGGCCATCGCGGCAGGCGGTGGCCGACCGCGCCGTACAGCAGCGCGCCGGCGAGGGCGCCCGCCCCGAAGAGGCCGGACAGCAGGCCGAGCTGGACGGAGCCGCCGAGTTCCCGCTCGGCGTGCACGGGCAGCAGCACCGAGCCCCAGGCAGCGTCCAGGCCGTTGGTGACCATGACCATCAAGGTGATGGCGAGCAGCAGGCGGTGCCGGACCAGGAAGGCGTAGCCCTCGCGCAGCTCGGCCCGGTACGTGCGCAGGGAGACCGGCGCCGCGTTCCTGACCGGTTCCGCGCCCGCCAGGCCACGCACGCCGAAGGCGATCAGCAGGGCGGAGACGCCGAAGGTCGCGGCGTCCACCAGCAGCACCGCCTCCGCCCCGAGGACGGCGATGAGCACCCCGCCGAGCGAGGCGCCGAGCATCCGGGCCCCGCGCGAGGCGCCGTCGAAGTAGCCCGCGGCGCGCCCCAGCGGTGTCCCGGCCCGCTCGGCCAGCACCGGCAGCAGCACTTCGCGCGCGGTCTCCCCGGGGGCGTGGAAGAGCCCGCTGACGGCCATCAGCGCGCACAGCTGCCAGAAGCGCAGCACGCCCGCGAAGTGGAGCAGCGGGATCGCCGCCACCGCCACCGCGCACACCACGTCCGAGAGCACCGAGGACCTGCGCCGTCCGACGCGGTCGATGACCGGTCCGCCGGCGAGCGCCGAGACCACGAGCGGCAGCGCGGCGCAGAAGGCCGCCAGGCCCGCGCGGGCGGCGCTGCCGGTGGTCTGCAGCACGAACCAGGGGACGGCGAGCACGGTGAGCGAATTGCCGCTGATCGACACGACGTTGGCGGCCAGGACCAGGCGCAGCGGCCGCCGGTCGGGCTCCCCTTCGGGCGGCCCCGCGGTCCGCGCGGCACCGTCGGATATGCCGGTTCCGGTGTTCATGCGTCCCCCCGCGGTCGGTTCGGTCAGTCCGCGGCGCGCGGAAAGGCGTGCAGATGGACGCGGACGAGTGCCGCGTCCTCGCCGCCCTCCGGCTCCCCGGGGTCCGGGGCGCGGTAGCTCTCCAGTACGGCGTGGAGTTCCTCCCGCAGGGCACGGGCCCGCCCGGGCGTGAGCCGCAGGGCGAAGTCGCTGAGGTCGAAGCTGTCGCGCCACTCCTCGGACCAGTCGCCGACGGTGGTGAGCCAGGTCTCCAGCTCCGCGACGTGGAGCGCGGCGACCTCCCGGCCGAACAGGCCGATCGCGGCGCGCACTTCGGGATCGGCGTGGCCCAGGAAGCCGCCGGCGTCGAACTGGGTGCCGCGGTGTGCGGCCTTCCACCAGCGCTCGCGTGCGGTGCCGCGGCCCGGGTCCTCCTCGGTGAAGCCGTACGCCGCCAGCTGCCGCAGGTGGTAGCTGGTGGCGCCGCTGGACTCGCCGAGCCGGGCCGCCAGGCCCGAGGCGGTGGCGGGCCCGTACTCGCGCAGCGCGGCGAGCAGCCGGATGCGCAGCGGGTGCGCGAGGCCGCGCAGGGTGCGCGGGTCGAGGCTGACGACGCCGGGGTCGGGGGCGCCGGCGGTGGGATCGTGCGGCATGGGGCCACCGTAAGCTTGCAAAGACTCCTTTGCAATGCTTTCTTTGCAACTCTCTCCTCGCACTGCCGCGCCGGGCTCAGCCCGCCTTGATGAAGCCCTCCTTCACCAGCCACTCCTTGGCGACCTCGTGCGGGTCCTCGCCCGCCACGTCGACTTTGGCGTTGAGCTCCCGGCCCACGTCGGTGGTCAGCTTCGCCGACAGCGGGTCGAGCAGGCCGCGGATGGCCGGCCAGCGTTTCAGGGCCCCGCTGTTGACGACCGGAGCGGCGTCGTAGTTCGGGAAGAAGTGCCTGTCGTCCGCCATGACCTGCAGACCGAGGGAGGCGATCCGGCCGTCGGTCGTGTAGACCTCGCCGAGCAGGCAGGAACCCGGCTTGGCGATCTGGGTGTAGATGATCCCGGTGTCCATCTTGCGGATGCCGGAGGCGGGCAGGTCCATGCCGTACGCCTTCTCCATCCCGGGCAGGCCGTCGTCCCGCGAGGCGAACTCGTTCTCGACGCAGAGGGTGACGGCCGAGGGGTCCTTCCTCGACAGAGCGGCCACGTCCGACAGCGTCCGCAGCCCGTAAGGGCGGTTCTTCTCCGGGCTGATGGCGAGCGCGTAGGTGTTGTCGAGGGTGGACGGCGACAGCCAGGTGACGCCGTTGCGCAGGTCGGCGCCGCGGACCGCCCGCCACTGCTCCGTCGGGTCGGTGATGGGCCGGTCGTGGCCGAGGTAGGTGATCCAGGCGGTGCCCGTGTACTCGTACATGGCGTCCGCGGCACCGGACTTGATCGCCTCCCGGGCCCCGATGGAGCCCTGGATGTTCGTGCGGTCCAGCACCTCGGCGCCGGCCGCCCTGAAGATCAGGCCGATCATCGAGCCCAGGATGATCTGCTCGCTGAAGCTCTTGGACGTCACCGTGAGCGAGGCGCCCTTCAGCGGGCGGCCCCGCCCCAGCGAACCGGGGCGTACGTCGTCGACGAGCGGGCTGCCGCTCTTGAGCCCGCAGCCCGGGGCGCAGGCCAACAGCAGCAGGAGACCCGCGGCCAGGGCCCGGCGGCGCATCAGCCCGCCTCCAGGCCGTGCGGCCGCAGCAGCAGCTCGGCCAGCGACGCCAGCCAGTCCACCAGCAGCGCCAGCACCACGGTGAGCACCGAGCCCAGCACCAGCACCGGCATGCGCTGGGTGACGATCCCGGTGGTGATGATGTCGCCCAGCCCGCCGCCCCCGACGAAGGTGGCGAGCGTGGCGGTGCCCACGTTGAGCACCAGCGCGGTCCGCACGCCCGCCAGGATCAGCGGTACGGCCAGCGGCAGTTCGATCCGCGACAGCGTCCCGGCCGCCGACATCCCGATGCCCCGCGAGGCCTCGACGAGGGTGGGGTCGATGGCCCGCAGCCCCGCCATGGTGTTGGACAGCACCGGCAGCACCGCGTAGAGCACCATGCCGATCAGCGCGGTCCGCGCCCCGATGCCCAGCGGGATGACCAGCAGCGCCAGCATCCCGATGGCGGGCGTCGCCTGCCCGATGTTGGCGATCGCCGTCACCACCGGCGCGGCGGGGCGCAGCCGCCGCCGGGTCAGCGCGATGCCCAGCGGGACGGCGATGACCAGCACCCAGAAGGTGGAGACCGCGGTCAGCCGGACGTGCTGCCACAGCCGCACCCGGACGGTGTCGCCGACCAGGGCGTTCTCGGCGATGGAGTCGAGGGTGATGCCGGTGATCCACAGATACGTGGCCAGCAGGACGAGGGCGAGTACGGCGGGTGTGACCACCAGCTTCCGCCAGGTGAGCCGCCGCCGCGGCGGTCCGGCGGGAGGCGCGGCCGGCTCCTCGCCCGGGCCCTGCCCGGCCCCGGGTCCCTGCGGGCCGGCCGGGGAGGGCCCGGTCCCCGGGGCCGTCGCGGGGCCGCCCGGTTCCCCCGGCGGGCCGCAGGCCGGGGGCGTCACGCCCGCGTCCCCGGCTCGTGGTCGGAGACCTCCTGCTCCGCCCGGGTCTGCGGGGCGCGCAGCTCCTCCAGTTCGTGACGGTGCTCCAGGGCCGCGAGCCGGTCCTCCTCCAGCAGTTCGTGGACGGAGTTGAGCAGCGTCTCCATGTCCACCACCCCGGTGAACTCCCCGCGCCGGCCGGTCACCGCGACCCGCCCGCTGCTGTCGGTGAGCACCGCCTCCAGGGCGTCCCGCAGGGTCGCGTCCCGGGTCACGGTGTCGCCCACCAGCGTCCCGGCGCGCGCGAGCGAGCCCTTGGCCCGCATCAGGTCGCCGCGCCGCAGCCACTTGTACGGGCGGCCCTTGCGGTCGAGCAGCAGCAGTTCGTTGGTCGTGGTCGCCCCGCGCAGCCGCTCGAAGATCGACTGGAGCGGGTCGTCCACGCCGACCGTCGGGAAGTCGGCGACGCCCACGTCGCGTACCCGGGTCAGGTTGAGCCGCTTCAGGGCGGCCCCGGCGCCGACGAAGCCGGAGACGAAGTCGTCGGCCGGATTGGTCAGGATCGCCTCGGGGGTGTCGAACTGGGCGATGTGCGAACGCTCCCGCAGCACCGCGATGCGGTCCCCGAGCTTGATCGCCTCGTCGAAGTCATGGGTGACGAAGACGATCGTCTTGTGCAGTTCGTGCTGCAGCCTGATCAGTTCGTCCTGGAGGTGGTCACGGGTGATCGGGTCGACGGCCCCGAAGGGCTCGTCCATCAGCAGCACCGGCGGATCGGCCGCCAGCGCCCGCGCCACGCCGACCCGCTGCTGCTGGCCGCCCGACAGCTGCCGCGGATAGCGGCCCCGGAACTCCCGCGGGTCCAGCCCGACCAGGTCCAGCATCTCCTCGACGCGGTCCCGGACCCGTGCCCTGGACCAGCCCACCATCCGGGGGACGAGCCCGATGTTCTCGGCCACCGTCATGTGCGGGAACAGCCCGGAGGACTGGATCGCGTACCCGATCTTGCGGCGCAGCCTCACCGGGTCCATGTGGGTGACGTCCTCACCGCCGATGCGGATGCGGCCCGAGGTCGGTTCGATCAGCCGGTTGATCATCTTCAGGGTGGTGGACTTCCCGCACCCGGACGGCCCGACGAAGATCACCGTCTCCCCGGCCCCGATCTCCATGCTCACGCCGTCCACCGCCGGCTCCGCGCTGCCCGGGTAGCGCTTGGTCAGCTGCTCCAGCTCGATGGTCGCGCCCGACGCCTCACCCACGGATCCCCCGGGGAACGGTGAGCCGCCCGAGCAGCACGTAGCAGGCGTCGAAGAGCAGCGCCAGGACGACGATGCCGACCGTCCCGGCCAGCACCTGGTTGAGCGCGTTGGCGCCGCCCAGGGAGGCGATCCCACGGAAGATCTCGTTGCCGAGGCCGGGCCCCGAGGCGTACGCCGCGATGGCCGCGATGCCCATCAGCATCTGCGTGGCCACCCGGATGCCGGTCAGGATCGGCGGCCACGCCAGCGGCAGCTCCACGCGGGCGAGCGCCGCCGTCCGCGACATGCCGATGCCGCGGGCCGCGTCGACCAGCGCCGGGTCGACCCCGCGCAGTCCCACGATCGCGTTGCGGACCACCGGCAGCAGCCCGTACAGCGTCAGCGCCGTCACCGTCGGCGGGACACCGAGCCCCAGCCAGGGGATGAGCAGGCCGATCAGGGCCAGCGAGGGGATGGTGAGGATCGTCGCGGTGGAGGTGACGGCCAGGCCCGCGGCCCAGTCGCGACGGTAGGAGAGCACCCCGATCGCCACCCCGATCGCGGTCGCCGGCACCATGCACTGGAAGACCAGGCTGGCCTGCTGGTACGCGTCGATCAGCAGCTGCTCGTGACGGCTGGCGAGGTACTCCCAGAAGCTCATCCGGCATCACCCCTGCCGTCCCTCGCCTAAGTGTCCGCGTCCTGCGCCGCCTGCTCGACCAGCGGGATGATCCGCAGCGGGACGGGATTCTCCATGACGATCGCCGTGGAGGCCCGCACGATGCCATCAAAGCCCACAACCCGGTCGATCACACGTTGGAGATCGGCGTTCGAACGGGCCACCAGCCGGCACAGCATGTCCCCTTGCCCCGTCGTGGTGTGCAGCTCCAGCACCTCCGGGACGGTCGCCAAATGCGCCCTGACGTCCGGCCCTTGCCCCTGCTTGATCTCCAGCGTCGCGAACGCCGTCACGGGGTAGCCCAGCGCGGCCGGATCCACCTGCGGCCCGAACCCGCGGATCACCCCATTGGCCTGAAGCCGGTCCAGACGTGCCTGGACGGTCCCGCGCGCCACTCCCAGGCGGCGCGATGCCTCCAGCACGCCGATCCGCGGCTCCTCGGCCAGCAGCTTGATCAGCCGTCCGTCCAGCCGGTCGATACCCATGGCACCCCGATCCCTCCTGTGACAGTGGTCACCGTGCACAGAATGCCGTCCCTTTTGGGCAATGCGCTGTACAGGTTGTTCAGTCGTTCGGGAAACTATTGCGCACCTTGAGGAGCGGGGCGAGGCTGCTGCCATGACTGAGACCCTGGATCACACTTCCCCCACCGCCGGCGACGCGGACCCGTTCCCGGTCAAGGGAATGGACGCGGTCGTCTTCGCGGTGGGCAACGCCAAGCAGGCCGCCCACTACTACTCGACCGCGTTCGGCATGAAGCGCGTGGCCTACTCCGGACCGGAGAACGGCAGCCGCGAGACCGCGTCCTACGTCCTGGAGTCCGGGAGCGCCCGCTTCGTCTTCACCTCCGTCGTCAAGGCCGCCACCGACCACGGCCGCCTCCTCGAGGAGCACGTCGCCGCCCACGGCGACGGCGTCGTGGACCTGGCCCTGGAGGTCCCCGACGTCCGCGCCGCGTACGACTACGCCGTCGCGCACGGCGCGACCGGCCTGGAGGAGCCCCACGAGGTCGGCGACGAGTACGGCACCGTCGTCCTGGCCGCCATCGCCACCTACGGCCAGACCCGCCACACCCTGGTCGAGCGCGGCGCCTACAAGGGCCCCTACCTGCCCGGCTACGTCGCCGCGGACCCCATGGTGGAGCCGCCGGCCAAGCGCTTCTTCCAGGCCGTCGACCACTGCGTCGGCAATGTCGAGCTCGGGAAGATGAACGACTGGGTGGCCTTCTACAACCGCGTCATGGGCTTCACCAACATGAAGGAGTTCGTCGGCGACGACATCGCCACCGAGTACTCGGCGCTGATGTCCAAGGTCGTCGCGGACGGCACGCTGAAGGTCAAGTTCCCCATCAACGAGCCCGCGATCGCCAAGAAGAAGTCCCAGATCGACGAGTACCTGGAGTTCTACGGCGGTCCGGGCGTCCAGCACATCGCCCTCGCGACCAACGACATCGTCGCCTCCGTCCGCGCCATGCGCGCGGCGGGTGTCGAGTTCCTTGACACCCCCGACTCCTACTACGACACCCTGGGCGAGTGGGTCGGCGACACCCGCGTACCGATCGACACGCTGCGGGAGTTGAAGATCCTGGCAGACCGGGACGAAGACGGCTACCTGCTGCAGATCTTCACCAAGCCCGTCCAGGATCGCCCGACCGTCTTCTTCGAAATGATCGAGCGGCACGGTTCGATGGGCTTCGGCAAGGGCAACTTCAAGGCCCTGTTCGAAGCGATCGAGCGCGAGCAGGAGCGTCGCGGCAACCTCTGATCGCCCACCGCCGCAGACTCCGGCGCCGGACCATGCCTCCACGGGGGAGGGGCGTGGACCGGCGCCGGCCCGCCAGGAGAAGACGCACCGGAAGTTCCCGCGAGGCGCGTGGTGACGTGATCTTCCCCGGGCGGCGGCGCGGTGCGAAGCTGGACGCATGGGCGATCTCATCGAGCGGCTGCGCGGCGGACTCCCCGACGAGGCGATCCTCGCCGATCCCGATGTCACGGCCTCGTACGCCAACGACATGGCCAGCTTCTGCCCCGCCGGGGCGCCGGCGGTCGTCGTCCTGCCGCGCACCGTGGAGCAGGTCCAGCACGTCATGCGGACCGCCACCGCGCTGCGGGTGCCGGTCGTGCCGCAGGGGGCCCGCACCGGCCTGTCCGGCGCGGCCAACGCCTCCGACGGCTGCATCGTGCTCTCCCTCACCAAGATGGACCGCATCCTGGAGATCGACCCCGTCGACCGCGTCGCCGTCGTCGAGCCGGGCGTCGTCAACGCCGTGCTCTCCCGGGCCGTCGCCGAGAAGGGCCTGTACTACCCGCCGGATCCCTCCAGCTGGGAGCAGTGCACCATCGGCGGCAACATCGGCACCGGCTCCGGCGGCCTGTGCTGTGTGAAGTACGGCGTCACCGCCGAGTACGTGCTCGGCCTGGAGGTCGTCCTCGCCGACGGGCGGCTGATGCGCACCGGGCGGCGCACCGCCAAAGGCGTCGCCGGTTACGACCTGACCCGGCTGTTCGTCGGTTCCGAGGGCAGTCTCGGCATCGTCGTGCGGGCCGTTCTGGCGCTCAAGCCCGCCCCGCCCGCCCAGCTGGCGCTGGTGGCCGAGTTCCCCTCCGCCGAGGCGGCATGCGCGGCGGTCTGCGACATCATGGCCGGCGGTCATGTGCCCTCGCTGCTGGAGCTGATGGACGGCACGACCGTGCGCGCCGTCAACGACATGACCAGCATGGGGCTGCCCGAGTCGACCGAGGCGCTGCTGCTGGCCGCCTTCGACACCCACGCGCCGGCCGCCGACCTGGCCGCGGTGGGGGAGCTGTGCACCGCCGCCGGGGCGACGCAGGTGGTGCCCGCCGAGGACGCGGCGGAGTCCGAAATGCTGCTGCAGGCAAGGCGGATGGCGCTGCCCGCGCTGGAGCGGGTCTCCACGGCCACGATGATCGACGACGTGTGCGTGCCGCGCGGCCGGCTCGCCGCGATGCTCGACGGGGTCGCGGCCATCGCCCGAAAGCACGACCTGACGATCGGGGTGTGCGCGCACGCCGGGGACGGCAACACCCACCCCGTGGTGTGCTTCGACGCCGCCGATCCGGAGGAGTCCGCGCGGGCCCGCGAGTCGTTCGACGAGATCATGGCGCTCGGCCTGGAACTGGGCGGCACGATCACCGGCGAACACGGCGTCGGAGTCCTGAAGAAGGAGTGGCTGGCCCGCGAACTCGGCCCGGTGGGTGTGGAGATGCAGCGCGGCGTCAAGGCCGTCTTCGACCCGCTCGGGATCCTCAACCCGGGCAAGATGTTCTGAGCTCCCGGGCCGCCGGGGCGGCGCCTCAGTTGTCCGGCGACTCGTCGGACCCGTGCCAGGGGTCGCGCGTGCGGCGCTCGTCGCGCGCGGTCTCGCCGGCGGCCGGTGCCAGCAGTTCGTCCAGCCGCTCGTCCATCGCCAAGTGGTCGTGCTCCGTCCCCGGCGGCACGGCCCGCAGCGTGCGCTCCAGCCATGCCGACACCGGGTGGGAGGACGCCTCCAGCAGCGCGGTCCCGTCCGGCGAGCTGAGCGCCATGCAGATCACGCTCCGTCCGTCGTTCTTGGTGGGCCAGATCCGCACGTCGCCGTGCCCGCTCGGCCGGAACACCCCCTCGACCAGCAACTCCCGGGCGAAGGTCCAGTTGACGGGGGAGTTCGAACCGATGTGGAAGGTGATGTGCACGGCGAAGGGGTCCCCGGAGCGGTAGGCCAGCCTGGCAGGGACGCCGATGCTGCGCTCGGGCGACAGCACCAGGTGCATCTCCAGTTCCCGTTCCACCACGGTCTGCATCTCGTCGTCCTTTCCTCGGCGCGAAGGCCCCTGGCGGTGCTGCGCGGCGGGTGCTGCGCGGGGCCCGCACCGGGAGAGAGCGCATACGGTCTTCACCATTACGCGGGTTCCGGCGATCGGGAGGACTTTCCCCGAAGGCCCGGCACTCACGAGATGGATGCGGTACACACGGAACGTCGCCGTCCGCCCCCGCCCGGGGTTGCGTCCGGCCCTGCGACGGCCCTCCCCTTCTCCGCCCCGCCCCGCCCCGCCCACGGCTCCGCGGCGCGCACGTCCCCGTCCGTCCGAAGCGGTGTCAGTTCGGAAGCGTATCGGTTCGGTCGCCGGGATTTGCCCCGTAATGCCGATCCTCGCCCATGGATCGTTTCTTTCGTCCGCCCCCCGCGTTCTTCGTTAGTGTCCTCCTTGCACGCCGGAGACGGCGGGCTGGTCGAGCGTGTCGGTCGTGAGGGGAGTTGTCACGGATGACCTCCGGTAGCAGCGGCGGGAGTCTGCCCGGTCCCGGGTACTACCCGGACCCGTCCATCCCGGGCTACATCCGCTACTGGAACGGGTCCTCGTGGGTCCCCGGCACGAGCCGGCCCGCGCCGCAGTCCGGGGAGGACCTCGCGCCGCCGTCCGGTGCGGCCGTGGCCGCCGCCGGGCCCGCGCTGGCGCCGCCGCCCGTGCCGGAGGCACCCCAGGCGCCGGTGACGCCCGTGACGCCGCGGATCCCCGCGTTGGAGGAGTCCGGGCCGATGTTCCTGGACGAGGACCCGCGGGCCCCGAGGGCGGAACGCGGACCCGAGACCATCACCGGGCCGCAGGCGGGGCCCGTGGCCCAGCCCCGGCCGGAGTCCCGGCCGGAGCGGTCCTGGGCCGCCGACCCGGCCCGGCAGGATCCCTCGCCCCGGGTGTCGTGGGGGATCCCCGAGCGTGCGGAGCGGACCGCCGCGCCCGCCCCGGCCCCCGCGCCGGCGCAGACCGCGGCATCCGCCCCCGCGCCCGCCCCGATGCAGACCGCCGCCCCTGACCCCGCTCCCGCCCAGGGCCGGGCCGTCGCGTCCGCCCCCACCGAGAGCGCCGTTCCCGGGCAGCAGCCCGCCCCCGTTCCGTGGGCGCAGCAGGTGCACGACCTGGCCCGCCAGGTCCCGGCGCAGGGCGGGGACGCGGCGGCCCCCGCGCCGTGGCGGCCGGTGCCGAACGACCCCTTCGCCTCCGCCCGAGAGCAGGCGCGGCCCGCGTCGACGGCGAAGCGGTTGGCGGCCCGGCTGATCGACTCCGTGGTGGTGGGCGCGGTCTTGGCGGCCGCTGCGGTGCCGCTGGGGACGGCGGCCTACGAGCACCTCCGCGACAAGGTGGCCGCGGCGCGGCTGACCGGCGAGGAGGTGACGGTCTGGCTGATCGACGGCACCACGGGCGTGCAACTCGGCATCATCGCCGCCGTCGTGCTCGTCACCGGACTGCTGTACGAGGTGCTGCCCACGGCCAAGTGGGGCCGCACCCTGGGCAAGAAGCTGCTGGGCCTGCGCGTGCTGGACATCGAGAGCCAGTACGAGCCGGGCTTCGGGCAGGCGCTGCGCCGCTGGCTCACCCACACGGTGCTGGACGCGCTGGTGATCGGGTTCCTCGGGCTGGCCTGGTGCCTCTTCGACAGGCCGTGGCGGCAGTGCTGGCACGACAAGGCGGCGCGCACCTTCGTGGCCGGCGACAGCTGACACCCGAACGGCCCCCGCCGCAGGCGCGGCCGTATCGTCCGGGTTTCACTCGGGGCATGAGCAGCGATCAGCCCGAGGACCCGTTCGCCAAGCCGCCCCGGGAGCCGTCCGAGCCCACGCAGCCCCCGCCCGGACAGCAGCCGCCGCCCGGACAGCAGCCCCCGCCCGGGCAGCCGCCGTACCAGCCGCCGCCCTACCAGCCCCCGCCGGGCGGCGGCTCGCCCTACGACCAGCCGCCCCCTGCGGGCTACGGCGGCGGCCCGTACGCGGGCAGCCCGTACGGCGCGCCCGAGCCCGACCCCCTGGCAGGGATGCCCCCGCTGGCGAACCGGGGGCGCAGGCTGGCCGCGCGTATCGTCGACGCCCTGATCATCGGCATCCCGGTCTACGGCATCACCGGGCTGATCTGGAACTACGACTACAACGCCACCGGCGCGCTGTTCTCCCAGGGCGTCATCTACGCCGTGATCTACCTGGCCTACCAGGTGTTCATGCTCACCCGGTACGGGCAGAGCCTCGGCAAAAAGCTGCTCAAGGTGCGGGTCGGCATGCTCGCCGACGGCACCAACCCGACGACCCCGGCGGCGCTGAAGCGGGAGTCGGTCTACTCACTGGTGCCGATCATCCCGTGCTGCGGTGAGGTCTTCTGGGTCGTCGAGGTGCTCTGGTGTACCTGGGACAAGCCGTACCGCCAGTGCCTGCACGACAAAGCAGGGCAAACCGTGGTGGTGTCGGTGGACTGAGGCGGTCCGCGCGGTGATCGTCGCAGGGCCGTGACCATCCGCGTCTATGCGCCGTCATGCCCGGCTGATTTACTCACTCCATGAGTTCGAATCAACCGCCCGGCTACGGTTATCCGCAGGGCGGCTCGGGGGGCCAGAATCCGTACGGGGAGAACCCGTACGGGCAGCAGCCGCACCCCCAGGGCCAGAACCCTTACGACCAGCAGCCGTTCCCGCAGCAGCAGTCGCCCTACGCCTATCCCCAGCAGCCGGCCGGTTACGGCCAGATGCCAGTGGACCCGGCCCTGGCGGGCATGCCGCCGCTGGCCGACAGCGGCCAGCGCTTCCTCGCCCGGCTGATCGACCTGGGCATCTTCATCGTCGCGTTCATCGTCCTGTTGGTGGCGACGGGCACCTCGCTAACGGACACGGGCCCGCTCCTGGGGATCGAACTGGTCATCGGCGTCGGTGCGTTCCTCTACGAGGCGCTGATGCTTCAGTCCACCGGCCAGACGGTGGGCAAGAAGGTCATGAAGATCCGCGTCGCGAAGCTGGCCGACGGCAGCCCGCCCGGGAGTGCCGCCTGGGGCCGTGCCGCGGTGTACTCCTTCATCGGCGTCGTACCCTGCGTGGGCTTCATTCTCTCGCTGCTCAACGTGCTGTCGCACCTGTGGGACAAGCCCTACCGCCAGTGCTGGCACGACAAGGCCGCCAAGACGGTCGTGGTCAAGGTCTGACGCGCACGTCCTGAACACGACGGCCCCGGAGCATCCGCTCCGGGGCCGTCGGTGTACTCCGGGGCGGACGGGCTCAGCGCCGCAGCGAGTGCTCGCCGAGCCGGGGCTCGGCGGTGCCGCGGACGCGGGGCCGGGGGACCGGCTGGTGCGCGGCGGGGAGTTCGCCCCTCGCGCGGCGGGCGCCGGCCGGGATCGTCGCCGTCACGGCGACCAGGACGCCGAGCACCAGTCCCGCGGCGGCGATGACCGCCACCGCGATGCCCGATCGCGCCTCCGAGAGCAGCAGCATCGCGAGGGTGGAGAGCACCACGGTCGCGGAACCGTAGGACAACTGGGCGGGGGTGGGACGTGGCATGGCTGATCCGTCCTCGTATAGGTCGATTGTGGCGAAGCGTCGGCCAGGGCGGTTTTCCGGGTGGTTCAGACGTGGCACGCCAACCACCGACTCTACGTTGCGAGATGCCCGGGCGGAACAGCCGGTAAGCGTGACCTAACCCACGGTACGGAAGCACGGGGGGCGCACGGGGTCGCATCATCGCGATCTCCCGGCCAACGGGACTGCGGCGGAAGGGCCTTGTGTCGCCCGAAGTGTCCGCTATCCGCAACGGGCCGGTCGCTCACCGTACTTGTCGGTCATGGTCAAGTCAAGATCTGTCTTTTCACGCGTCACTCCGGTGCAATGGCTTCACCCTAGGGAGGTCAATACATCGTGATAAGCCAACGACGGACCATCAGATCCGCCGCTCTGGCCGTGGCGATCGCCGCAATGGGCGCCACCGCCTTCCCCGTCGCGGCAGCCCAGGCCGACTCTCAGGCCGGTCGCGTCGTGCGCCAGGACCCGGCCAAGGCGGAGCGCGTCGAGCACGATCTGAAGGGCCCGCTGAGCGAGCGTCAGGCCGCCCAGCGCCAGCAGGCGATCGAGCAGGTCATATCCGGCAAGTCCAAGGTCGAGGACCGCGGCGCCTCGAACGTGGTGAGGCTCGGAAAGAACAAGTACGTCGAGCTCGCGCGCGAGAAGACCGACAAGATCTTCGTGATCCTCGCCGAGTTCGGGAACCAGGTCGACCCCCAGTACGGCGGCACGACCGGTCCCGCGCACAACCAGATAGCCAAGCCCGACCGCCGCGAGGACAACAGCACGGCGTGGCAGGCGGACTACAACCGCCAGCACTTCCAGGACCTGTACTTCTCCCACACCAAGGACCGCGAGTCCATGGCGAAGTACTACGAGAAGCAGTCCTCCGGCCGCTACTCGGTCGCCGGCGAGGTCGCCGACTGGGTCAAGGTCGACTGGAACGAGGCCCGGTACGGCAGCAACAAGTGCGACACCTGCACCTGGAACCTGGTCGCCGACGCGGTGAACAAGTGGGTCGACGCCCGCAAGGCCGCCGGTGACTCCGCCGCCCAGATCAAGGCGAAGCTGGCCCAGTACGACCAGTGGGACCGCTACGACTACGACGGCGACGGCAACTTCAACGAGCCCGACGGCTACATCGACCACTTCCAGATCGTGCACGCCGGTGAGGACGAGTCCGCCGGCGGCGGCGCTCAGGGCGAGGACGCGATCTGGGCCCACCGCTGGTACGCCTTCGGCACCGACGCGGGCGCGACCGGTCCGGCCGGCAACCTGCTCGGCGGCACGCAGATCGGCGACACCGGTGTCTGGGTCGGCGACTACACCGTCCAGCCCGAGAACGGCGGCCTCGGCGTCTTCGCCCACGAGTTCGGCCACGACCTCGGTCTCCCGGACCACTACGACACCACCAACACCGCCGAGAACTCCACCGGCTTCTGGACGCTGATGTCGTCCGGTTCCTGGCTGGGCACCGGCAAGGACGCCATCGGCGACCTGCCCGGCGACATGACGGCCTGGGACAAGCTGCAGCTGGGCTGGCTGAACTACGCCACCGCCAAGGCCGGCAAGAAGTCGACCACCACCCTTGGGGTCGCGGAGTACAACACCAGGAGGAAGCAGGGTCTGGTCGTCACGCTCCCCAAGAAGACCGTGGTCACCGAGCTGGCGACCCCGGCCGAGGGCACCAGGCAGTGGTGGAGCGGCAGCGGTGACAACCTGAGCAACACCCTCACCCGCGACGTCGACCTCACCGGCAAGACCTCGGCGAGCCTGTCCCTCAAGGGCTGGTACGACATCGAGGAGAACTACGACTACCTCTACACCGAGGTGTCCACCGACGGCGGCGCCACCTGGACCGCTCTCGACGGCACCATCGGCGGCGCCCCGCTCCCGCGCGACGCGTCCGGCAAGCCGGCCCTGACCGGCACCGCGGCCTCGTACCAGGACATGGTGCTCCCGCTGGACGCCTACGCGGGCAAGTCGGTCAAGCTGCGCTTCCGTTACCAGAGCGACGGCGGCGTGGCCCAGAAGGGCTTCCTGGCCGACGCGATCACCCTGACCGCCGACGGCGCGACCCTGGTCAGCGACGGCGCAGAGAACGGTGACAACGGCTGGACCGCGGCTGGCTTCTCCATCAAGGGCTCCACGTTCTCCGAGCAGTACGCGCAGTACTACATCGCGGAGAACCGGCAGTACGTCTCGTACGACAAGACCCTGAAGGTCGGCCCCTACAACTTCGGCTGGGCCACCACCAAGGAGAACTGGGTCGAGCACTACGCGTACCAGAACGGCCTGCTGGTCTGGCTGTGGGACACGTCGATGAACGACAACAACGTCAGCGCCCACCCGGGCTCCGGCCGGATCCTGCCGATCGACGCCCACGCCAAGCCGCTGCTGTGGAAGGACGGCACGCTCATGCGCAACCGCGTGCAGGCGTACGACTCCACGTTCTCGAAGTACCGCACCGACGGCATCACCCTGCACAAGAACGGTGTCGCCACCAAGATCCCGGGCAAGGCCGGGAACTCGGTCTTCGACGACAAGCACACGTACTGGTACTCCTCGAACCCGACCGGCGGCGTGAAGGTGTCCCCCACCAACACGAGCATCACGATCACGAGCGCGGCCAAGGACGGCAGCACCATCACGGTGAAGGTCGGCCCGTCCAAGAAGTGACCACGGCGATGATCACACACCGCTCGAAGTGACCTGATCGGCCCCCGTCCCCTGGTGGACGGGGGCCGATCTGCCGATCATGTGCTTATGGCCAGCGGCGGTTTCACGAGGCTTCCGAGCGGCGACGTGGTCGTCGCCCTCCGGTTACCCTCGCCCGGTGGGGCCCCGGACGAGTACATAAGGGTCCTCGTCGTCGCGGTCAACCGCCAGCGTGCGCTGACCCGCCTGCGCAACCTGGGCTTCCGCACCGTCCGCCTCGTCGGCAACATGGAGCCGCCCACGTCCGACGAGATCAACGCCGTCCTCCACCACCCCGACGGCCTCGTCTGGCGCCGCATCCCCTCCGCTCCGGCCGCCGCCTGGCAGTCCATCGCGGCACTGCTGGGCCCGACGGCCCGCCGGTAGGGCTGCGCGGAGGAGGCGTCCTGCCGGACCGGCCCTACTCCTGACCGCGGACCACCGGCTTGCCGGACAGCTCGGCGCCGGCCGTGCGCAGCTCCTCCAGGGCCCGCTCGGTCGTCTCCGCCATGACCCCCGCCGTCAGGTCCAGCAGCACCCGGGTGCGGAAGCCCTCCCGCACGGCGTCGAGCGCGGTGGCCCGTACGCAGTGGTCGGTGGCGATGCCGACGACGTCGACCTCCGCCACTCCGCGGTCGCGCAGCCACTGGGCCAGTCCGATGCCGTTCTCGTCGGCGCCCTCGAAGCCGCTGTACGCGCCCGCGTACGCGCCCTTGTCGAAGACCGCCTCCACCGCGCCCGAGGCGACCGCCGGCGCGAAGTTGGGGTGGAAGCCCACGCCCTCGGTGCCGGCGACGCAGTGCACCGGCCAGGTGCGGACGTAGTCGGGGTGCTCGGCGAAGTGTCCGCCGGGGGAGATGTGGTGGTCGCGGGTGGCCACGACGTGCCGGTAGCCGGCCGTGGCGTCCCCGATGAGGTCGGTGATGGCGGCGGCGACCTCGGAGCCCCCGGCGACCGGCAGGCTGCCGCCCTCGCAGAAGTCGTTCTGCACGTCCACGACGATCAGTGCGCGGTGCATGGCGGTCGCTTCCTTCCGATGGCTGTCGTTTGTCGACTGTAGTGAGCCGCGCCCCGCGACGGCCAGGCGCGGCCGGGCGGATCAGTGCGTGATGTACTCCGTGGGCAGCACCGGTTCCCCGCGCGACAGCTGGGTCGCGGACAGCGGCAGGCCGGCGCGCGCCTCGATGTGCCGGGTACGGGCCGCCTCCAGGGGCTCGCGGGTCACGGTCTCGCCGCCCAGCACCAGCGGCACGAGCAACTGCCGGTCGGCCAGCGGCCCCGGCACCGGTCCCGTGCCGATCACCTCGGCCTCGGCGACCCCGTCCGCGTCCAGCCGCCGGGCCGCCCACTTGCGTCCGCCGATGCTGGTCTTGCCGCCCATCGACTTCTTGGCGACCGGCACCACGGGCGCGTCCGGGTCGTCGGAGGCCGCGCGGGCGACCAGTTTGTAGACCATCGAGCAGGTCGGCTGCCCGCTGCCGGTCACCAGCGAGGTGCCGACCCCGTACGCGTCCACCGGCGCCGCGGCCAGCGAGGCGATCGCGTACTCGTCCAGGTCCGAGGTCACCACGATCCTGGTCTTCTGCGCCCCGAGGTCGTCCAGCTGCTGCCGCACCCGGTGCGCGAGCAGCAGCAGGTCCCCGGAGTCGATGCGCACCGCCCCGAGCTCGGTCCCGGCGATCTCCACGGCGGCCCGGACGGCCGCGGCCACGTCGAAGGTGTCGACCAGCAAGGTGGTGCCCCCGCCGAGCGACTCCACCTGGGCGGTGAAGGCGTCCCGCTCGCTGTCGTGGAGCAGGGTGAAAGCGTGCGCGCTGGTGCCGATGGTCGGCAGGCCGTAGCGGAACCCGGCGGCGAGGTTGCTGGAGGAGGCGAAGCCGCCGACGTAGGCGGCGCGGGAGGCCGCCACCGCCGCCAGCTCGTGGGTGCGGCGGGCCCCCATCTCCATCAGCGGGCGGCCGGCGGCGGCCACGGCCATCCGGGAGGCGGCCGCCGCGATCGCCGAGTCGTGGTTGAGGATCGACAGCACGACCGTCTCCAGCAGCACCGCCTCGGCGAAGGTGCCCTCGACCCGCAGGATCGGCGAGCCGGGGAAGTACACCTCACCCTCGGGGTAGCCGAGGACGTCGCCGCGGAAGCGGTAGCCGGCCAGCCATTCCAGGGTGGGCCCGTCCACGACCCGCTCGCGTTCGAGGAAACCGAGGATGCGGTCGTCGAAGCGGAAGTTCTCCACGGCGTCCAGCACCCGCCCGGTACCGCCCACCACCCCGTAGCGGCGCCCCTCGGGCAGTCGCCGGGTGAACACCTCGAAAACCGAACGCCGGTGGGCGGCTCCGCTGCGCAGCGCCGCCTGCAGCATGGTCAGCTCGTACCGGTCGGTGAACAGCGCGGTGGACGGGACGGCGACGGGCAGCCCCAGGTCTGCAGTGCTCATGCCGAGGATGCTACCCCCAAATCTCGTCAGAGTGACGATTTCTCGGAGGGCCGGTTTCACTGTGGGCAGGGTCTGGTGACAGCATGGGTCTCGTGAGTGTCGCCCCCGCAGAGATCGAACGGACCGAGTCGAGCGAGGCCCCCTTCGAGGTGCCGTCCCCGGACGTTCCCTGGGTGACTGTCGTCCACAACGACCCGGTCAATCTGATGAGCTATGTGACCTATGTCTTCCAGGCATACTTCGGCTACCCGAAGGACAAGGCCACCAAGCTCATGCTCGACGTGCACCACAAGGGCCGGGCCGTGGTGTCCAGTGGCTCGCGCGAGGAGATGGAGCGCGACGTGCAGGCGATGCACGGCTACGGACTGTGGGCCACTCTGACGCAGGACCGCTGAGGCCGCGAGACCACCGAGACCACTGAGCCCCTGAGGGACGGCTGATACTGACATGCCCGGGTACTTCGAGACCGCCGCAGGCGGCGGCGCGGCCGTCGCGCTCGACGAGGTCGAGATCTCCATCCTGCGCAGCCTGGCCGTGCAGCTCCTGGAGCTGATCGGCCCCGGGGGCGCCGGCGGCGGGGCCGAACCGGCCGACCCGCTCGCCGAGCTCTTCGCGGAGGGCCCCACCGAGCCCCCGCGGGACCCGGCGCTCGCCCGGCTCTTCCCGGACGCGTACGAGGAGGAGGCGGACTCCTCCGAGTTCCGCCGCTACACCGAGAACGACCTGCGCGCCCGCAAGCGCGACGACGCCCTCGCGGTCGTCCACAGCCTCGACGCGCTGACCCCCGGCGGCGACGGGGGAGCGGTGCTGACCCTCGACGCGGAGCAGGCGCGCCAGTGGCTCGGCGCCCTCAACGACCTGCGGCTGACCATAGGGACCCGGCTGGAGATCACCGAGGACGAGGACAACGAGCTGTACCGCCTGCCGGACTCCGATCCGCGCAAGCCGCTCGTCATGGCCTACCTCTGGCTCGGGTCGCTCCAGGAGAGCCTCGTGGAGACCCTCATGGCGTGATCCGGGGGCGTCCCGTTCGCTCAGAGGACGCTCAATTCCGGATAACGATCACGTCACCACGTCCAGCCGCATTCCCATTCGGCGCACCTTTTGTCCGCTTCTTCCTATGGGGTGTGCCACATTTGCGCTGCGTGCCCGAGGCGCGCCCCGTGATACGAATCCTCGACCACCGGCCGTGACACCACCCCTGTCGCGGTCGGTCGCGTGGCCGGCCGACCCCGGCGTGCACCTCCACCATCCGGGGGGATCGGAACCCGATCCGGGCCGTCACGGCCGGACGGGCATGGAGAAAGGCACAGCAACCATGACCTCGACGCAGGTCGAGCAGTACGAGTCCGGCGGCGGCGCCACGGGGACCGCGCCGGAAGAGGGCTACAAGCGCGGACTCGGCGCCCGCCAGGTCCAGATGATCGCCATCGGCGGTGCCATCGGCACCGGCCTGTTCTACGGGTCCAGCACGGGCATCGCCAACATCGGGCCCAGTCTGATCGCGTGTTACGCCGCCGCCGGTGTCGTGATCTTCTTCATCATGCGGGCCCTCGGAGAGCTCCTCACCTACCGCCCCACCTCCGGCAGCTTCGCCGACTACGCCCGCGAGTTCTTCGGGCCGTTCGCGGGCTTCGCCACCGGCTGGTCGTACTGGGCCCTGTGGGTCACCGCCTGCATGTCCGAGGTCACCGCCGCCGGCGCGTACATCAACTTCTGGTGGCCCGCGATCCCGGTCTGGTCCACCGCCGCCGTGGCGCTCGTGGTGCTCTTCGTCGCCAACCTCGTCTCGGTCAAGCTCTTCGGCGAGCTGGAGTTCTGGTTCTCCACGATCAAGGTCACCGCGATCATCGCCATGATCGTCATCGGTGTCGGCGTCCTGACCTTCGGCTTCTCCGCCGCCGGCGACACCGCCTCGGTCGCCCACCTGTGGGCCGACGGCGGCTTCGCCCCCAACGGCGCCTGGCAGGCCATGCTCGCCATGCAGGGCGTGATCTTCGCCTACCTCGGCGTCGAGCTGGTCGGCATCACCGCCGGCGAGGCCGAGAACCCCAAGCAGACCCTGCGCAAGGCGATCAACACCCTCCCGGTCCGCATCGGCATCTTCTACGTCGGCGCGCTCATCGTCCTGCTGTCGGTCTTCTCCTGGACCAAGTACACCCCCGGCGTCAGCCCCTTCGTCCAGGTCTTCGCCCAGGTCGGCATCCCCGGCGCCGCAGGGATCATGAACTTCGTGGTCCTCACCGCGGCCCTGTCCTCCTGCAACTCCGGCATCTACTCCACCGGCCGCATGCTGCGCGGCCTGGCCGCCAACGGCGAGGCGCCCAGGACCATGGAGAAGCTCAGCGGCCGCCGGCTCCCGCTCCCCGCGCTGATCATGTCCACCCTCTTCATGGGCATCGGCGTGATCGTCAACGTCGTCTCCCCCGGCAAGGCGTTCCTCTACATCACCTCGGTCGCCACCTGCGCCGGCCTGTGGACCTGGATCATGATCCTCGCCGCCCATCTGCGCTACCGCGCCAAGGTCCGCGCCGGACTGCTGCCCGCCGCCGACTTCCGGATGCCCGGCGCCCCCGTCACCAACTGGGTCGCCATCATGGCCCTGCTCCTCGTCGTCGTCCTCATGGCGACCGACGCCGACACCCGACTCGGCCTGTACGTCTGGCTCGTCTGGTCCGTCCTGCTCGGCATCGGCTACCGGATCGCCAAGCGGTACACGGCAACCGACTCCGAGCTGGCCTTCGCCCAGAAATAGGACGCGCGTCTCACCAGGCGGCCCCCGGACCATCGGCCGGGGGCCGCCTGCCGTCCCGCCTCCCGCCGCCACCCCTGCGAGGACACCGCGCGCACCCCGCCTATTCTGGCGACCATGCTGACCCTCACCCGTGCCCTGCACGACGCACTCGTCGCCCACGCCCGCGCCGACCACCCGGACGAGGCCTGCGGCGTGATCGCGGGACCGGCCGGCACCGACCGGCCCGAGCGGCACATCCCGATGCTCAACGCGGCCCGCTCGCCCACGTTCTACGAGTTCGACTCAGGCGACCTGCTGAAGCTGTACCGGGAACTCGACGACCGCGACGAGGAGCCGGTGGTCATCTACCACTCCCACACCGCCACCGAGGCCTACCCCTCGCGCACCGACATCTCCTACGCCAACGAGCCCGGCGCCCACTACGTGCTGGTCTCCACCGCCGACACCGACGACGCCGGACCCTTCCAGTTCCGCTCGTTCCGCATCGTGGACGGCGAGGTCACCGAGGAGCCCGTCGAGATCGTCGACTCCTACATCTGAGACGCCGTGGTCCGCATCATGGGACGCCCATCTCTGAGGGCCCGGGGGAATCGATACGATGACCCCATGGTTTCCCACGACGTGAGCGACAAGGCGCCGGGCACGCTGCTCGTCGCGCGGCTGCACGTCGACCTGTGCCGCCTCGCCAGCGCGGCCTGTTCGTGCGCCTGAGCACCGCCCGCCCGCGCACTCCCCGCCTTCCCCGCCGTACTCACGCACCCACAGGAGCCGACGCATGGCCATCGAGGTCCGCATCCCGACCATCCTCCGCAGCTACACCGACGGCGCCAAGGCCGTCGAAGGCAGCGGCAGCACCCTCGACGAGCTCTTCGCCGACCTCGACACCCGCCACACCGGCATCCGCGAGCGCATCGTGGACACCACCGCCGGCGGCGAGCTGCGGCGCTTTGTGAACGTCTACCTCAACGACGAGGACGTCCGCTTCCTCGACGGCATCGCCACCAAGCTCACCGACGGCGACAGCGTGACGATCCTCCCCGCCGTCGCCGGCGGAATGCGCTGATGCGGTACGACAGCCCGCTGGCAGCCGTCGGCAACACCCCGCTGGTACGGCTGCCGCGCCTGTCCCCCTCCGCCGAAGTCTCCGTCTGGGCCAAGCTGGAGGACCGCAACCCCACCGGATCGGTCAAGGACCGCCCGGCCCTGCACATGATCGAGCAGGCCGAGCGCGACGGACGGCTCACGCCCGGCTGCACCATCCTCGAACCCACCTCCGGCAACACCGGCATCTCGCTCGCCATGGCCGCCAGGCTCAAGGGCTACCGCATGGTCTGCGTCATGCCCGAGAACACCTCATCCGAGCGGCGCGAGCTGCTCGCGATGTGGGGCGCCGAGATCATCCCCTCCCCGGCCGCGGGCGGCTCCAACACCGCCGTCCGCGTTGCCAAGGAACTGGCCGCCGAGCACCCCGACTGGGTGATGCTCTACCAGTACGGCAACCCCGACAACGCCGGCGCCCACTACGCCACGACCGGCCCCGAGATCCTCGCCGACCTGCCCTCCGTCACCCACTTCGTCGCCGGCCTCGGCACCACCGGCACCCTCATGGGCGTCGGCCGCTACCTTCGCGAGAAGGTCCCCGGAGTGCAGATCGTCGCCGCCGAGCCGCGCTACGACGACCTCGTCTACGGACTGCGCAACCTCGACGAGGGCTTCATCCCCGAGCTCTACGACGAGTCCGTGCTCACCACCCGCTTCTCCGTCGGTTCCGAGGACGCGGTCCGCCGTACCCGCGAACTGCTCCAGCAGGAGGGCATCTTCGCCGGCGTCTCCACCGGAGCCGCCCTGCACGCCGCCCTCGGCGTGGCCCGCAAGGCCGAACGCGCGGGCGAGCGCGCCGACATCGTGTTCGTCGTCGCCGACGGCGGCTGGAAGTACCTGTCGACCGGCATCTACACCGCCGAGTCCACCGAGGCGGCCGTCGCCGCCCTGCACGGCCAGCTCTGGGCCTGACCGCGCGCCCCGCGGCGCCCCGTCCCGGCGGACTCTCCGGAGACGAGGGCGCCGTACTGGTGATTCCGCCCACAACGGGGCTCCGCAGAGGAGCATGCGCACGCTGTGCGCCTTACGCTCAAGAACACATGGCGGGTCGCTCCCGCCCCTCCCCCCTCCCCCTGTGGAGCGGGGCGTCGTGGCGCGCCAACGCAAGACCCCCGGAACAATCCACGGAGGTTTCTGCACATGAAGCTCACCGTCGTCGGCTGCTCGGGGTCGTTCCCGTCCGCGGACTCGGCCTGCTCGAGCTACCTCATCGAGGCCGACGGCTTCCGGCTGCTGCTCGACATGGGCAATGGCGCCCTCGGCGAGCTGCAGCGCCACTGCGGTCTCTACGACCTCGACGCGATCCTGCTGAGCCATCTGCACGCCGACCACTGCATCGACATGTGCGCGTACTTCGTCGCGCGCTACTACCGGCACGAGGGCGGTCCGGCCCACGCCATCCCGGTCTACGGCCCCGAGGGCACCGAGCGGCGGCTGGCCAGCGCGTACGGGGACGTGCCCGACGAGAAGTGCATGAGCGAGGTCTTCGACTTCCGCACCCTCGAACCCGGCAGCTTCCGCCTCGGCCCCTTCACCATCACCGCGGACGTCGTCAGCCACCCCGTCGAGGCGTACGGCTTCCGAGTCGAGCACGCCGGACGCGCCCTCACCTATTCGGGGGACACCGGTCCCTGTGAGGCGCTGCTGACCCTCACCGAGGGCACCGACCTCTTCCTGTGCGAGGCCTCCTTCACGCACGGCAAGGAGGACATCCCCGAACTGCACCTCAACGGCCGCGAGGCCGGCGAGTACGCGGACCGCGCGGGGGCCGGCCGGCTGGTGCTCACCCACATCCCGCCGTGGACCGATCCGCGGGTCAACCTCGAACACGCCCGCGAGGTCTACGACGGCCCGGTGGAAGTGGCGAAGGCCGGGGCGGTCTACGAGATCTGAGCGCGCCCCGCCCCGAGCAGCACGAAGCCCCCGGAACGTCGCGGTTCCGGGGGCTTCGTCGTGCGCCGGAAATCAGGCCTTCACGAGGTCCTCGTTCTCCTCCTCGGGCTCGCGGCCCGGGGTGGGGAGATTGAACTTGGTGATCGCGAAGCGGAAGACCACGTAGTAGATCACCGAGAAGACCAGGCCGATCGGGATGATCAGCCACGGCTTGGTCGACAGGTTCCAGTTCAGCAGGTAGTCGATGGCGCCGGCCGAGAAGGTGAAGCCGGCGTGCACACCGAAGGCCCAGGTCACGGCCATGGACAGGGCCGTGAGCACCGCGTGGATCGCGTACAGCAGCGGCGCGATGAACATGAATGAGAACTCGATCGGCTCGGTCACACCGGTCACGAAGGAGGTCAGCGCGAGCGAGATCATCATGCCCATGACGGCCTTGCGGCGCTCGGGGCGGGCCGTGTGGGCGATGGCCAGGGCGGCGGCCGGCAGACCGAACATCATGATCGGGAAGAAGCCGGTCATGAACTGTCCGGCACCGGGGTCGCCGGCGAAGAAGCGGGTCAAGTCGCCGTGGACGACGGTGCCCGCGGAGTTGGTGAAGTCGCCCAGCTGGAACCAGGCCACCGAGTTCACGAACTGGTGCATGCCGATCGGGATCAGCGCGCGGTTGATCAGGCCGAACAGTGCGGCGCCGACCGAGCCGAGGCCGGTCATCCACTCGCCGAAGTTGCTGATGACCTCGCCGATGGGCTCCCAGACCAGGCCGAAGAAGACACCGACCAGGGTGCCGACGAAGGCCATGATGATCGGCACCAGCCGGCGGCCGTTGAAGAAGCCGAGCCAGTCCACCAGCCGCTTGCGGTGGTAGCGCTGCCAGAGCACTGCGGCCAGCAGACCCATGATGATGCCGCCGAGCACACCCGGGTTGTTGTAGGTCGCGGCTATGTCCGCGCCCTTCTGGACCTTGGCCTCGGTGACCGGGAAGGCCTTGAGCACGTTGCTGTAGACCAGGAAACCGACCAGCGCCGCGAGCGCCGTCGAGCCGTCGGCCTTCTTGGCGAAGCCGATCGCGACACCGATGCAGAAGAGCAGCGGCAGGTTGTCGAACACGGCGCCGCCGGCGGTCGCGAACACCGACGCGACCTTGTCCCAGCCGAGGCCGTCCGCGCCGAACACATCGGGCTGGCCGAGACGGAGCAGGATGCCCGCCGCCGGCAGCACGGCGATCGGCAGCTGAAGGCTGCGGCCGACCTTCTGCAGGCCCTGGAAAAGGCCGGAGCCCCGCTTCTTCGCTGCGGGGGCCGCCGATGCGGTGGCGGTAGTCATGGGGGGTCCTCCTGGTCTAAACCACCGAGTGGTGTAGACCAGTATTAACATGTAAGCAACGCGTGAAGGAAAGCCTCGCCCCGTGTGGTCTAGACCACACTCCGAAGCGTGGCGCCTCCGTCACGCCTTGATGTTGTCCCGCGCCATCTCCTCCGCGACCTCCTCCGGCTCACGGCCCGGCGTCGCCAGGTCGAATCTGGTGATCACGAAACGGAAGAGCGCGTAGTACACCGCCGCGAAGGCCAGCCCGATCGGGACGATCATCCAGGGCTTGGTCGCCAGGTGCCAGTTGATGACGTAGTCGATCAGCCCCGCCGAGAACGAGAAG
This sequence comes from Streptomyces sp. NPDC001070, assembly GCF_053598835.1. NCBI lineage: Bacteria > Bacillati > Actinomycetota > Actinomycetes > Kitasatosporales > Streptomycetaceae > Streptomyces > Streptomyces sp. NPDC001070. The sequence continues at coordinate 25,744 of NZ_JBSFLB010000002.1, forward strand.
CCGTCGTGCACGCCCAGTGCCCACGTGATCGCCATCGAGGCCCCGGTGAGCACCGCGTGGACCGCGTACAGCGCGGGCGCGATGAACATGAACGAGTACTCGATCGGCTCGGTGATGCCCGTCACGAACGAGGTCAGCGCCACCGACAGCATCAGGCCCCCGACCTCCTTGCGGCGGCCCGGACGGGCACAGTGCGTGATCGCCAGCGCGGCGGCGGGCAGCGCGAACATCATGATCGGGAAGAAGCCCGAGGTGAACTGCCCGGCCGTCGGGTCACCCTCCAGGAAGCGCGTGATGTCGCCGTGCACCACGGTGCCGTCCGGCTTGGTGAAACTGCCGAACTGGAACCACACGAAGACATTGAGGAACTGGTGCAGCCCCACCGTCAGCAGCGCCCGGTTCGCCACGCCGAAGATCCCCGACCCGTACGAGCCGAGATCCGTCAGCCACTGGCTGAAGGAGGTCAGCCCGCCGCCGATCGGCGGCCAGACCCACACCGACAGCACCGCGAAGACGATCGCGACGAACGCCATGACGATCGGCACCAGCCGGCGGCCGTTGAAGAAGCCGAGCCAGTCCACCAGCCTGGTGCGGTGGTAGCGCTGCCAGAAGAAGGCGGTCAGCAGCCCGATCACGATGCCGCCGAAGACCCCCGGATTCTGGTACGCCGCCGGAACCGCCTGCGACGGCGTCCCCGGCGGGATGCACGCCCCGCTGATCATGCTCGCCTGCACGAAGACCGTCCCCTTCGGGCAGTCCTGCGGGAACTGGTGCAGCACTCCGTAGTAGACGAGGAAGCCCGCCACCGCCGCCAGCGCCGTCGAGCCGTCCGACTTCTTCGCCATCCCGATCGCGACACCCACCGCGAACAGCAACGGCAGCCCCAGCGAGCCGTCCAGCAGCGCCCCGCCCGCGCCGTCGAAGACCTTCGCCACGTTGTCCCAGCCGAGGCCCTGCGGGCCGAAGACGTCGTCCTGGCCCAGCCGGTTCAGGATGCCCGCCGCCGGCAGCACCGCGATGGGGAGCTGCAGACTGCGCCCCATCTTCTGCAGTCCCTGGAACAGGACGCCGCGCCACTTCCGGCTCGGACGCGGGGCGGCTGCTGCGGCGGCGTCCGAACCCATGGGACTACCTCCCGGCAGGTAATGTGGTGTAGACCAGTTGCGGCGCGGCTGCGTCACCCATGCATCCCCGCAAATACGGTCCGGCACTGCATTAACGTGTGAAATCGGACCGAACGGCCGAGACCAACCAGGAGTACAGATGGCCAGCAAGGCAGAGAAGATCGTCGCCGGGCTCGGCGGACTCGACAACATCGAAGAAGTCGAGGGCTGCATCACCCGTCTCCGCACCGAGGTCAAGGACGCCTCGCTCGTCGACGAGGCCGCGCTCAAGGCCGCCGGAGCCCACGGCGTCGTCAAGATGGGCACCGCGATCCAGGTCGTCATCGGCACCGACGCCGACCCCATCGCCGCCGACATCGAGGACATGATGTGAACCGGCGCTGACCGCCGGCCACCCGCACCTCTCCCGCGCCCCGCGCGCACCTCACCCGCAAGGGGCCCGTTCCCGCACCGGCACGGGCCCCGGTCCTTCGTACGACTAGGCTCGACGCCATGTCTCGTATCGACGGCCGCACCCCCGAAGAGCTCCGCCCCGTCACCATCCAGCGCGGCTGGAGCAAGCACGCCGAAGGATCCGTCCTGGTCTCCTTCGGCGACACCAAGGTCCTCTGCACCGCCTCCGTCACCGAGGGCGTACCCCGCTGGCGCAAGGGCAGCGGCGAAGGCTGGGTCACCGCCGAATACGCCATGCTCCCCCGCTCCACCAACACCCGCGGCGACCGCGAGTCCGTCCGCGGCAAGATCGGCGGACGCACCCACGAGATCTCCCGCCTCATCGGCCGCTCCCTGCGCGCCGTCATCGACTACAAGGCGCTCGGCGAGAACACCGTCGTCCTGGACTGCGACGTCCTCCAGGCCGACGGCGGCACCCGCACCGCCGCCATCACCGGCGCCTACGTCGCCCTCGCCGACGCCGTCACCTGGATGCACACCCGCAAGCTCGTCCGCGCCAAGGCCCAGCCGCTCACCGGCACCGTCAGCGCCGTCAGCGTCGGCATCATCGACGGCGTCCCCATGCTCGACCTCTGCTACGAGGAAGACGTCCGCGCCGAGACCGACATGAACGTCGTCTGCACCGGCGACGGCCGCTTCGTCGAGGTCCAGGGCACCGCCGAGGGCCAGCCCTTCGACCGCAAGGAACTGAACGGGCTCCTCGACCTGGCCGTCGCCGGCTGCACCGAACTCGACGCCCTCCAGCGCGCCGCCCTCGCCGACCTCGAACAGATCACCAAGAACTGACAAAGAGCGCGTCTGGGAAACGCAACCCGAGAACGGCGCGGTGCGTGTGTACAGATATGCACCCACGCACCCGCCGCCTCGCGGCCCTGGCCGCCGTCGCCGCCCTCGGCACCACCGCCCTCATCGGCTGCAGCGCCGTCGACGCCGTCGACAAGGCCCTCGACTGCGCCAACGTCGCAGCCCAGGTCGCCACCGACGTCCAGAACCTGCAGAACGCGGTCAGCAACGCCGGCAACAGCCCCCAGGACGCCGCCAACGCCCTCGACCAGATCGCCGACGACCTCGCCGACCTCGGCGACAAGACCGGCAACACCGACGTCAACGCCGCCGTCAACGACCTCCGGCAGGCCGTCGAGAACGCACAGAAGGCCGCCGACAACGGCGACGTCCCCGACATCACCCCCGTCGCCGACGCAGCGGTCGAACTCTCCAAGGTCTGCACCCCCGGCTGACCGGGATAATCGGACCATGCCGCACACCCGCCTGGTCCTCGCCACCCGCAACGCCCACAAGGTCGCCGAACTCCACGCCATCCTGACCGACGCCGGGCTCGGCGTGGAGCTCGTCGGCGCCGACGCCTACCCCGAGGTCCCCGACGTCCGCGAAACTGGCGTCACCTTCGCCGAGAACGCCCTCCTCAAGGCCCACGCCCTCGCCCAGGCCACCGGCCTGCCCGCCGTCGCCGACGACTCCGGCCTCTGCGTCGACGTCCTCGGCGGCGCCCCCGGCATCTTCTCCGCCCGCTGGGCCGGCAAGCACGGCGACGACCGCGCCAACCTCGAGCTCCTCCTCTCCCAGCTCTCCGACATCGACATCCCCCACCGCGCCGCCCACTTCAAGTGCGCTGCCGCCCTCGCCCTCCCCGACGGCACCGAACGCGTCGTCGAGGGCCGCCTCCTCGGCACGCTGCGCTTCGAGCCCCACGGCACCAACGGCTTCGGCTACGACCCCGTCCTCCAGCCGCTGGGCGAGTCCCGCACGTGCGCCGAGCTCACCGCGGAGGAGAAGAACGCCATAAGCCACCGCGGCCAGGCCTTCCGGGCACTGGTGCCGGTGGTGCGGGAACTGGTGGGGTGAGTGCCTAAGGACGTGGCCTGCGCATCCATCCTTGGATTCGCAGGCCACGAGTGGTGCGGCGGAAGGGATTCGAACCCTCAAGCCCGTTCAAGGGCCACAGATCCTAAGTCTGCTGCGTCGCCATTGCGCCACCGCCGCTAGCCGCCACCCATGGTAACGGGTGGCGGCTACGGGATCGCAGACGGTTTACCGGCTCGGTGTGCGTCTGCCTCCTCGGCACCATGTGTCGGTGACGGCATGGCAGTTCGGGCAGAGCAGACGTAGGTTCTCCGCCCGGTCGTCCAATCGGTCGCCGTTGATGTGATCCACTTCCAACGTCATCGGTCTGCCGTGCCAGCTTTCGCCGGTGCCGCACTGCGCGCACCGGGAGGGTGTGCCGATTTCGGCGAGGGCCCTCCGTAGCAGCACGGCTTTGGTGCGGTAGCCGTCGGTGCGGGCGACCAGGATGGCGGCCGCGGGCTTCCTGGCGGTGGGTCCGTTCCTGTTGCCGTGTGCCTGTCCCAGGAAGTGGTCCGTGTCCAGTCCGTCCTCGGCCAGCCATGCGCGCAACAGCGCGCGGGTGCGGGTGTTGTCGGGCCTGTCGAGCCGGCGGAGGGTTTCGGCCACGGAAAGGGAGTGCGCCACCGCCGCACGGAGTTCCGCGGGCGTGGGGCGGGGGCGCTTGTGGCCTCCGCCGGAAGCGGGTCTGCGGAAATGGGAGATGTCGATGCCGAAATCACCGAACCGCTTCTCCAGGTAGCGGTGCAGCTTTCCGTAGGGGGCCCTGCCGAGGAACGCCACGACCTCCTTCATGGAGTGGCACCGTGCCGCTGCCGCTTCGAGCAGTTCGCGGGTGTACGGCGACCCGGCGCTCACCGGACCACGTCCCGGTCGCGCCGCTTGCCTCGGCCGCGGTAGGTGTCCGTCGTCGCGTGGCAGTTGGGGCACAGCAGGCGGAGATTGGCCAGGCGGTTGTCCCGCCAGTTGCCGTCGAGGTGGTCGACCTCCAGGGGCAGCGGCCGGCCGCACCAGACGGGCTCGGTTCCGCAGAGTGCGCAGCGTTCGGCAATGCCCCGGGCCAGCATCGCCCGCTTGAGCCGGTCACTGTGCACACGGCGGGCCGTGCCCGCTTCCTGCCTGACCAGGATCTCGTCGTGCGACCGCCGACCCGTGCCACGCGGCCTGGTGACGAAATGCGAGGTGTCGATGCCGAACCCGCGAATGCGGCGGCTGATGTGTGTGTGCTGACCTCCGACGGCGTCCACTCCCAGATGGCGCAGCACCTCGTACATGTTGGCCGATGCGGCGACTGCTTCGGCGAGGAGTTCTCGTGTCCAGCGACCGCCTTCCCGGTTGAAGTGGGAGGTGTCCACACCCATACGTCTCATCCGCTCCCGCAGGTAACCGCGGGTCGAACTCCTGGGGTCCACGCCCAGTCTCGTCAGCATCTCGGACAGCGTCCGCGAGGTCGCCGCCGCCTCGGTGAGGAGTTCACGGGTGTAGGGGCTTGCGGGCACTGATGTCCCCCCATGCGGTCGCGTGTTGCACTATCGCACGTTTCAACGACCCACTTGTACGACGGTTACGCCGACCGGGATACGCCGATGGGCGCCCGGCGCGTCGTGCCGGGCGCCCATCGGCGGGGGAGGGGCCTACGCGTCCTTGAGGGCCTGGCGCTGGCGGCCGAGGCCGTCGATCTCGAGCTCGACGACGTCGCCGGCCCGCAGGTACGGCTTGGGCTCGGGGTGGCCGAGGGCGACCCCGGCCGGGGTGCCGGTGTTGATGACATCGCCGGGGTAGAGGGTCATGAACTGGCTGACGTAGCGGACGACTTCGGCGACCGGGAAGATCTGGTCCGCGGTGGTGCCGTCCTGCTTGAGGTCGCCGTTGACCCACAGTCGCAGGCCCAGCGCCTGGGGGTCGGGGATCTCGTCGGCGGTGACGAGCCAGGGCCCGAGCGGGTTGAAGGTCTCGCAGTTCTTGCCCTTGTCCCACTGGCCGCCGCGTTCGATCTGGAAGGCGCGTTCGGAGACGTCGTGGGCGATGGCGTAGCCCGCGACGGCGGCGAGGGCCTCCGCCTCGTCGGCGGCGTAGCGCAGTTCGCGGCCGATGACGACGGCGAGTTCGACCTCCCAGTCGGTCTTGAGGCTGCCGCGGGGGACGAGGACGGTGTCGTCGGGGCCGACGACGGTGTCGGGGGCCTTCATGAAGAGGATGGGCTCGGCGGGGACGGCGGCGCCGGTCTCGCGGGCGTGGTCGTGGTAGTTGAGGCCGATGCAGACGATCTTGCCGATGCGGGTGAGCGGGGGGCCGACGCGCAGGTCGGCGGGGTCGAGGGCGGGGAGGGTGCCGTCGGCGGCCGCGGCGCGGATGCGGGCGAGGGCGTCCGCGTCGGCGAGCAGGGGGCCGTCGATGTCGGGGGTGAGGGAGGACAGGTCGCGCAGGGCGCCGTCCTGGTCGAGCAGGGCCGGTCGTTCGGCTCCGGCGGGGCCGACTCGCAGCAGTTTCACAAGACTCTCCGGGGTGGTGTGGTCGGGGGTGGCGGTGGTTCGGTGGTCATGTCCGATGGGGACGGTCATCGGAGGTCTTGGTTGATCCTCCAGTGGTGGGGGCGGCCTTCGCAACCCCCTGACCATGGTGCGGACGGTGCAGCCAGGCGCGCTCGGCCACGGTCCAGGTCGTCGAGGTGGCGATGTAGAGCCCCGCGGCCGGCGGGACGATCGCGGCGGTGACGAGGGTGCCGAAGGAGAGCAGCGGCAGGTGTCTGGCGATGCCCTCGGCGTCGGGGGCGGCCTTGCGGGCCCGGCGGTAGGACCAGTACGCGACGGCGGCGACCACGGCGAGGATCGCGGTGTGGAGGGCGCCGGCCCAGCCCTCGCCGATCCGGGTGGTGGAGGAGGCGTGGTAGAGCACGAAGAAGGCGGGGAGCTGGAGGAGGGTCGGCAGTATGCCGGCGAAGGGGGAGGAGTCCTCCTCGGCGTAGAGGTCGGCGAGTGCGCGCTGGAGTTTCCGCGGGTCGCGCTCGTGCCGGCGCCGCAGTTCGGCGACGCGCGGTGCGAGGGCGGCGCGGGCCTTCTCGCCGCGGGCGGCGGCACGGGCGAGCGGGTGGAGGGCGAGTCGTACGAGGACGGTGAACAGGACGATCGCGGCGGCAGGCGCGGCGGCGCGTCCGATGAGGGGGGTGAGGGTGTGGGAGAGGGAGAGCAGGGCGTGCGTGAACACGGACATGGGGGTGGGAGCCTCCGCGGGTGTTGTCGTGCCGGACGGGATGGGCGCGGCGTGACGGGCGCGGTGGGGCGGCGGGTGGCGGGGTGCGGTGCCGGTTGTCCCTAGGCGGCCGTCGGGAGGGGACGGCCTGGGGCCCTGGGGCGTGGGCGGCCGGAGGCGTCGGGGTCGCGCTGGGGGAGGAAGGCCGTGCGGCGTTCCCGGTCGCGCAGCGCGGTGCGGACGCGTCCGCGGGGTACGGAGGGCGCGGTGGCGGCGAGGCGCAGGGCGCAGCCGAGCAGGAGGGCGACGGCGGCGGTGGTCGTGGCGGCGGCGAGGGCGGCGGTGAGGCCGGTCTGGGTGAGCAGGAGTCCGGCGAGGAGGAGCAGGGGCGCGGCGGTGCGCACGCGCAGTGCCGCTGCGGTGCTGCGGATCACGCCGGCTCCTCCTGTCGCTCTCGTGGGTGCTGCTTTGCAGGGGATGACGTCCGGGGAGTCAGCGTGGTTCCGCGGTGGCGAGCGTGCCCCAGACCACCAGGCGGTAGGTGGAGGTGAACTCGGGGGTGCAGGTGGTGAGGGTGATGTAGTAGCCGGGTCCGGTCATGCGCCGTCGGGGGTGGACGCTGCTGTGGGGGACGGGGGCGATGACGGTGCCGTCGGAGGGGGTGGTGCGGGGGACGGTCTGCTGGACGACGTAGGTGAAGCGGGCGGTGGCGGTCTCGACGACGAGGGTGTCGCCGGGGCGGAGCCGGTCGATGCGGCGGAAGGGTTCGCCGTGGGTGTTGCGGTGCCCGGCGAGGGCGAAGTTGCCGGGTTGTCCGGGCTGGGCGGTCTGCGGGTAGTGTCCGGCGTATCCGTGGTTGAGGACCTTGGCGCGGCTGACGCCCTCGGCGACGGGCGCGGTGACGCCGATGCGGGGGATGCGGAGGACGGCGTAGGCCTGGGAGGGGCGCGGGGTGCCGGTGCCCGTGTCCGTGCCCGTACCGGCCTTGTGGGGGCGTGTGCTGGGCGCGGTGCGGCCGGGTGCCGCGGATTCCTCCGATGTATCGGGTGGTGGTGCGGTGGTCGTTTCGGCGCGGTCCCATTGTCTTTCCAGGGTGGTCACCCGGTGCCGGGCGGCGGCGTGCGCCCGCAGATTGGTCCACCACAGTTGGTGGGCGACGAGCAGCAGCAGGACGGCGCCGACGGTGAGGGCCGTCTCGCCGGCGCCCCACAGCGCGCGCCCCGGCCAGCGGAGCGAGGGCGGGGTGGGCATGCGGGCACGGTAGATGACGCAGCGTCAGATGCCCAGTCCCGCGCCGCCTCCGCGCCGTTGCCCCGGCATGCGCGGTGCCCTTGGCCCCGGTCCGTCCATCGGTTTCGCGCCGCGCCCGCGCCCAGCCGCGCGAGCCGACCCGGGTCCACGCCTTCGGCCTTGGGCCGCTGCCCTCGCTTTGCGCTGCGGCCCCGGCCTTGACCGCAAGCCGACCCGGCTACGTTCCCGACCTCGGGTCGTCGCCTCCGATCGGCGCCGCGGCCGCGGCCACGCGACCTGCCCCCGGCCACGCGACCTGCCCCCGGCCACGCGCGGCCACCCCGGCCACGCGCGGCCACCCCGGCCGCGCCGGTCGCCCCCCGCCCACGAGCCGTTGCCCTCCTCTCACGCCGCGGCTTCGCCCTTGCGAGTCCAACCCGGCATGCGTCGCCGCATCGGCCTTGTGCTGCGACCTCGGCCTCGCACGGCTACCGCGGCGTCGTCGCCCCGCTCTCCGGCTACGCCCGCGCTGTGCGCCCCCGCCCCCGGCTACCCCGCGAGGAGCCGGGAGGCCGTGTAGATGGCCAGGCCGGCGAGTGCGCCGACCACGGTGCCGTTGATGCGGATGAACTGGAGGTCGCGTCCGACGTTGGCCTCGATCTTGCGGGTGGTCTGCTCGGGGTCCCAGCCCGCGATGGTGTCGGTGATCAGCGCGGTGATCTCGTCGCGGTAGGTGGTGACGACGTAGGTCGCCGCGTCCTCCAGCCAGCCGTCGATCTTGGCGGTCAGCCGTGGGTCCTCGGTCATCCGCGCGCCCAGCGACAGCAGTGAGGCGCGGACCCGCAGCCGCAGTTCGCTGCGCTCGTCCTCGGCCGCGGCGACGATCATGCCGCGGACCGAGCCCCACGCGGACTCGATGAGCTCCTGGACCTCGTTGCGGGCGATCAGGTCCTTCTTGAGCCGTTCGACGCGGGCCCGGGTGTCGGGGTCGGACTGCAGCTCGACCGCGAAGTCGGCCAGGAAGCGGTCGATCGCACCGCGGGCGGGGTGTTCGGGCATGTCCCGCATCTCGGCGGTGAAGCGCACCAGTTCCTTGTAGACGCGTTCGCCGACCCTGCGGTCCACGAAGCGCGGGGTCCAGCCGGGGGCGCCCTCCTGGACGGCGTTCATCACGGAGTCGGAGTGCTCGACCAGCCAGTCGTGCGCCCGGACGCACACCAGGTCGACCACGCGCCGGTGCCCGCCGTCCGCGACGATCCGCTCCAGCATCTTCCCTATCCCCGGGGCGATCTCCTGGGCGTCGGCGCGCCGGGTGATGGCCTCGCCGACCACGGCCTGGACGTCGGAGTCGCGCAGCACGGTCAGGGCGCCGCGCAGGGCGGCGGCGCCCTGTTCGGTGACGCGGTCGGCGTGTTCGGGGTGCTCCAGCCAGGCGCCGAGCCGGTGGGCGATGCCGACCTTGCGCAGCCGGGTGCGGACGACCTGCGGCGACAGGAAGTTCTCGCCGACGAAGTCGCCGAGGGTACGGCCGAGCGCGTCCTTCTTGGTGGGGATGATCGCGGTGTGCGGGATGGGCAGGCCGAGCGGTCTGCGGAAGAGCGCGGTCACCGCGAACCAGTCGGCGAGCGCGCCGACCATGCCGGCCTCGGCGGCGGCCGCGACGTATCCCGACCATGCCCCGGCGCCCGCGGACTCCGCCCATTTGGCCAGTGCGTAGACGACGGTGGCGGCCAGCAGCAGGCCGGTCGCGATCAGTTTCATGCGGCGTACGCCGCGTCGCCGGCCCTCGTCGGCGGGGCTGTACGAGAACGCCGTTGACGGGCCTTCGGCCGATCCGGTCATCGGAGCCGTTTTCATCCGTCGCATCCACTCCTTCCGCGTATCGTCCACACCACACTCATTGAGTGGAACGAACAACGAGTTCCCGGCGTCCGGCAGAGCAGACGGGCAGGCCCGAGGTCTCCATGGGATCATGGCGGCAGCGGATCGCGCCGGTTTCCCGCCCTTTGATCCCAGGAGTGAAGCACCGCATGGCCAGATCGACGGGTTATGTACTGCTCGCCGGAATTGTCGCGCTGGTCGCGGTCATCTCCGCCGCGATCTTCGTCACCGTCAGCCGTACCGATGCATCCGGCGATTCCGGGCGGTCCGCCGTGGCCGCCGGACTCCCCGGTGTCCCCAACCAGGCCGCGCCGGCGGCGTCGGGATCGTGGGTGGGTACCTGGTCCACCTCCCCGGCCGGCGGTGAGCCGGACACACCGGACGGCTACCCGGGGTGGTCGATCCGCAACATCGTGCACACCAGCGTCGGCGGCTCCTCGGTGCGCGTCCACCTCTCCAACACCTTCGGCCGGGCGCCGTTGCTGATCGGCCATGCGACGGTGGCGGTCGCGGCGGCCCAGGGGTCCCCGGCCGCGGCGGCCGGGACGATGCGGGCGCTGACCTTCGGCGAGCGGGCGTCGGTGCGGATCCCCGCGGGCGGCAGCGTCGTCAGCGATCCCGTGCAACTGGCCGTGCCGCACGCGGCGGACCTGCTGGTGACGACGTTCGCCCCGGAGGCCTCGGGCCCGGTGACCTATCACCCGCGGGCGCAGCAGACCTCCTTCATGGCGCGCGGTGAGCACACCGCGCGGGCCGGCGGCGCCGCGTACACCACGCGGACCCCGTACTGGCGGTATGTCACGGGTGTGGACGTCTTCACGCGGCAGGCGGCCGGGTCGGTCGTGCTGTTCGGCGACTCGATCACCGACGGCATCACCTCCACCTCCGGTGCGAACCACCGCTGGCCTGACCGCCTGGCCGCCCGGCTGCGGAGCTCCGGTGACCGGGCGCTGCGGCTCGGCGTCCTCAACCAGGGCATCAGCGGCAACCGGGTGCTGCGCGACGGCGAGAACGGCGGCAACCCCAGTGGCCTCAACCGCCTCGACCGCGACGCGCTCTCGCAGACCGGCGTCCGGACGATCGTCGTCGAGCTGGGTATCAACGACGTCATGCGTCCGCCCCAGCGGGCCGGCGCGGGCGAGATCCTCGCCGGGCTGCGGGAGATCGTCGCGCGCGGTCACGCGCGCGGGCTGCGGGTGCTGGGCGCCACGCTCACGCCGTGCGGGGGCCACGCGGGGTGCAACCCGCGGGCGGAGTCCGTGCGGCAGCAGGTGAACGCCGCGATCCGGGCGGGCACGGTCTACGACGCGGTGATCGACTTCGACCGGGCGCTGCGCGATCCGTACCGGCCGGACGCCCTGCGTTACGCGTACGACTCGGGCGACCATCTGCACCCCAGTGACGCCGGCTACCTGCGGATGGCGGAGACTGTGCAGTTGTCGCTGCTCACGAGCGGCGCCGCGGCAAAGGTGTGACGAGCACGGACGGGACGACAGCCATGACGGATCACGCGGGCGGTCTGCCCGGTTACGCCGAGCACTTCAGCGAGCCCGAGGGGTATCTGGACTTCGCCCGCTACGGGCCGCCCTCGCGTGACGTCCTCGACGTGACGGCGGCCGCCCTGGCGGCGTCCGCCGAGGCGGACCACACCACCGTCAACGACCTGATGCGGGCCGAGCCGCGGGCCCGGGCCGCGGCGGCCCGGCTCGCGGGCACGGACACCGCGCATGTGGCGCTGCTGCCCAACGCGTCCACCGGGCTCTTCCACGCCGCCTTCGGTGTGCCCGGTGGGGCCGTCCTGGTGCCGTCGGCGGACTTTCCCGCCAACCACTACCCGTGGCGGCGCGCCGAGGCCCTTGGCCGGGCGGTGCCGCGCTGGCTGGACGGCGCGCCCACCCCGGACGCGGTGCGCGAGGCGCTGACGGACGACGTCGTCGCGGTCTCGGTCAGTGCCGTCGACTTCCGCACCGGCTACCGCGCCGACCTGGCCGCGCTCCGCGAGGTCGTCGGCGACCGGCTGCTCGTGGTGGACGCGATGCAGGCGTTCGGTGTCGCCGAGCTGCCGTGGCAGGCGGCGGACGTGGTCGTCGCGGGCGGCCAGAAGTGGCTGCGGGCGAGCTGGGCGACGGGCTTCGCGGCGCTGTCGGACCGGGCCCTGGAGCGGCTGGAGCCCACGCTGACGGGGTGGACCGGGGTCGAGGACGTGGGCGTCTTCGACGACGCCGAGCACGCGGTCGCGCCCGACGCCCTGCGCTGGAGCATCACCAATCTGAGCCCGGTCACGGCGGCGGCCTTCGCGGCGGCGCTGGAACTGGTCGAGGGTGTGGGGGTGGCCGCCGTCGAGGCGCATGTCGCGCGGCGGGTCGACGAGCTGATCGACGTGGTCCGCTCGGCCGGCGGGGAGGTCCTGTCCCCGGTGGTCCGGGCCGAGCGTGCCGGGATCGTCTCCTTCGCGGTGCCGGGGATGGATCCCGCCCAGATCGCCAAGGCGCTCCACGCGCACGGGGTGACCCCGTCGGTGCGGGCGGACTCCGTCCGGTTGTCGGCGCACGCGTCGACGACGGCGGGTGCGGTGGAGCGGGTGCGCGCGGCGCTGGCCTCGCTGCGCTGACCGGCGGGCGCGCCACCGGCCGGCCGGGCGGGCCGGGGGTCCCGAGGGCCGGGACTCAGGAGGCCGGGGTGCCCCGGGCCGGGGCGGTGCTCGTGCCGTACATGCGGGCGATGACGTCCTCGATGGCGGGCTCGCGCACCGACAGGTCGACCACGCCGTGCCGGGCCGCGAGTTCCGCGACCAGGGGGGCCGCGCTCGCCGTCGCCGGGAAGGCGATCCACTGCCGGGGTCCCTCCACCCGCTCGCAGCGGGCGCCCGGCAGCTCGACGGGCGGCAGTTCGCGTTCGAAGTCGACGACGAGGGTGCGCTCGCTCTCACCGACGGCGTGCAGTCCGTCGAGCCCGCCGTCGTACATCAGGCGGCCGTGGTCGATGACCATGACGCGGCTGCACAGCTGCTCGATGTCGGTGAGGTCGTGCGTCGTGAGCAGGACGGTGGTGCCCTGCTCGGTGTTGACGGTCCGCAGGAACTCGCGGACCTTCGCCTTGCTGACGACGTCGAGCCCGATGGTCGGCTCGTCCAGGTAGAGCACCTCGGGGTCGTGGAGCAGGGCCGCGGCGATGTCGCCGCGCATGCGCTGGCCGAGCGAGAGCTGCCGTACCGGGACCTCCAGCAGCGGGGCGAGGTCGAGGAGGCCGATGCAGCGGTCGAGGTTGCGGCGGTAGCGGGCGCCGTCGATCCGGTACATGCGGCGGACGAGTTCGTAGGAGTCGCGCAGCGGCAGGTCCCACCACAAGGTGGTGCGCTGGCCGAAGACGACGCCGACGCGCCGGGCGAGCCGGGTGCGCTCGCGGGAGGGGTCGATGCCGGCGACGCGCAGGCGGCCGCCGCTGGGGGTGAGGATCCCGGTGAGCATCTTGATGGTGGTGGACTTGCCCGCGCCGTTCGGCCCGATGTAGCCGATCATCTGGCCCGCGGGGACGGTGAAGGAGATGCCGTCCACGGCCCGCACCCGCAGGCGTTCGCGGCGCAGCAGTCCGCCGGTGCGGCGGCGTACGTCGAAGACCTTCTCGACGCGGTCGAGTTCGATGAGGGGGGTCATGCCGGCATCAGCTCCCGGTGCTCCGGTACGAACGCAGGCCCGTCCGCCAGGCGGCGCCCGCCAGGGCGCAGCATGCGACGGCGACCAGCGGCGGGGTGAAGTCGACCCAGCCGGGCAGGCCCAGGGGGTCCTGGCGGCCCAGGATGCGCAGCGCGGGCAGCCAGTTGACGAAGGCGAGGGGCACCACGAAGGTTACGCCGCGCACGAGTTCCTTGGCGAAGACCGACGGCGGGTACTGCAGCAGGGTGTTGCCGCCGTAGGTGAAGGAGTTCTGCACCTCCGCGGCGTCGCCGGCCCAGAACTGGAAGGCGGCGCCGGCCACGAAGACCGCGCCGAAGATCCCCGCGCCGCTGAGCAGCATCAGCGGGAGCAGCGCGACGTCCAGCGCGGTCCAGTGGAGGTCCAGCCGGGTCACCGCCCAGCCCAGGACGAGCAGTCCCTGGCTGATCCGGCCGACGCGGCGCAGCGCGAAGCGGTCGGCGGCGACCTGCGCCAGGACGGGGGCGGGCCGCACGAGGAGGGTGTCGAGCGTGCCGTCGCGGATCCGGGGGCCGAGCCGGTCCAGGCTGCCCAGGGCGAGGTCGGCCAGGCCGAACGCGGTGCTCGAGGTGCCGTAGAGGAAGGCGACCTCGGGCAGGGAGAAGCCGCCGAGCCGGTCGATCTGCGAGAACATCAGCAGGATCGCGGCGAAGTCCAGCGCGGTCGCGGCGAAGTTGCCGAGCGCGGTCATCGCGAAGGACGTCCGGTACGCCATGGTGGAGCGGGTCCACATCCACACGATCAGCCCGTAGGCGCGCAGTGCCTCACCCACCCTGGACCACCACCTTGCGGGTGGCCGCGGACTGCAGCAGCCGCCCGGCGCCGAGCAGGACCACCGCCCAGGCGGCCTGGAAGGCCAGCGCCGCGGCGAGCCCGGCGCCGGTGTGCCGGCCGAGCAGGATGTCGGCGGGCACCTGGAGCAGCGCCGACCAGGGCAGCAGCAGGGCGATGTCCGCCAGGCCGCCGGGGAAGGCGTTGAGGGGCAGCAGTATGCCGGAGAAGAAGAGCGTGGACAGGGCGGACACGGTCACGATCCCGGAGCCGTCCATGAGCCAGAAGACGCTCAGGACGACGAGGTAGCGCAGGGAGAAGCTGACCACGACCCCCAGGCCGACCGACAGCAGGAAGAACGCCCAGGTGACGGCGGAGGCGGGGAGGGCGAGGTCGAAGGCGAGGGCCCCGCAGGCCATGGGGAGCGCGCCGCGGGCGAGCAGCTGGTAGCCGGCCCTGCCGAGGTCGGCGGAGAGCCACCAGGCCTGCAGGTCGGCGGGGCGGTGGAGGTCGACGGCGATGTCGCCGCTGCGGATGCGCTCGATGAGTTCGTCCTGGAACCCGCCGCCCATGAGCGAGGACGTCGCGAACAGCGCCTGGCCGATCCAGACGTACGTCAACGCCATGGACTGGTCGTAGCCCCCCAGATGGGGTCGTTCGTGCCACAGGGCGATGTAGGTGTATGCGGTGATGAAGCCGAAGACGGTATTGGTGAAGACACCGGCCGCGGTGGCCACCCGGTACGTCGCGTGGCGCCGGAAACCGCTCGCCGCCACGGTCGCGTACAGGTGCATGGGTCCCTCCTCCCGGTCCCGGGAACGGGTCCGCCCGTTCGCGCGCAAGCGCCCGACACTACCCGCGGTGACCGCCGCCTGCCACGGACTTTTCACCCGCCGGGGTGGCGGGCGTCACACCTTCGGCCTGTCACAGGCTTGTCACGGATGCACGCCCATGAACCCATTTGTCCTGATCGTGGGAGAGTGTCCGGCGGGTCGTACGGCACGATTGACCCAAGATGTTCCGCCGCGGCACAACCCTCGGCGGCCGCGGAGGAGTCAGTACAGACATGAGCAGCAGCAACGCTTCCCCCGGCGGCTGGGAGAACCGGCCTTCCGGCACGAGGCCGAAGCGCACCGGTGCCCGCAGACTGATCCCGAGCTGGCGCGCGGTGCTCGGCGCGTTCCTGTTGGTCGTGCTCGCGTGCGCGGGGGCGTTCATCATCGGCTACCAGCTGGTCGACATCCCCAAGGCGAACGCCGGTGCGACCGCGCAGAGCAGCGTCTACCTGTACTCCGACGGCACCCAGCTCGCCCGCGACGGCGCGATCAACCGCGAGAACGTGGGACTCGACCAGGTGTCCAAGGCCGCCCAGCACGCCACCCTCGCCGCCGAGGACCGCAACTTCTACAACGAGTCGGCGGTCAGCCCGAAGGCGATGCTCCGCGCGGCGTGGAACACGGTCACCGGCAAGGGCAAGCAGTCCGGTTCGACCATCACCCAGCAGTACGTCAAGAACTACTACCTCAACCAGGAACAGACCGCGGTCCGCAAGGCCAAGGAGTTCTTCATCGCGATCAAGCTCGACCGCGAGAAGAGCAAGGACGAGATCCTCGAGGGCTACCTCAACACCAGCTACTACGGCCGCAACGCCTACGGCATCCAGGCCGCCGCCCAGGCCTACTTCGGCAAGGACGCGGACGAACTCGGCCCCGCCGAGGGCGCGTACCTCGCCACCCTGCTCAACGCCCCCAGCGAGTACGACATCGTGGCCCACCCCGAGAACAAGGCGAAGGCCGAGGCCCGCTGGGACTACGTGCTGGACGGCATGGTCAAGGAGGGGTGGCTGAGCGGGGGCGACCGCGCCTCCCTGAAGTTCCCCACGCCGCAGAAGGCCAAGCCGGCCACCGGCATGTCCGGACAGCGCGGCTACCTGGTCGAGGCGGTCAAGGACTACCTGTACGCCAACAAGATCCTGGACGAGGAGACGCTGCGCTCCGGCGGTTACCGCATCACCACCAGCATCGACCGCAAGAAGCAGAAGTCCTTCGTGACGGCGGCCGAGAAGCAGCTGCTGGACCGGCTCGACCCCAAGAAGTACCCGACCGACAAGTTCGTCCGGGTCGGCGGAGCGTCGATCGACCCGGCCACCGGCAAAGTCGTCGCGATGTACGGCGGCATCGACTACACCAAGCAGTTCGTCAACAACGCGACCCGCTCCGACTACCAGGTGGGCTCCACCTTCAAGCCGTTCATCTTCGCCTCCGCCGTCCAGAACGACTCCACCACCCAGGGCGGCCGCCGCATCACCCCGTACACGGTCTACGACGGCAGGAACAAGCGCGAGGTCATCGGCCCGGACGGACCCACCGGCTACGCCCCGGCGAACGAGGACGACGTCTCCTACGGGCCGATCACGGTCACCCGCGCCATGGACAAGTCCGTCAACGCCGTCTACGCCCAGATGGCCCAGGACGTCGGCCCGAAGAACGTCAACAACACGGTCCGGGCGCTGGGCATGCCGGAGAAGGTGAAGCTGGTGAGCAGCCCGGCGATGGCGCTGGGCACCATGACGGCCAGCCCGCTCGACATGGCCCAGGCGTACGCGACGCTCGCCAACCACGGCAGGTACATCCCGTACACGATGGTCGTGAAGATCACCAAGAACGGGCAGCAGGTGCAGCTGCCCATGCGCCAGCCCCGGCAGGCCATCAGCCGTGAGGCCGCCGACACCACGACCTCGATCCTGCGCTCGGTGGTCCGCGGCGGCACCGCCACCGCCGCGCAGGCCGCGGGCCGCCCCGCCGCGGGCAAGACCGGCACGATGGAGGAGGACAAGGCCGCCTGGTTCGCCGGCTACACCCCGGACCTGGCCACCGTGGTCGCCGTCATGGGGCAGGACTCCAAGACCGGTGCCCAGGAGAAGCTGTACGGCACCCAGGGCCTGTCCCGCGTCAACGGCGGCGGTTACCCCACGCAGATCTGGGCCCGGTACACGGCGGGCGCCCTCAAGGGGCAGCCGGTGAAGAGCTTCAACCTGCGGCTGCAGCCCGGCGCCTCGGCGCCGCCGACCACGGCCCCGCCGGCCTCCTCGGCCCCGCCCACCATGGCGCCGCCGACCACGGCCCCGCCGGCCTCCTCCGCGCCGCCCACCACGGAGCCACCGACCAGCGAGGAGCCGACGGAGCCCGGCGGACCGTCCAGCCCCGGCGGGGACGGCGGCACGGAGGGCGGCGGTCTGCCCATCGGCGGCCTGGACGGCGACCCCGGGGGCGGGGACGCCCCGTAGGCCTGGCCTGGCCTGACACCGCACGGCACCGCCGGGACCCCGGCGGTGCCGTTCAGTGTCCCGAGGTCGCCTTCAGGCCGACCACGGACACCAGCAGAAGGCAGATGAAGAAGATCCGGGCGGCGGTCACCGGCTCGCCCAGCACGGCGATGCCGAGCACCGCCGCCCCCGCCGCGCCGATCCCGACCCACACCCCGTACGCGGTGCCGATGGGCAGCGTCCTGGCCGCGTAGGACAGCAGCAGCATGCTGGCCACGATGCCGAGCCCCGTGGCCACGCTCGGCCACAGGCGGGTGAACCCGTCGGTGTACTTCATGCCGACCGACCAGCCGACCTCGAGCAGGCCGGCGGCACACAACAGGGCCCATGCCATGACGGGCACCTCCACGATCCTCGGGGGTCAGGGGGTGCGTCGTCTTTGCATGGGCCCTGGTACGGCGCGTCTCGTCAGGGACGATCCCGACGATAACAAATCACAGGTAGAGGCCGGTGGAGTCCTCCGACCCCTGCAGCCGCTCCGCCGCCACCGCGTGCAGGTCCCGCTCGCGCATCAGCACGTAGGCCGTCCCGCGCACCTCGACCTCGGCCCGGTCCTCCGGATCGAAGAGCACCCGGTCGCCGACCTCCACGGTGCGTACGTTCTGCCCCACCGCGACCACCTCGGCCCAGGCGAGCCGCTTGCCGACGGCCGCCGTCGCGGGGATCAGGATGCCGCCGCCGGAGCGCCGCTCGCCCTCGGGCACGTCGGAGCGCACCAGCACGCGGTCGTGCAGCATGCGGATGGGAAGCTTGTCATGCGTATTCGAACTCACAGGTACGACGTTACCGGCGACGCCGGCGCAGCGAGAGCCCGGCCACCACGGCGACCAGCGCCACCGCCGCCACCGCGACCGGCACGATGCGCTCCACGCGCGGCGCTCCGTCCTCCGACACGAAGTGGCCCCGCAGCTCGGTCACGCCCCGGTTCACCGCCACGTACGCGCGGCCGGCGGTGCGGTCCACCGCCGAGGCGACCTTCGCCTTGGCGTCCGCCGCGATCGTGCTGGGGTGCACCCGCACCGCGATCTCGTCCAGCGTCGCGGCCAGCGCCTGCCGCTTGAGGGCGATGTCCGCCTCGATCTGAGCAGGGCTCCTGCCATCCGACACTGCTCCGCCTCCATCGTCCTGTCGACCGGTACCGTGCAGACAGTCTGTCAGCCCGCCCGTGCCGATGCCCGTCGGCACCCCGAATCGGAGAATGCACCATGAGCGAGCGCCTCCAGCCCGGCGACACCGCCCCCGCCTTCACCCTGTCCGACGCCGACGGCAACGAGGTCTCCCTCGCCGGCCACGCGGGCCGCAAGGTCATCGTGTACTTCTACCCGGCCGCGCTCACGCCCGGTTGCACCAAGCAGGCCTGCGACTTCACCGACAACCTCGACCTGCTCGCCGGCGCCGGCTACGACGTCATCGGCATCTCGCCCGACAAGCCGGAGAAGCTGGCCAAGTTCCGGGAGAAGGAGTCCCTGAAGGTCACCCTGCTCGCCGACCCCGACAAGTCGGTGCTGACCGAGTACGGCGCCTTCGGCGAGAAGAAGCTCTACGGCAAGGTGGTGACCGGGGTGATCCGCTCCACGGTCGTCGTCGACGAGCAGGGCAAGGTCGAGCACGCCTGGTACAACGTCAAGGCCACCGGGCACGTCGCCAAGCTCATCCGCGACCTCGGCGTCTGATGTTCCGTCGGCCCGGCCCCGGCATCGGCCCGCGGCCTCCGGCCCCGGCTCACGCCTTGGTGTGCGAGCCGGTCAGCGCGGCGTACACCACGACGTTCGCCGAGTAGGACTGCGTGGCGTGGTCGAAGGTGCCGCCGCAGGTGATCAGCCGCAGTTCGGGGCGGACCCCCGAGCCGTACACCCGGTCCGGGCGGAACCCCGCCTTGTCCACGAGTTCCACGCCCTCGACGGTGAACTCGGCGACCGAGCCGTCCGACCGGGTGATCTCCACCAGGGTGCCCTGCGTCACCGTGCTCAGGCCGTAGAAGACCGCGGCCCGGGTGCGGGTGTCGACGTGCCCGACGATCAGCGCCGCCCCCGCGTCCCCGGGGGCGGGACCGCGGCCGTACCAGCCCGCCACGTCCGGCGTGCTGAACGGCGGCGGGTCCACCGCGCCGTCGGCGGTGAGCCCGCGCTCCACCAGCTTGGCGTGGATGCCGGCCGAGGCGATGTCGATCCGCAGCGGGCGCGCCGGGGCCAGCGGGATGTGCGCCGCGTAGACCTGGGCGGGCCGCCCCGCCGTGCCGGCCCCGGACTCCGCCGTCACGGCGGCCCCGGGGGCGCCCACCCCGGAGCCGGGCGGGCCCGGGTGGACATATCCCCTCAGCCACGCGGCGGAGAGCACCACGGCGGCCGCCAGGGCCGCGACGGTACGTCCCTGCACCGGGTCAGCCCCGGGTGCGGCGGCGGTGCATGACCAGTCCCGCGGCCCCTGCCACGGCCAGCACGCCGGCCGTCACGGCGCCCGGCACCCCGGCCTGCTGCCGCCCCGCGGCTGTCTGGCGGGCGGCCGTCGCCGTGCCGCCGCCGCCCGCGGGGACGGGCGCGGACGGGTAGTCGGAGCCGCCCTCGGTGACCTCCAGCGTGCCCTCGTGGGACTGGCCGTCGCAGGTGACGGAGACCCGGTACGAGCCCGCGGTCAGGCCGGAGCGGACCACGGCGGAGGCGTACATCCCGCCGTCGCTCGCCGGGGCGAGCGTGACCGGGGTGACGAAGGCCGAGGAGCTGACGGTGCCGGTCCTGGCCCGGTCGCACGCGTCGGTCCGTACGTCCACGTCGCCGCCGGGGCCGGCCGAGCCTGGGTTGAGCGTCACCGGGCCGCCGCCGCCGCCGCCGCCCCCGCCGCCGCCGCCCCCGCCCCCGCCGCCTTCGTTCTCGCCCCCGCCGTCGTCGCGTCCCCCGTTGTCGCGGCCGCTGTCCTCCTGGTCGCCGTTGTCGCGGCCGTTGTCCTCGCGTCCCCCGTTGTCGCGGCTGTTGTCGTGCCCGTTGTCCTCGCGTCCCCCGTTGTCGCGGCTGTTGTCGTGCCCGCTGTCGTCGCGTCCCCCGTTGTCGTGCCCGCTGTCGTCGCGTCCCCCGTTGTCGCGGCCGCTGTCCTCCTGGTCGCCGTTGTCGCGGCCGTTGTCCTCGCGGTCGTCGTTCTTCTTGCCGTTGTCGTGCCCGCCGTCGTTCTTCTTGCCGTTGTCCTCGCGGTCGTCGCCCTTCGTCCCGAACTGCAGGAGGGGGTTGTTCCCGCCGTCGTCCCCGCCCCCGCCACCCCCGCCGCCGCCTCCACCGCCGCCTCCGCCGAACTGGAACGTCGTCCCGCTGGAGTTGCCACCGCCCGGCCCGTCGTCGGCCACGGCGGCGGGACCGCAGATCGCGATCAGTGTCGCCGCCGCGGCGGCGTACAGGGGAACGCGGGCGGCTCCCATGACAGAGCCCATGATCAAAACCTCCACTCACCCGGGCTCATGTCGTCGGAATCGTCGGACCCGGTGTTTCGAAGGTCCCTTCCCGTGCGGGCCCTCGCATGCGGTGGTGCTCCGTACGAGTCGGGGCGACCGGCCGGACCGGGGACCCGGCCGGACACCGCCCACAGGTGCACAGGTCACCCGGCCGGACTAGAGTCCGCAGCCATGACAGCGCGCAAGCCCATCGAATCTTGGCTCACCGACATGGACGGCGTCCTGATGCACGAGGGCATCCCCGTGCCCGGTGCGGACGCCTTTATCAAGCGCCTGCGGGATTCGGGCCGCCCGTTCCTCGTCCTGACGAACAACTCGATCTACACGCCCCGTGACCTGGCCGCCCGGCTCAGCCGCATCGGCCTGGACGTGCCGTCGGAGAACATCTGGACCTCGGCGCTGGCCACGGCCCGCTTCCTGGACGACCAGCACCCCGGCGGGACGGCCTACGTCATCGGGGAGGCCGGCCTCACCACGGCCTTGCACGACGCGGGATACGTGCTGACCGACCACGAGCCCGACTTCGTGATCCTGGGTGAAACGCGGACCTACTCCTTCGAGGCCCTGACCAAGGCCATCCGCCTGATCAACGCCGGGTCCCGCTTCATCGCAACCAACCCCGACAACACCGGCCCGTCGCCCGAGGGCGCGCTGCCCGCCACCGGTTCGGTCGCCGCACTGATCACGAAGGCCACCGGGAAGGACCCGTACTTCGTCGGCAAGCCGAACCCGCTGATGATGCGCACCGGGCTCAACACCATCGGCGCCCACTCGGAGACCTCCGCCATGATCGGCGACCGCATGGACACCGACGTGCTGGCCGGCCTGGAGGCCGGGATGCAGACGTTCCTGGTGCTCACCGGCCTGACGAAGGCGGGCGACATCGATCGCTTCCCGTACCGTCCGACCACGGTCGTGGACTCCATCGCGGATCTCGTCGACCTCGTCTGACGGCGACGCGCCCCGGCCGCGACGGGCCGGGGCGCGGCATGCCGGCTGCCGGTGGCCGCCTGCCGGACCTCGACGCAGGAGCCGAGGCCGGCGTCGATGTCGGCCCGGTCGGACTGGAAGCGGTTGGCGACCCGGATCGCGCCCCTGTCGATTCCGGGTGCCGGCGCGCCGCCGGCCAGTACCCGACCCTCGCCGGGTCCTGGGCCGCCGACGACAACAGCGACCCCTACGCCCTGTACTCCTGGGACGGCAACGCCGGAGCGCCCCCGTCAGGCTGTTCGACCTGCCCACCTCGGACCCGGGTGCCTGGGAGGGCGTCGTGGACGTCCCGGACCTGACCGTCCCGGGCGCCCGCGCGCAGCTGCCGGCCGACAACGGCGCCGCCGACCTCTACGGCGACGGCAAGGAGGCCAAGGACCTCACCCATCCCGAGTGGCAGAAGTCCCGCAGCACCTGGTTCACCCTCGGCGGCTGAACCGCAGGGCGGCACCGCCCACCACCAGCAGCACCCCGGCGCCCGTGAGCATCAGCGCGGGCGCCCGGTGCTGTTCGCCCGTGGCGGCGAGCCGGGGGGCGGTGCCCGTGCCGGTCACGGCGCGGTCCGGGCCGGCCGCCCCGCCGGGGGTGCCCGGGGCGGTCTCGTCGCCCTTGCCCGGTCCGGGGCCGGGCCCTTCCCCGGTTCCGGGGCCCGTGCCCGCGGAGGCGCCGGGCGCCGGGGACCCGCCCGGCTCCGTACCCGGACCGGTGCCGGGCACGGAACCCGTGCCGCCGTCCCCGCCGTCCCCACCGCCGCTCTCGTCGCCGGTCCGGGCCGGCGAGGGCGACTGCGGCCCGGCGGTGTCGTCCCGTGGCGGGACGACGTCGAAGTCGTAGCCGGCGGACTCCCCGACCCAGTCGCCGTCCCGGCCGCGCCGCTCCATGATCGTCGCCGACGCCGTGACCC
The DNA here is from genome assembly GCF_053598835.1 of Streptomyces sp. NPDC001070. Taxonomy (NCBI): domain Bacteria; kingdom Bacillati; phylum Actinomycetota; class Actinomycetes; order Kitasatosporales; family Streptomycetaceae; genus Streptomyces; species Streptomyces sp. NPDC001070. The sequence goes on from NZ_JBSFLB010000002.1 coordinate 48,599, forward strand.
GCCCCGCGGGTGCCAGGGCCGTGAAGCGCAGTCGCAGCGCGATCGCCGTCCCACGCCCCGGTGGCAGGGTGGTACCCGGTCCGTTCTCGCCTCCCACCACGGCGACGTTCTCGGCGTTGCCCGTGTGCTCGACGGGCACCGGCCGCCACACGCGGCCCCGTTCGCCCCCGGCGCCCCGGGCGTCGGTGACCTCGTACTCCAGGCGGATCTGATCAGCCGTCAGTTTGCGGCCGCGGTCGACGAAGACGATGACCGGGTGCACGTCGCGCAGCGGTTCGCGGGACCGGTTCCGCAGCTCCACCCGGAACTCCCGTGCCCCGGCCCCCGCCGTGTACGCGTGGGGGCCGCCCAGCAGTCGGGCGGTGACCGGGAACGGCTCACCGGCCGCCGCGGAGGACGTCAGCACGGCCGCGGCAGCGGCGACGGCGAGAGCGCTACACCACCTCATGGGCAGCGAAGCTCTCACGGTCATCGGCTGATATGCCCGCGCGGCGCGGCGGCGGTCCGCCCCCGCACCCGTACGGGCGGCTAGCCCACCGCCGTATGGCCGAAGAGCGGCGCCAGCGCCAGCAGAGCGGCCCCCTCGGCGACCACGCGCCGGCCGGCCGGCGCGACGCTGACGGGCACCGTGCGGCCGGCCGCGCGCAGGGTGCGCGGGTCCATCGCGGCGGCGACCTCGCGGGTGAACAGCCCCGGATCCGCCAGCACGGTACGGCCGCCGAGCACGACCCGGTCGATGTCCAGCAGGGAGACCAGGTTGGCGGCACCGACGCCCAGCAGCCGGGCCGCCTCCGCCCGGTCGCCGCGGCCGACGGCGGCCAGGCACAGCGCCTCCAGGCAGCCCCGGTTGCCGCAGGCGCACACCGGCCCGTCCAGGTCGACCGCCTGGTGGCCGAACTCCCCGGCACCGGTGCGGGCGCCGCGGTGCAGGGCGCCGCCGAGCACGAGGCCGGCGCCGAGCCCGGTCCCCAGGTGCAGATAGCCGAACGAGTCCCCGGCGGCCCGGCCCGGCCCGGCACCGGCGTCCCCGCCGGGCGGGAGCACGGCGAGCGCGGCGGCGTTGGTGTCCTTGTCCAGCACGACGGGCAGTCCGAGCCGTTCGGCCAGCGCGTCGCGCAGCGGGAAGCCGTCCCACGCGGGCAGACCCGTGACGCGGTGCAGCACCCCCGTGGCGTGGTCGAGCGGGCCGGGGCAGGCGAGCCCGGCGCCGAGCACCGCCCCGGCCGCGCCGGGCGTCCCGCCGACGGTCTCCCGGACCAGGCCCGCCACCGCCTCCAGCACCTCCCCGGCCGGGCGGCCGAGGTCCAGCGGGACGGTCCCGGTGTCCGCCACGCCGCCCGCGAGGTCGGTGAGCACCACGGTCGACTCGTCGCGGTCCAGGTGCACCCCCACGGCGTACCGGGCGCGCCGGGCCAGGCGCAGCAGCGTGCGCGGCTTGCCGCCGGTGGGGGCGCCGCGGCCGGCCTCGTCCACCAGGCCGTCGGCCCGCAGCCGCGCGGTGATCTTGCTGACGGCCTGTGGGGTCAGCCCGGTGCGCTCGGCCAGTTCCAGGCGGCTGATGCCCTCGCCCTGGCCCACCGTCGCCGTCCGCAGCAGGCCGAGGACGAGGGCGGCGTTGTGGCTGCGCAGCGCGGGCAGGTTCGCCCCGGAGATTCCCCTGTTCACATCTCCCATTGTCGGCCTCGCTTGCACTTTGGCAACAGCGTTGCTTAAGTGGTCCCATGGCTTCCGCACCTCTTCGCGTCGGGCTGGTCGGCTACGGCCTGGCCGGCTCGGTCTTCCACGCCCCGCTGATCGCAGGCACCGACGGACTCGTCCTCGACACCGTCGTCACCAGCAGCCCGGAGCGCCGGGCACAGGCCCGCGCCGAGCACCCGGACGTCCGCCTGGCCGACAGCCCGGACGAGCTGTGGAAGCGCGCCGGCGAGCTCGACCTGATCGTCGTGGCCTCGCCCAACAAGACCCACGTCCCGCTGGCGACCGCCGCCCTGGAGGCCGGACTGCCGGTCGTCGTCGACAAGCCGGTCGCCGGGACCGCGGCCGAGGCGCACGCCCTCGCGGCGCTCGCCGAGGAACGCGGTCTGCTGCTGTCGGTCTTCCAGAACCGCCGCTGGGACAACGACTTCCTCACCCTGCGCGGCCTGCTGGAGCGCGGCGAGCTGGGCGAGGTGTGGCGCTTCGAGTCCCGCTTCGAGCGGTGGCGGCCGAGCCTGAAGGGCGGCTGGCGCGAGTCCGGCGACCCCGCCGAGATCGGCGGTCTGCTGTACGACCTCGGCAGCCACCTGGTCGACCAGGCGCTCACCCTCTTCGGTCCCGCCGTCTCCGTCTACGGCGAGCTGGACGTGCGCCGGCCCGGCGCGCAGGTGGACGACGACGCCTTCGTCGCCGTCACCCACGCCGGCGGCGTCCGCTCCCACCTGTGGATGAGTGCCACCACGGCCCAGCTCGGCCCGCGCTTCCGGGTGCTCGGCAGCACCGCCGGATACGTCAAGCACGGCCTGGACCCGCAGGAGGCCGACCTGCGCGACGGCGGGCGCCCCGCGCCCGGCGCCGAGTGGGGCACCGAACCGGACTCCGCCTGGGGCCTGCTGGGCGCCGGCGACGACGTGCGCCGCGTGCCGACCGTCCCCGGGGACTACCCCGCGTACTACGCCGCCGTCGCCGCCGCCCTGCGCGAGGGCACCGCGCCGCCCGTCACCGCCCGCGAGGCCGCCGACGCGCTCGCGGTCCTGGAGGCGGCCGCCGTCTCCGCCCGCGAGGGGCGTACCGTGCGGCTCGCGCCGACGGCCTGACCCCGCGCCTCCGGCAGGGCCCCGGGAGCAACAGCGCCCGGCCCGCGGTCCGCTCCTCCCGGAACCGCCGGCCGGGCGCTCCTCACCCTCGGGCGCCGGGACCGCGGGAGTGGTCCGGCGCGTCAGGGGAGAGACGGTGGGCCCGCGCCCGGCACAGCCGGGTGGTCTCGTACGAGGACGGCGGCTCCGGCGCCGCGCCGCGGGACACGGCGGGCGGGTGGTCGTGGCCGGTGTCCGTCACGCACACCGAGCAGCGGGCGCCGTCCACGCCCAGCGTCACGCGGAACCGGCGCGCCTGCCCGTGGGCGACGACATAGCCGCAGGCGACGCCGATCGCCTCGGCCACCCGCGTTCCCGCGGCGCCGTACGCCAGGGTCTCCAGCGCCGCCCCGCTCATCCGGGCGGCGAGGGCTTCGCTGCCCGGGGCGCGCTGCAGGGAGAAGGTCCAGGAGACGTCGAGTGCGGATCTGCGCGGATCGGACAGGGACAGTCGTGAGGAGGCCGCGAGCTTGGCCATGGCCGGACCACGTCCTGGAGGCGTCGTAGGAGGCACTTCCGGCGACCGGGGTCCTGGGCCGCCCTGTCAGGCTAGAACACCTGAACGCGGCCGGGCCAGGGCGTGTTGGGGGCGCGCGAACGGGGCGCGCGTCAGGCCGAGGGCTCCGGCCAGTCCGGGAGGATGGTGAAGCAGTGGGTCAGCCGGGTCACCCGCAGCGTGCGCAGCGTGAACTCGTCCCGGCACACCAGCCGTACGCGCCCGGCGTGCTCCTCGGCGCGGCGCCGTGCGCGCACCAGCGCGGACAGGCCGCTGCAGTCGATGAACTCGACCGGCCGCAGATCGACCACGATGTCGGGGTGGTCGGCCCCGGTCAGCACGTCCAGCGCGGCGGACACCCCCGGCGCGGTGAGCGCGTCCACCTCGCCGTCGAGCGTCACCAAAGTGCTGGCCCCGTCCGCGCGCTGGCGGATCCGGGGCGTGGTGTCTGTGGCGTCGTCGGGCATGGAACCGTCTCCGGAAACGGAAAGCGTGGGACTGAGGGACGGGACGCCACCGGGGTCCGGGGTGGTGGGGTCCAGCCTATGCCGGACGTTCCGTCACGCACCCGGTGAATGATGAAGACTTGACTTTCCACCGCCGGTGGATCATGATCCGGCGTCCCGCAGCGCGTCGGAGTCCACCGCGCCCGTCACGACGCCCTGTGCCAGCTCCGCCAGCCGGACCCGGTGGGTGCGCGCATACCGCCGCAGCACCTCGAACGCCTCGTCGACACCGACGCCCCAGCGCTCCGCCAGCACGCCCTTGGCCTGTTCCAGGGCGACCCGGCTGTCCAGCGCCGCCTGCAACTGGCCGGCCAGGACCTCCTGCCGGCGCCTGGCCCGTTCCTGGAGTATCCCGACCGCGGCGGCGTCCGCGAACGCCCGGGCCAGCGCCACATCACCGCCCGGCGGTTCCCCGGGCGCCCCGCGGAACAGGTTCAGCGCGCCGATCACCTGCGTGCGGCGCCGCAGCGGCACCGCGTACGTGGCGTGGAAGCCGCTCTCCCGCGCGAGCGGGGCGAAGTGCGGCCAGCGGTCGTCGCAACGCGACAGGTCCGGGGCGGTGACCACTGCCGAACCGCGGTAGCAGTCCAGGCACGGACCCTCCTCCCGCTGCCGCCCGAGCAGTTCGCCCGCCCCGCCGCGGCCGGCCGCGGTCCGCAGCCCGCCGCGCCCGTCGTCCAGCAGCAGTCCCGCCGCCGTCACGTCGAGGAGTTCCACGCAGCGGTCGGCCAGCCGCCCGAGGAAGGCCCCCACGTCGAAGTCGTGGTCCAGGGTGTCCGCCAGCTCCACGAAGACCTCGGCGAGCCGCAGCTCGCGCAACTCGCGCATCGGGTGCTCTGTCACGTCCGGCTCCAGCCCTCGGCGGCCACGGCTTCGCCGGGGGATTCTGCCATGACGGCGAAGCGCGGCATTCGACGGGAAAGACGACCACTGACCCGTTCCGCGGGCCCCTTGACGGTTCGGTATGTCAGGATTGACGGCGACCGGTCTCGTCCCGCCATCCAAAGGGGAGTGGATGTTCGGCACCAACACCGGCCCGCTGCGCAGAGCGGCCTGCGCCGTGTCCGCCGCCGTACTGCTCTCCGTCGCGCTGGGCGGCTGCTTCGCCACAGGGAAGCCCGGGGGGAGTCAGAACGAGGGCCGGAGCCCGGGCCCCGGCAGCACGGCAGGTTCCCCGTTCTGGGTCAACCCCGACACCGCCGCCGCCCGCGAGGCCGCGCAGTGGCGCAGGGACGGCCGGGGTACTGCACCCGGTACGGGCCGCCGGGCTCCGGCTCGGTGAGCGGGCCCGCGAGTCTGCTGTAGTGCTCGTAGTCGTACCGGGGTGCCACCGCGCCCGGCCTCGGCCGGGACGGGCCGGGAAGGGTCCGGTCCGGGATGACGGGCGCGGGCGTGCCGGGCCGAGGATCGGTGGTGTACTGCTGGGCGCCGGGTGTCGGCGTCATGTGGATGCTCCCCCCGAAGCATGTGCGCCGCTGTCGCGGCGGTGTTGGCGTCCCCGGGCGCCGCGGCCCCCCCGCCCCCGGGGCATACGTGGGCGTTTCTGTGGCCTCCGGGTCGTGTGAGGCCGGGCTATGACTCGTCAACGACCGGACCACGGTGAGGTAACGCCTGCATCCACCCCCTCCCCCTGAGGGCCGTCCCCTGGACCCCTATACGGAAAAAGCCGCCGAAACGCGACCCGTCCGTTCCCCGATTGGGGGGTATGGGCGCGTTTGGCGGATACATGCCCTGCGGTCCCAGCGTCCTTGAACGCCCGTCTTGATCGCAAGGCGTGAAACGAGTTGTTAACCGGTCATATGGGCGATTTGATCCGGTCGGGGGCGGGCGAGCAGCAGGAGGACCGCGTCGTCGTTGAGCGTGCCGCCGGTGTGCCGCAGCAGGTCGGCGTAGAGGCGTTCGACGGCGGCGTTCAGGTCGCCCGCGCAGCCGGCGGCGTACCTGCCCGCGCGCTCACCGAGCGGGTAGAACGAGCCGTCCGTCGCGCCGCGGGCCTCGACGATGCCGTCGGTGAAGAGCACGAGGACGTCCTCGGGGCCGAGGGGTTCGTCCCACGGCGTGGGGGCGCCGTCGGTGAACTCGGACATCCCGAGCGGCACCCAGGGGTCGGGCGGGTCGAGAGAGGCGACCGCGCCGTCGGGCGCGACGCGCAGCGGCGGGAGGTGCCCGTAGTGCAGCAGCCCGACCCTGCCCGGATCGTTGAACTGCAGGAAGAGCGCCGTCGTGAACTCGCCGGGCGCCACGTGCCGGCCCACGCTCGCGTCCACGCGCCCCGCGACCCCGGTCAGGCTCCGCTCGTCGTAGGCCGCCTCCCGGAACGAGCCCAGGGCGACCGCCGCCGTCTGCACCGCCTCCAGCCCCTTGCCGCGCACGTCCCCGATCAGGCCCCGTACCCCGTGCGGGGTCTCCACCAGCGCGTACAGGTCGCCGCCGATCTGCGCGGCGTCGGCCGCCGACATGTACCGCACGGCCACCCGCAGGTCGCCGACGGTGGACCCCGGCGGTGGCAGCAGCGCCCGCTGAGCGGCCTCGGCGACCGAGTGCACGGCCGCGAAGATGCGTCTGCCCTGTTCGTAGCGCCACGCCATGTAGGTGGCGAAGAGGGCCACCGTGCTGTAGGCGGCCAACTGCCCGCGCACCACGGTGCCGGCCTCGGGCACGCCCCTGAACTCGTCGTAGGGGAGGATCGCGAACTGCGCGGCGAGACCGGCGGCTCCGATCAGGAGCGTGCGCCGCCAGGTGGTGGAGACGCCGGCCACGGCGGGGGCCATGACCATCATGGGCGCCAGATAGGTCTCGCGGCCGGTCGCGGCGTCGATGACGGCGATGACCACGATCAGGGCCAGCGGCAGCAGCAGTCCCCGTCCCAAAGCGACGAGGGCATCCAGGGCCCGCAGCGCGGGCCCGCCGACGTACGGCCGTCTCCGGAGCCGGGAGGTCACTTAACGAACATAAACGTATGGGGCATCCCGTGGGAAACCCGAACGCATCCGGCACCACCGTCCCGATGCCGCTTCGGCCGAGCGGCGTGGCGGGCGCGTTGCGGCCGGTGAACTCCCCGTGGCAGCGGCCGGGAATGTGGTTCCCGGTGCGGAGGGGGCTGCCCAGGGTCCGAGTGTCCGTTCTCCCACCCGCGCTGGAGGACCCTTGCGCAAGAGGATGCCCACCCTCGTGGCCGGTGCCGCCGCTTTACCGATGCCGGCGATCCCGGCATCGGCGGCCGACATCGCGACCGGGGCCGCCGGCATCGGCGACCTGTACCACTCGACGTACGGGAACGGCGGCCACGACGTCTCCCACTACGACCTGCGCCTGAGGTAGCGGCCGAAGACCGACGCGCTGGATCGACCGGACCCTGCGCGAGCTGCACGACCGCGGCTGCACCCGGTCCGTCCCACGGCCCGCGCGCCGGCGGCTCACGGTGGGACGTCTCCGTCCTCGTCGGCCGCCGGCGCGCCCATCCGGGCCAGCAGCAGGGCGACGTCGTCGTCGGGCGACTGCAGCCGGTTGCCCAGGACGACGTCGCACGTGTCCTCCAGGGACCGACCCCGGCTCTTGAGCTTGAGGATGCGCATCAGGGTGCGCAGCCCCACGTCGATCGACTGCCGACGGTCCTCGACCAGCCCGTCGGTGAACAGCGCCAGCAGCGTGCCCTCGGGGAGCTTCCGCTCGACCGTGCGAAAGCGGACCCCGCCCACCCCCAGCGGCACCGCGTTGGGCAGGTCGATGAGCTCGGCGCGGCCGCCCGGCGGCACCAGCACCGGTGGCAGGTGCCCGGCGGTGGCGAACTGGCAGCGGCCCGTGGCGGGGTCGCAGACGGCGTAGACACAGGTGGCGATGAAGTCGCCCTCGGCGCTGCCGGTGATGTTGTCGAGATGGGTCAGCACCTCGTCGGGGGGCAGGTCGAGCTGGGCGAAGGCCCGGGTCGCCGTACGCAGCTGGCCCATGATCGCCGCCGCGTGCAGGCCCTTGCCCATCACGTCCCCGACGATCAGCCCCACCTTGCCGTCCCGCAGCGGAAGCACGTCGTACCAGTCCCCGCCGACCTCGCGGACCGCGGGGAGGTAGCGCGCGGCGATCTCCATCCCGTCGACCCGCGGCGGCTCGTGCGGCAGCAGGCTGCGCTGGAGGGTGAGCGCCGCGTTGCGCTCGCCCGCGTACAGCCGCGCGTTGTCGATGGATATCGCCGCCCGGGCGGCCAGCTCGACGGCCAGGGTGCGGTCCTCGTCGTCGAAGGGCTTCTGGTTGCGGGTGCGGAACATCCCGACGGCCCCCAGCACCTCGCCGCGCGCGATGAGCGGCGCGGCGAGGTAGGAGTGCGCCCCCGCCCGCTTCAGCTGGGCGGCGGCCCGGTCGTCGCGGGCTATGCGGCGCAGCATGCGGCTGCTGACCCGGTGCACGACCACCGGCTGTCCCTCCCGCACGGCCTTGGTGATCAGCCGGTCGTCGCCGTACGTGGCCAGTTCGCCGACCGGGTCGACGGCGCCGATCGCCTCGCTGCTCTCGGCGGCGGCGACCGCGAGCGCCCGGAACTCGGCGGACTGCTGGGCGCGTACCTTGGGCACCGGGCCGCCGCGCAGCACCACGTCCAGGACGTCGACCGTGGCGATGTCGGCGAGCGTCGGCACCACCACCGAGGCCAGCTCCCGCGCGGTCTGCTGCAGGTCCAGCGTGGTGCCGATCCGGGTGCCGGCCTCGGCGATCACCGCGAGCCGGCCGCGGGCCTCGGCGATCTCCTCGGCGGCCTGGTGGCGCTCGGTGAAGTCCGCGATCGAGGCGGCCAGGCCCAGCACCCGCCCGGTGGGGTCCTGGATCCGGTAGTACGAGCACGACCAGGCGTGGTCGTGCTCCTGGTCGGCGTACGTCCTGACCACCGTCTCCATGTCCAGCAGCGGCTCCCCCGTCTCCAGCACCTGCCGCATCCGGGACTCGATCACCCGGAACTCCGCCCCCGGCGAGATCTCGCGCACTCTGCGTCCGAGCATGGCCGCGGCGGGCAGGCCGTGCAGCTCCTCCATGGCCCGGTTGACACGCACGATCCGCAGGTCCGTGTCGAATACGGTGAGCCCGATGGGGGACTGGTCGACGAGGCTGCTGGACAGCGCCATGTCCGTCTCGACCCGCCGCACGGTGGACAGATCGGCGCCCAGCCCCAGCGCGTAGACCCCGCCGTCCACGTCGTGCATGCGCATGTTGCGGAACTCGACGTCCCGGGTCGTGCCGTCGGCGTGCACGATCGGGAACACGCCCTGCCAGATCGCACCCGCCCTGACCTGCTTGAACAGCTCGGTGACCAGCTCCAGGTTCTCCGGCGCCACCAGCAGCAGGCCGGCGTTCTGCCCCAGGGCCTCGGCCGCCGAGTAACCGAACAGATGCTCGGCCTCCGGGCTCCACAGCACGATGCGACCGGTACGGTCCAGCACCATCGCCGCCACCTGCAGAAGGTCGAGCAGGCCCCCGGGCGAGGCGGCCCCGGGACTCGGCCGGGCCTCCCTGCCCGTGCCGGGCGGCGGCGGATCGTGGGCGCGCATGGCCTCCTCGTGAGCCCCCGTAGAGCTCTCGCATCATCGCTACGGGATATTTTCGCACCGAGTACCGCGGGCCGCCGCCCTTCTCACACAAATGAACGAGGGCGCCCTTCCCGCAGGAAGGACGCCCTCACGCTGTGCGCCGCCAGGGACTCGAACCCCGAACCCGCTGATTAAGAGTCAGCTGCTCTGCCAGTTGAGCTAGCGGCGCTCACCGACAGAGAGGATCCTACCTGACCTGCGGGGGTGCTTCCGACCACGTCCTCCAGGAGCGCGGGATCGTCGTCAAGCCAGCCCAGCCGGACCATCTTCACCCCGGCCTGGAACCGGCTGTCGGCCCCAATCTGCTGCATGAGCTCGGCCACGATCCGCCGCACCGTACGGTCGGACAGGCCCAGCTTGCGGCCTATGGCCTCGTCCGTCAGCCCCGAGGCGAGCAGCCGGACGACCTCGCGGTGCCGGGCGGCGGGCGCGGCGCCGACATCGTCGGTGAACAGGTCCGAGGCCGCGGCCCAGCAGTGCTCGAACATCTGGCGCAGCACGGCGACCATGGCGGGGCTGCGCAGGACCATGGCGGAGCCCGAGTTGCCGTCGCCGGCGCCCTCGTCGAGCCCCAGGGCCGGCACGACGGCGAGCGTGTGGTCGACGATGATCATCTTCATGGGCAGTGTGGCCGCGGTCCGCACTTCTCCGCCGTCGTTGGCGTAGGTCCGCAGATGGGCGCGGACGTTCGGCACCGCCGCCGCCGTGGCGAGGTATATCGACCGCTGCCGCACGCCGCGGTTGAACAGCTCGCGGTTGCGGTCATCGGCCTTGAACAGGGGTATCTCCCCCGGAACGCTGGGGTGTATCGAGAGGATCTCGGTCGTGGCGGTGCTGGCACCCTCGTCGAGGATGGCCGCGATCTGCGCGGGTTGCGCGGCCATCTCGATCCGCGCCTCGGCCAACTGCCGCATGTGCACCGGCTGGAATTCGCCTGCCACCTGGCTGAGCGCGGCGTGCGCGTCCGTGATCGTTCTGACCAGTTCCTCGGTGCGTCGCCGGCTGCCGTCGATGAGCTGAGCCATCGCCGTGGCGGGGGAGTGCACGGCCCAGCCACTGCGGGAGGAGGGGAACCTCGTGGTGAGGCCCAGGGACGCGAGGGTGCCCAAGGCCGCTTCGAGTTCGGTGTGTGACCAGCCGGTGAGCGTACAGACGCTTTCCGGTGTCCAGTCGGCATCCGCGAGCGCCAGGGCGTAGAGTTCCTGCGCCCGGGCGCGCAGAAGGTCGTTGGTCACTGCTCGCACCCCCAATGCTTCACGTCACCCCCGGCTCCGATCAGGTTAAGGGGCAGCGCTCGCGTATGGACCCTTCGGGGCCTATCCGGTCCCATGTGTCCGCATAGGGCCATGTCCGAATCCGGAACGTGAAAACTACAGACCAGCGGCTTGCGATCGGACAGAATTCAGTCAGTCGTACGGTTCCTCCAGACCGGAGCAGCACCTCCGACACTGTAAAACCCCAGCTCACATCTCCTGGACAGGTCTGCCATGTCATCGATTCGCCGCAACGTCATTCGTGCCGTAGTGGGTGTCGTCGCCGCCATCTCGTTGGGGCTGATCGGAGCAGCGACAGCTTCGGCCCAGCCTGTGCCCGGTGACCTCACCTGGTCGGTCGCCAACGACCTCACCTGGTAAAGCCGACCAGCGGGCAGACTCCCAAAGACAACACAACACCCCCCAACAGCCACACCCCCTCCCCCCACGCTGATGGGCCCGGCATACCTCCCCCCTCTTGCCGGGCCTATCAGCATGCCCGCGTGCGGGCGGCGGCGGGTATCCGCCACGGCGGATTCACGCCGCACGGAAGCGGTGCGCAAGCGGTTGCCCCGCCGGTGGACCTCCTGTGCATGGCACTCGCCCACCTCACAAGTGCCCGAGTCCCACGTCCCGTTCGGGCTGCCCGTCACGCCGTCCTGACCGCGACCGCCACCGCGTGCTCGCTCCTCGGCGGCACCCTCCTGCTGACCCCCCACGGCCGCCGCGGCCCTCACCGAGAAGGCGGCGGCGTCCGCCGCCGCGTACGGCATCACCCTCGTCGCCGGTGACGTCGTGCACTTCGCCGACCGGCCGGGCACCGTGCAGGACACCGTCACCGTCGGCCGCCCGCGGGGTGCGAGCGGGGGCGTGAAGATCCAGCAGACCGGCGGCAACCTCTCGGTGGTCCCCGACGAGGCCGAGGCCCTGCTCACCGCGGGGAAGCCCGACCGCCGGCTGTTCGACATCACCACCCTGGCGGCGATGGGGTACGACGACGCCCGCACCGGCGGAGTGCCGCTGATCGCCACCTGGCGCGGCGGCGTGACGGCCCCCGCGGGCAGCGCGGCCAAGCGGCGGCTGTCCGGCATCGACGGCGCCGCGCTGCGGGCCGGCGAGGCCAAGGGCACGCACCTTCTGGAAGGACGTCGCCGGCGCCGCTCCCCGGGCCAGGTCGCTGGACGAGCGCATCGAGAAGCCGTGGCTGGACGGCCGGGTGGAGGCGGACCTCGCGGAGTCCCTGCCGCAGATCAACGCCCCAGGCGTGGGTGGAGGGCTACGACGGCACCGGGCGGAAGGTCGCCGTGCACTCCGGGCGGCTTCGTGCCCCTGCGGGCCACCGCCTCCGACGGCAAGGGCGGCACCGTCGACCAGGAGGTCATCCGGGCCTTCGGCCTGAGCTGACCCCCGACCGGGGCGCGGGGTCGGAGGGGGTGGTCATGACCACCCCCTCCGACCCCGTATGATTGTCCTGCACGCGCCGCTAGCTCAACTGGCAGAGCAGCTGACTCTTAATCAGCGGGTTCGGGGTTCGAGTCCCTGGCGGCGCACAGCGAAAGGGCGCCCCTCCTCCGGGAAGGGCGCCCTTTGCCGTGTCCTCGCGGCTCGCGCGTCAGATCGCGAGCGACAGCAGGACCGGCGCCGCACGTTCGTTGAGGGTGTCGGCCGCGCCCTTGAGGCGGTGGGCCTGTGTGACGGGGAGGGACAGGGCGAGGCAGCCGACCGTCTTGCCGATGGTGATCGGGATGGCGGCGCAGACCGTGCCGATCGCGTACTCCTGCAGGTCCAGGGTGGGGGCGCTGGCCGGCTGGCTCTCCAGTTTGGTCAGCAGCACCTTCTCGCTGATCGTGGTCTTGGACGTGAGCCGTACCGTCTTGTGCCGGGACAGGTGGTCGCGGCGGCCGTTGTGGTCGAGCTGGGTGAGCAGGCACTTGCCGACCGCGCTGGCGTGGGCGGCGGAGCGGAAGTCGACCCACTCGTTGACCTTGGGGGCGTCGGGGCCGTCCGCGAAGTCGACGATCTTGACCTCGCCGTCGTCGTAGCGGCTGAAGTAGACCGCGGCGCCGACCTCGTCCCGCAGCGTCCTGAGAACGTTCTTGATCTTCTCGGCGAGCGCCAGGTCGCGGCTGGCGCTGCCCAGCAGGACCAGGGACTCGCCGACCGCGTACCCGCCGCCCGGCAGGGCGTTGAGATAGCGCTCGCGATTGAGCATGGTGAGAAGTTGGCCGAGATAGCCGATGGGCACGCCGATCTCGCGGGCGAGCTGCTCGGCGGTGACGCCGTTCCGGTGTTTGTCCACGGTTTCGAGCACGCGGAGCGCGTGCTGGACCGCGTAGACGGGCGCGACCTGTCGGTGCTCAAGCGCCACGGTGTCCCCCTACAGGTGTGACCGTTTGCATCCTTGCTGTAGCTGCTGGTCACGACTGCCGGGCACAACGCGCTGTCCCGGCGGCCGGGTCGGATTCCACGATAGCCTCAATGCGGTTTGCAGTAGAGCCCGTTGAAGCTTTATGTGGGGCGCCGCAGGCGTATACGCAGGACCGCGCCACTCTGGCATATGCCTGAGGCACGGCCCAATTTTCCTCAGACCACCGCGCCGAGGAATTCCCGGGTCCTGCGGTGTTCCCGGGAGCCGAAAATCCGCTCCGGGGGACCCGACTCGACGCCCCTTCCGCCGTCGAACATCAGGACGCGGTCCGAGACGTCCCGGGCGAACCCCATCTCGTGGGTGACGCAGAGCAGGGTGAGGTCCGTGCTGCGGGCGACGTCCCTCAGGACGTCCAGCACACCGGCCACCAGTTCGGGGTCGAGCGCCGAGGTCACCTCGTCCAGCAGCAGGATGTCCGGCCGCATCGCCAGCGCGCGGGCGATGGCCACCCGCTGCTGCTGCCCTCCGGAGAGCCGGGTCGGGTGGGCGTCCTGCTTGCCGGCGAGGCCCACCAGCTCCAGGAGCCCGCGGGCGCGCTCGGCGGCCTCGTCCCGGTCCATGCCCAGGACGTGCACCGGGGCCTCGGTGACGTTCTCCAGCACCTTCATGTTCGGGAAGAGGTCGAAGTGCTGGAACACCATGCCGATCCGGCGGCGGGTGGTCCGCAGGTGCTTCTCGTCGGCCGGCACGAGCCGGCCGCCGCGGCCCGGCATGTGCGAGACGGGCTCGCCGTCCACACGGATGACGCCCCCGGTGACCTGCTCCAGGGTCATCAGCAGCCGCAGGATGGTCGTCTTGCCGGAACCGCTCGGGCCGATCAGGGTGACCCGCTCGCCGCGGCGGACCTCCAGGTCGGGGTGGTCCAGCACCGTGTGGTCGCCGTACCGCTTGACCACCTGGTCGAAGTGGACGGCGGGCGCCGCCGCGGCGGCGTCGGCGGGGGAACGTACTTCGTCGGTGAGCAAGGCGCTTCTCCAGCTTCCGCATCAGGATCGAGGTGGGGCAGCTCGCGACCAGGAAGATCGCGGCGGCGACGGTGAACGCCTCCAGGTAGGCGAAGTGGTCACTGCCGAAGCGGTTCGCCTCGTGCACCATCTCGTCGACGGTGATGACGGACAGGAACGGCGTCTCCTTGAACATCGAGATCACGTAGTTGCCGAGCGCGGGCACGATCTTCCGCACCGCCTGCGGCAGCACCACGGCGGACCAGGTGCGCACCCGCGGCAGCGACAGCGCGACGGCCGCCTCCCACTGTCCCTTGGGCACGGCGTCGATGCCCGCCCGGTACACCTCCGAGGTGTACGTCGCGTAGTGCACGCCCAGCACGGTGATCCCGATCACCAGCGGTCCAGCCCCGGTACCAGCACCCACACCGCGAACAGCCGGATCATCACCGGTGTCGAGCGCACGAACTCCACCGCCGCCCGCAGCGGCAGCGTCACCCAGCGGCTCGGCGTGCGCCGCAGCACCGCGATGCCCAGACCCAGCACGATCGCGAGCAGCGAGCCGAGCACCGTGGCCAGCAGGGTGATCCCGAAGCCGTGCAGGATCAGCGGCAGGCCCTCACGGGCGGTCTCCCAGTTCCACATCAGGCGCGACCTCCCGCCGGTTGCCCGAGCCGCGCCTTGGCCGCGGACTCCAGCCCGTTCACGGCCAGCGTCAGCACACAGGCGAGGACGAAGTAGACGACGAGCAGCAGCAGGTACGCGGTCGCGGTGTCACCGGTCGTCGAACGCAGCTGGTCCATCCGGAAGGTGACGTCCGAGAGGCGCAGGCCAGCGACACGAGCTTGAAGCCGAGGACGGGCAGCGCGAAGAACAGCCAGAACATCTGGACGTACAGCGAGGTGCCGCGGAAGAACTCCACGACGGCCCGGGCGGTCCCGCGCACGAGCGCCCGCCGCGAACGCGCCATGAAGCCCAGGGCGAAGGCGAGCAGCGCGCCCAGGACCGTGGCCTGCACGGTGACCCACAGCCCCGCCCCGACGCTGGGCAGCGAGTGAGTGAACTCCCGGAAGCCGGAGGTGAATTCACCGGCGAGGTCACCGGCCGGGAAGGGATACGCGGGCAAGGCGGCGCCTCACGCCTTGCACAGCTGAGCGGTGCGCAGCGTCGCCGGCGGTACCTCCGCCTTGGTGAAGCCGTACCTCCCGACGAGGGACGTGTAGCGGTCCGGGTCGGCGGTGATCTTCTTGAGCTCCTTGTCGAACGCGTCCCGGAGCCCGGTCGCGTCCCGCCTGAAGACCGCGCCGCCCGACCAGACCTCCGGTGTTCGCTTCCGTGCGGCGCGGTGACCGCACGAGGGCCGCGCCTACCCCGGCGCACCGGGGGCATTCATGCGAATCTGGTGGGGTACTCGATGTCCGAGACGTCCGCGAGAGGCAGGGAGCTGCCATGAGCGACACCACCGACAGGAACGGCAAGCGCGAGCAGCTGGTCGTGGAGCGGGTGCCGAAGGCGCTGCTCGTCGGCGGCCGCTGGCGGCCGGCGGCCGACGGGCGCGAGTACGAGGTGGAGGACCCGTCGACCGCGCAGGCGCTGTGCGCCGTGCCGGACGCCGGGGCCGAGGACGCCCTCGCCGCCCTGGACGCCGCGGCCGCCGCGCAGGACGGATGGGCGGCCACGGCGCCGCGCGAGCGCGGGGAGATCCTGCGCCGGGCCTACGAGCTCATTGTCGAACGGCAGCAAGACCTCGCGCTGCTGATGACCCTGGAGATGGGCAAACCGGTCGCCGAGTCCCGCAGCGAGATCCTCTATGCCGCGGAGTTCTTCCGCTGGTTCTCCGAGGAGGGGGTGCGCGTCGAGGGCGGCTGGCGCACCGCGCCCGACGGCAAGGGGCGGATCTGGGTGATGCGCCGGCCGGTGGGCCCCGCGCTGCTGATCACCCCGTGGAACTTCCCCATGGCGATGGGCACCCGCAAGATCGGTCCCGCCGTCGCCGCCGGCTGCACGATGATCGTCAAGCCGGCCCACCAGACGCCGCTGTCCATGCTCGCCCTCGCCGAGATCCTCGGCCAGGCCGGGCTGCCCGACGGCGTGCTCAACGTCCTCACCACCTCCCGCCCCGCCGGGATCAGCGGCCCCCTGATGGACGACTCCCGGCTGCGCAAGCTCTCCTTCACCGGCTCCACGGGCGTGGGGCAGAAGCTCATCGAGCTGAGCGCGCGGCAGGTGCTGCGCACGTCCATGGAACTGGGCGGCAACGCGCCGCTGATCGTCTGCCAGGACGCGGACCTGGAGAAGGCCGTGGAAGGCGCGGCCATCGCCAAGATGCGCAACATCGGCGAGGCATGCACGGCCGCCAACCGGATGTACGTCCACCGCGACCTGGCCGAGGCCTTCACCGGGCGCCTCGCGGAGAAGCTGGGCTCCATGGTCGTCGGCCGCGGCACCGAGCCCGACGCCCAGGTCGGCCCGCTCATCGACGGCGCGGGGCTCGACAAGGTCGATCGCCTCGTGCGCGACGCCCTGTCCGTCGGCGCCCGCGCGGTCACCGGCGGCGCCCCGCTGTCCGACCGCCCCGGGTACTTCTACCCGCCCACCGTGCTGGCCGACGTGCCGCCGGACGCGGCGATGCTCCAGGAGGAGATCTTCGGGCCGGTCGCGCCGGTCGTCACGTTCAAGGACGACGACGAGGCGATCCGGCTGGCCAACGACACGGTGTTCGGCCTGGTCGGCTATGTCTTCACGGAGAGCCTGCGGCGCGGGATCCGCTACGCGGAGGAGCTGGAGACGGGCATGCTCGGCCTCAACAAGGGCGTCGTCTCCACCCCCGCGGCGCCCTTCGGCGGGGTCAAGCAGTCCGGGATCGGCCGCGAGGGGGGCGACGTGGGCATCGACGAGTACCTGGAGATCAAGTACGTGGCCGTGGACGTCTGAACCGGGGCGCTCCGGTCACTTGCGACCCGGTCATCGCGCGGCCGGGAGGCCGTACGCGTCGGCGACGAGCTCGTAGGAGCGCAGGCGCGCGGAAGGGGTGTGGGCGTTGGCCGTGAGCATGAGTTCCTGCGCCCCGGTGCGCCGCACGAGCGCGTCGAGGCCGTCGCGGACCGCGTCCGGGGTCCCGTGCACCACGTTGGACAGCCACGAGTCGACGAAGTCCCGCTCGGCCGGGCTGAAGTCGTACGCCTCCGCCTCCTCCGGGGAGGGCACCAGCCCCGGCCGCCCCATGCGCAGCCGCAGCATGGCCAGGGCGCCGCTGAGCACCTGCCGGCGGGCGTCCTTCTCCTCCTCCGCCGCCAGCGCCGCCACGCCGATCAGCGCGTAGGGCTCGTCCAGCACCTCCGAGGGCCGGAAGGACCTGCGGTACAGCTCCAGCGCCGGTTCGGTGTGCGCCGCCGAGAAGTGGTGCGCGAAGGCGAAGGGCAGCCCGAGGACCGCGGCCAGCCGGGCGCTGAAGGTGCTGGAGCCCAGCAGCCAGATCGACGGCCGCGCGGGGGACTGCACGCCGCCCGGAACGGTGCCCTGCACGGGACCGGGGATTGCGTGGATACGGGCGTAGGGGTGGCCGTCGGGGAAGTCGTCGTCCAGGAAGCGGATGAGTTCGGACAACTGCTGCGGGAACTCGTCGGCGCCCTCGTTCAGCCGGTCGGTGCGGCGCAGCGCGGCGGCGGTGGCGCCGTCCGTGCCCGGGGCGCGGCCGAGGCCGAGGTCGATCCGGCCCGGCGCCAGGGCCTCCAGGGTGCCGAACTGCTCGGCGATGACCAGCGGCGCGTGGTTGGGCAGCATGACGCCGCCGGAGCCGAGGCGTATGCGCTCGGTGTGGGCGGCGAGGTGGGCGAGGATGACGGCGGGGGATGAGGACGCGACGCCGGGCATGGAGTGGTGCTCGGCGACCCAGTAGCGCTGGTAGCCGCGGGCCTCCGCGAGCCGGGCCAGCGCGACACCCGCGGTGAGGGCGTCGCTCGCGGTCAGTCCGCTGCCGACGCTCGCCAGGTCGAGTACGGAGAGCGGGACGGGTGCGCTGCCGAGGACGGTGCCTCGTACCGGGTCGTTCGTGTCCACGTGCGTGCGTCGCCTCCTGCGGCCGGTTCCTTGCCTACGGCAACGACCAACCGGCGACCGGCCTTGCCTATTCCCCGCCGGGGTTGGGGCCGGGGCCCGGGGAGGGGCCGTACCCGCGCAGCGCCGCGATCCCCTCGGGCGGCACGGGCCGCGAGTACAGCCATCCCTGCCCGGTGTCGCAGCCGATCCGCAGCAGCCGCTCCGCCTGCTCGGCGTTCTCCACGCACTCGGCGGTGACGGTCAGCCCGAGCCGGTGGGCGAGCTGCACCAGCGCCTCGACGATCGTCTCGTCGGCCGGATTGGGGTGCAGGCTGTCGCGGAACCCGCGCACGAAGCTTCCGTCGAGCTTGAGCGCGGAGACCGGCAGCCGGCTGAGGTAGGCGAGGTTGGAGTAGCCCGTGCCGAAATCGTCGATGGCGATCCGCACACCCATCTCCTGGAGGGCGTGCAGGGCCTGCAGGGGCCGGCCGGCCGAGCCCATGACCGCCGACTCGGTGAGCTCCAGCTGCAGCAGCCCGGGCGGCAGCCCGGTGTCGTCGAGGATCTGCGCGACGTCGGAGACCAGGTCGGAGTCCCAGACCTGGCGCACGGCGACGTTGACGCTGACGAAGATCGGGTCGTCGGGCCAGTCCTTCTGCCACTGCCGGGCCTGGCGGCACGATTCGGCGAGCACCCAGCGCCCCAGCTGGACGATGGAGCCGTTCTCCTCCGCCAGCGGGATGAACCGATTGGGCCCCAGCAGCCCGAAGTGCGGGTGGCGCCAGCGCACCAGGGCCTCGACCCCGCGCAGGCTGCCGCTGCCGAGGTCCACCAGGGGCTGGTACTCCAGCACGAACTCACCGCGCTCCACGGCCTGTCGCAGGGTGCTGGAGAGCGCCTGCTTGGTCATCCGGTGGGCGTTGCGCTCGGGGTCGAAGAGCGTCCAGCGGGCCTTGCCGTCGGCCTTGGCCCAGTACAGCGTGGTGTCGGCGGCCTGCATGATGCCCGTGGCGGTGGCTCCGGCGGCCTCGCGCTCGACGACGCCGATGCTGGCCGAGACCGCGAGGCGCTGGCCGGCGAGGTCGAACGGCCGCTGCAGCGCGGTCAGCACGGAGTCGGCGAGCCCGGTGGCCTGCCCGGTGCCGGTGGAGTCCTCGACGAGGACGGCGAACTCGTCACCGCCCAGCCGCGCGACGAGGGTTCCGTTCCGCCCGAGGCGGGCCGCGCAGTCCGAGAGCCGTCCGGCGACGGCCTGGAGCAGCCGGTCGCCGACCCGGTGGCCGAGGGTGTCGTTGATGGCCTTGAAGCCGTCGAGGTCGAGATAGCACAGGCCGATCCGGCCGGTGCGGCTGTCGGCGCCCTCCAGCGCCGTGGCGAGGCGCTCGAAGAACAGCCGGCGGTTGGGGAGCCGGGTGACCGGGTCGTGCATCCTCAGGTGGCGCAGCTGCTCGCGCAGTTCGCGGGTCTCGCCCAGGTCCTCGACGGACATCAGGACCCCGCCGGGGACGGGCACCACGACGACCTCGGCCCAGACCGTGCGCCCGTCCGGTCCGCGGACGGGTCTGGTGCGGCGCAGCTCCTCGCGCCGTCCGGTCAGCACGTCCTCGTACTCGGCGTACTCGGCGGATTCGGAGTGCTCCGGGCTCTCGCCCCGCGGCCGCCCCTCGTCTGCGGCGCCGGTGAGGCCGACCAACTCCGCGGCGGCGCACGCGGTGAGCCGGACCGGGTCCGCGCCCAGCAGGGCGCCGAGCGCCGGATTGGCCTCGCGCACCCGGCCGTCGGAGTCGACCAGTGCCATCGGGAGCCGGGCCACGTTGAAGGCGGCGCGGTAGTCGCGGATCTCCGGGGCTGACCGTTCCGAGGCCGAAGCGTGACGTTGAGTGACCGTCGTGGCCGTCACCTCGGGGTCGAGGTCCGGGCCTCCCGAGGGTCCGCCCACCGCTGGCTCCCGCATAGCTGTCGTCTCGCACACATGGTCGTGGAGGAATCGAATGACCGCCAAGAGGCGGCGTTCATGCTGGAAATGTGCCGATCATAGACGTTCGGGAAAAGCCGCGGCCACCGCCGTCGTGGTGATTCTCGGCACGCGGGATGCGCTCTTGATCATTTGTGGTTGGCCGCTGAATTCTATTGATCGTTTTTCGTCACTCATTACGCACTGTAGTGATCGGACGGTAACCCGGCCGGCGCAGCACAACGGGGCAAACCGTCGCAAACCGTAGCAGCGTGATGTGGGTGTCCCGACCCCGTACGGGAGGTCCACGTGCCGCTGTCAGGGCTACCCATACGTGCGCATCGGCGGTTCCGCCGGCGCGCCCGCGGGCATGCCCCCGACGGCCTGCGCGCAGCGATCGCCGCCGCCAGCGTCTTCGCGGCCGTCGTCGCATGGACGCTGGTCACCGGCCCCGCGGCCGGGGGCATCGACTCCTCGTTCTGTGCCCTGCCGCGGACCCGGGCGCACCACTCCGAGGGCGTCAGCGCCTGGAACGCCGCCTATCCGCGGGCCCGTGGCGACGTTGACGCCCTGATGGTGTTCCTGGCGTTCCCCGACGCCGCCCCCACCGTCAGCCCCGCCGAACTGGCGGCCGATCACTTCCCGGCCACCTCGCGCTACTTCGCCCGGTCCTCGTACGGCACCTTCCGGCTGCGGCCGCACATCCTGCCGTACTGGCTGCGCATGCCCTCCGCGTCCACGGACTACGGGATCGGCCGGGACTGGAACCCCGGGGAGCGCGCACGCTACCTGCGGGACGCCGTGGTGGCGGCCGACCGCCAGGTGGACTTCTCCCGCTACTCGGTCGTCTACCTGGTCGCCGACCCCGACGCGCCCGGCGTCGACCCGGACGCCACCAAGGTCGTCAACCTCGGCAGACCGGTCCGCGTCGACGGCACGGACCTGCGCCGCTTCGTCACCGTCTTCGAGAGCCATCCGCCGGACATCAACGTGCTGGCCCACGAGACCGGGCACGCCTTCGACCTGCCCGACCTCTACTACCGCCCGCCCGCGGGCAGCGACGCCGACTGGGACACGCACGTCGGCGACTGGGACCTCATGGGCAGTCAGTTCGGTCTGGCCCCGGACTTCTTCGCCTGGCACAAGTGGAAGCTCGGCTGGCTCGGGCGCTCGCAGGTCCGCTGCGTCTCCGAGAGCGGCACGCACACCTTCCGCCTCAGCCCGGTGGAGCAGCCCGGCGGCACCAAGCTCCTGGTGCTGCCCGCCGGGCTGGACAGCGTCATCGCCATCGAGGCCCGCGCCCCCCTCGGCAACGACCGCCTGACCTGCTCCCAGGGCGTGCTGATGTACCGGGTCCGCGCCGACGTGCCGTCCGGCGGCGGCCCCGTCGACGTCGTCGACGCCCACCCGGGCACCGGCGGCTGCTGGGAGTCCTCGGTCTATCCCCCGCTGGCCGACGCGCCGCTCGGGGTGGGGGAGACGTACGCCTTCGGTCGCGCGGCACGCGTTCACGTCGCCGACCGCCACTCCGACGGATCCTGGACCGTCCAGGTCACCCAGGGCTGAGCAGATGCGCGGTCCCAGGGCGCTCGCGGTGCTGGCCTCCGTGCTCCTCTTCGCGGCCGGCAGCACCGCCGCCACACAGGGCGAACCCGCGGCGGCCCCGCCCGCCGACCGTCCCTGCGCGCTGCGCGCCGCGCCCGGCGTCACGATGTCCGAGGGGTTCGGCGGCGCGGCCGACCACGAGTTCGCGGCAGCCACCGGCGAGGTGCGGGCGCTCACCCTCTTCATCGACTTCCCCGACAGACGCGCCCCGTACAGCGCCCGCACCCGCTACCGGGAGTTCTTCCCCGCCGTGCGGCAGTGGTTCTACCGGGCCTCGTACGGCAGGCTGCGCTACGACTCCACGCCGGTGCTGCGCTACATCCGCATGCCGCGTCCCTTCGGCTCGTACGGGATAGGGCGCGGCTACGGATGGCGGACGCACACGGCCATGATGCGGGACCTGCTGCGGGTCGCCGACCGGCAGATCGACTTCTCCGGATACGACCTGGTCAACGTCCTCGTCACGCCCAACGCCGGGCCGCCCACCGAACAGGCCGTGCTCTCGGTGACCTGGACCGGTGCCTCCGCCGCGACCACCGACGACGGCACAGGACTGGACCGGGTCTCGCTGGTCTACGGCCACGACCAGTCCGGCGCACGGGTGCTCAGCCACGAGAACGGCCACGCTTTCGGGCTGCCCGACCTGTACTCCGTCAAGGACTTCGGGCACACCGACACCCTCGCCGGCCAGTGGGACGGCATGTCGCTGGACTGGGGGTTGCAGGGCGATCTCTTCGCCTGGCACAAATGGCGCCTCGGCTGGCTCGACGACTGGCAGATCGTGTGCGTCCGCGACCCCGGCGCCCGCTCGGTGCACCTGACACCGCTCGAGGTGCCCGGCGGCCGCAAGGCGGCCGTGATCCCCCTCGGCCGGACCCGCGCGTACGTCATCGAGGCGCGCGCCGCCCGCGGCAACGACAGCGAGGCGTGCCGCGAGGGCGTCCTGATCTACCAGGTGCGGACCGACGTCGACTCGGGGCGCGGCCCCGTCACGGTCGAGGACGCCAACCCGCGCAGCACCGCCTGCGAGTACAGCAGCGCCACCTTCAACTCGCTCAACGACGCGCCCTTCGCCTCCGGCGGGCACTTCACCGACGCCGAGCGCGGACTCACCGTCGACGTCCTCGGCCGCGATCCCGACGACGACGGCTGGACCGTGCGGATCACGACCTCCCGCCCGATGCGCGACGCCTCCTGAGGCAGCCCGAGCCGCGCACCGCGTCCCGGGCGACGGCCGGCGGCATCCGCACTGCGGTTCCCCGGAGCGGCGTACCGGGTGGGTGATCGTGCGACAGCCCGCGCATGACAAAAGGCGCCCTCCGTGAAGGAGAGCGCCCAGGTCAACGGGCTTGCCGTAAGTGCGCCGCCAGGGACTCGAACCCCGAACCCGCGGATTAAGAGTCCGCTGCTCTGCCAGTTGAGCTAGCGGCGCTCGCTGACGTCGTAGACATTAGCATCCGCCTGCGGGCGGGTGAAAATCGATAATCAGCTGCCCTCCGCGCGGGCCGCCCGGACGCAGGCCCACAGCAGGATGTCGGCCCCCGGGAGCCAGGGACGGCGCGTGTCGGGGGCGACCAGCCAGCGGGAGCGCCCGTCGGCGGCCTCGGCGTACGGCGGGGGCAGGGCCACCGAGTCCCCGTTCCCGTGGCAGAGCACGGGCGGCACGGTCAGCCCCCACTCCTCCCAGGCCAGCAGCGAGGGGAGGCGCGCGGCGGTCCCCGGCTCGGCGAGCAGCAGGATCCGGCCGCGGTGCGTGGCGGCCGGGCCGGAGCCCGGGCCCGAGGACCACAGCTGCTCCAGGACCCGGCGGCCGAACAGGGCCGGCAGGTTCACCGCGTCGAAGGCCGTCCCGCAGGGCAGCACGCTGGGTGCCGCGGGCCGGGCGGACCACAGCGCCCGCACGCTGCGCGGGAAGGTGCTGGCCGAGGCCAGCCAGTCGGCCCCGTCGGGGGTGGGGTACTGCGCGTGCCGATATGGGTGGGAGGCGGACTCCAACACGCCCCCCGGCCATGTGTGCCACTGCCAATCACTCATGACCCATACAACTACCCTGAGTGAACGTTTCGCTACGCGACAACGGTCGAAGGCCGGACACGCCCGCCATGTGTCGGGTACCTTGACCCCACGCATATGCCGGGTGCGTCGTCAGGACAGCGCGGCGTCCCCGCCCCGCATCAGGCCCTCGCCGAACTCGATCATCCGCTTGGCGTAATCCTCCGACCAGCCCGCCTGTTCACCGATGGCGGCGGGGGTCAGCCGGTCGAAACGCTTGGGGTCGGCGAGCTGGGCCGCGGCTATGGCCTGGAACTCCGTCGCCCGGTCCGCGGCCGCGCGGAAGGCGAGGGCGAGCTCCGTGGAGCGGGCCAGCAGCTCCCGGGGGTCCTCCATGGACTCCAGGTCGAAGAAGTGCTCCTCGTCCTCGGCCAGGGCCGCGGGTTCGAACAGCAGCTGGGCGGGTTTCAGACGCGGGGCGGGCTGCTTGCCGGCCGCGCTGTGAGCCGACTGCGGCTCGGACATGAACATACCTCCAGGTTCGTCAGCGCCTTCCATTGTCCCGCCCCGCGCAAGAGCGCCCCCGGACGGCCGATCGGCGCGCTACGGCCGCCAGGTCACGCGGTGCTCGGACAGGTGGGCCAGCACCGCGTGGTTGGCCTCCCAGCCGTCCGGGAACTTCACGGTCACGCCCAGCTGCACCGGCTCCGTCGAGGGGTGCTCGTCCAGCAGCTCCGACACCCCCGCCCGGCACACCACGATGCACGCGTGCCGGTGCCGTGAGGCCAGGACGCACAGCCGTCCCGTCTCCAGGTGGAACGCGGTGGCGTCGGGGCGTCCCGACAGCGGGTGCAGCACCACGGTGACGTCGAACTCACGGCCCTGCAGCCGGTTGGCGGTGTCGACCGCCACGCCGGTCACACCCAGCTCGGCGAGGGCCGCACGGACCGC
Organism: Streptomyces sp. NPDC001070; assembly: GCF_053598835.1. Lineage (NCBI taxonomy): Bacteria > Bacillati > Actinomycetota > Actinomycetes > Kitasatosporales > Streptomycetaceae > Streptomyces > Streptomyces sp. NPDC001070. The sequence goes on from NZ_JBSFLB010000002.1 coordinate 73,167, forward strand.
CGCCGCCTGGTCCCGGTGCGCGGTGCCCACCGCGATCCGGTCCGGGCCGACCGGGGCCGGGCCCCGCTCGGAGACCGCGACGCCGCCGCGGTCCAGCAGCCGCCGGACGACCAGTGCGACCGCGCGCACCGCCTCCGGGTCCGTCCGCGGGGTGTGCCGGGCGGGCAGCTCCAGCAGGCCCCAGCCCGACGCGGCCGCCTCGTCCACCACGCGGTCGGGGCCCGAGCCGTCCCCGGGCACGCCGAAGGTGAGCCGCCGGTCGCCGTGACCGGTACCGCTGCGGAACGGGGTGTACGGGTAGAAGGCGTCCGAGACCAGCGGCGCGGCGGAGGCCGGCAGCCGCCAGGAGACCGGCAGCCGGTGCTGCGGCAGCCCCGGATTGTGGGCCAGCAGGGTGACGACCGCGCTCGCCGACGGGTCGTAGCTCAGCCCGGCCCACTGCTCGGCGCCGACCACGCTGAACGGGTCCAGCTGGCCGGGGTCGCCGACGAACAGCGCCCGCTCGAACAACCCGGCGACCTGCAGCAGCGCGTCCGAACGCATCTGGTACGCCTCGTCGACGATGGCATGCCGCCAGGGCTCCGTGTCCTTCACATAGGCCCACTTCGCGGCGGTGGCGATCACCACCTTGGCCCCGGCCAGATCGGCCGCCTTCGTGGACTTGATCACCGCCTCGTGGCGGTCGAGCACCGGGTCCGGCGGCGAGTCGCTGCCGTGCAGCCGGCCGATCGGCAGCCCGGGGTCGGCGGTGGCCAGCCGGTCCACCAGGTCGTCCACCTGCGCGTTGGTCTGGGCGACCACCATCAGGGACTCGCCCGCCGCGACCAGCTCGCGGGCGGCGCGCACCACCAGCGTGGACTTCCCCGCCCCGGGGGGCGAGTCCACGACGACGCCGCGATGCGCACCGTGCAGGGTGTCGTGCAGGATCCGCTCGGTCGCGGTGCCGGCCGCCTGGGCGGCGTCGCTCACCGGGCTCACAGATAGTCCTCCGTGGTCGCGGGGTCAGGGCTCTCGGTGACGGCGGCGGCGTCCGGGGTCGCACCCGCGGTCGCGGCACCCGGGGGCCCTCCGTGGGTCCACGGGGTGTCCTCCGGCTCCGGCAGCCCCGCGCCGCCACGCGGCGCATGCTCGAACAACGTCCAGCACACCCGGTCGCCTTCCCCCGGCACCGTGCCGGGCTCGGGGACCTTGCCGCGGCCCATGCCGTTCACCACCCGCAGGAGCACCGCCCCGGGCCCGGCCCACTCCACGAACTGGGCCTGCTGCGTGCGGCCGTCGGGCAGCGCGCGGTAGAGCCTGGCGTCCTCGTCCAGATGCGGCCGGTCCTCTGTGAGAACCGTCACCAGCGGGCGCGGCTTGGGCACCTTGCCCTCGCTCATCGCCATCTCCACCCGGTCCACCTCGCCCGCGAAGGCCTCGCCGGCCAGCCGCCGCCCCGCCATCACCAGCGGGTCGTCCAGAGCCTCCTGGGCCTCCAGGCGCACCTGCGCGGTCTCCCGCCCGGCGAGCTTCTGCGCCGCCGACACCGCGTCGTCGCGGCGCGGCTGCGGGGGCTCCCCGGCGCGCACCCGGTCCCGGTGGGAGGTGTAGGACCAGCGGTCCCGCTTCCAGCGGTCCGCGACGTGCGCGCCCTCGGGCAGTTCGCGCAGCAGGTCCAGGGCCCGCCACACCGCGTCCCAGGTGGGCCGCATCTGGCCGGCCAGCAGGCGGGCGATCTCCTCGCCGGAGCCGGCGACCCCCGCGTCGTAGCGGGCGGTGGCCGGGGCGAGGACGGTGTTGTCGAAGACCGGATCCGTCGCCGGGCCCGCGGGCGGGCACTCCAGCAGGTTGTCCGGGCCGCGGTGCGACTCCGCCCGGCGGGCCGCCTCCGCGCCCGTCATGGCGTGGGGAGGGTCGATCCAGGCCAGCAGCGCGCCCAGGTGCTGGTCCTCGAGGTTGCTCTGACCGGTCGCCCAGTGCCGCGTGAGCAGCTCGGTGGCCGGGAGCAGCAGCGCCGATCCGGGGGTGCGGGCCCGCTCCCCGTAGTGGGTGAGCCAGCGGCCGAGCAGCGGCACCCGGGCGGGGACCGGGTGCGGCTCGTCGGGATCGTCCTCCGCGGTGCGGCGGAAGCGGGTGGAACGACCGAGCAGCCGTACGTACTCCGCCGCGGGGGTGTTCGCGACCACGATCTGGGGCGCGTCGGCGCAGACCTCCGACTCTTCCCGGTTGCGGGTCGCCGGCTCGGTCTCCGTGTCGTCCGCGTAGGACTCCAGGTACGGCAGCACCACCTGCGCCAGCTCCGCCAGGAAGGCGAAGCGCAGATCGCGGTCGCGCGGCTGCGGCACCGCCAGCAGCGTCGGCGCGTCCCGGTCCGTGCCGACCAGTGCGCCGAGGGGGGCGCCGACCTCGCCCGCGGTCGTCAGCGGGACGAACACCAGCGGACGGTCCGACAGATGGCGGTGGCGCACCGTCGCGAGCGGGGTCGCCCGCCCGGTCGCCATGGCCTCCGCACGGGCCAGCACCGAGATCAGCGACATCCCAGCGCCTCCGTCCGCAGGGCCTGCGCCCGCCGCAGCGCGGCGACGGCGGGATCCGCCGGATCGCCCTCGGTGCCCAGCGCGGCCGCCAGCACCTGCTCCACGCCGGTCAGCGCGCCCAGTTCACCGCGCACGCCGCGGCCGAGCGCCTCCACCGCGCCCCGCGCCCGGGCCTGTTCGCGGCAGTGGAACGACAGCTCGCACGCGGCCAGGCACTCGGGCGCGTACGCCGCGGGCAGCAGGTCCACCGCGTCGCACATCTCCGCGGCGGGGCGGGTCGCCGTCTTGCCGTCGTCGGCCGGCCGCAGGTCGAAGGTGGTGCCCTCCGGGAGGGTGTCCGCGATCTCCTCGATCCGGGTCAGCCGGGCCAGCTGCCGCCGGGTGACCGACAACTGCTTGCGCACGTCGACGAACTCGGCGGCGGGCAGGTTGGAGAAGTCCTTCGGGCACACCAGCAGGACCCGGTGCTCCGGGCTGCCGAACCCCAGCCGTTCCAGCGCCAGTACGTACACCGCGGCCTGGCGGGCCGCGGCGCCGACCTTCACGGCGTCCGCGGAACCGTCCAGGATCGGGAACGACTTGACCTCCACCACAGTCCACGAGCCGTCCGGGCGCACGGCGATGGCGTCCGGCTCGAGGTAGGCGGGGGAGTCGGCGACCTCGAGCACGAGCAGGGGATGGTCGAGCAGCGTCCACCGGCCTGCCGCGGTCGCCTCCTTGAGCGCGAGGCGGGTGCGGGCGACCCGGCCCTCGGGGCCGGGGGCGGTCAGATCGGGCAGCGCGACGTCCGCGTTCTCGGGGGCGCCCAGCAGCCGCAGCAGTTCGGCACAGCCGTCGGCCTTCACACGGGCCTCGAAGGCGTGGCCCCGCACGAACGCGAACTGCGACTGGCCGAAGGGGGTGGGGTTCCCCAGCACGCGGGCCACGGCCGCCTTGTCCACCCCGGCGGCGTCCAGCAGCGCCCGGCGCCGGCACCCGGGGTTCGCGGCCAGTGCCGCCAGGGCGCGCGCGTCCATCGGGCGCGGCACCGTCGTCGGGCCGCGCAGTGCGGCCAGCCGCTCTCGCAGATCGTGCGTAGTGCTCACCCGCGCAAGTCTCGCACCCCCCACCGACAACGTGGGCCCCGATGCGGACGGTGCCCGTCCGCGGGCCCCGCCCGGGAGTGTCAGCGCCGCGGTTCGCCCGCCGGGCTGGGCAGGATCCCGACCTCCGCGGGGGCGATGTCCCGGGAGGTCGCGACGACCGTGGAGGAGGCGTGCCGCGGTGTCGCGAGCCGGATGCGGACCGAGTCCCGTATGAGGTCCACCGCACCCAGTGCGGGGCGTGCCAGCAGGAAGCCGATCCCCATCACGACGACACCGGCGAGGGCGTCCAGCAGGTAGTGGTTGGCGGTGCCCATGACGACGAGGGCCGTGCCCACCGGGTAGAGGACGCCCAGGGCGCGGACGAAGGGCGTGCGCCCGTGGCGCCAGAGCATGATGCCGCACCACAGGGACCAGCCGACGTGCAGGCTCGGCATGGCGGCGTACTGGTTGGTCATCCCGCCCAGTCCGCGCGGGGCGCTGGCCTCGGCGCCCCACCAGCCGTACGAGCCGTACTCCGCCATGGTGTCGACGAAGCCGTGGCCGGCCGCCAGCAGGCGGGGCGGCGCCGTGGGCATGAGCGTGAAGCCGATCAGGCCGATGAGGGTCGAGATCAGGAGCCAGGTGCGCGCGACGCGGTAGACGGTCGGCCGCCGGCGCCAGAGCCAGACCAGCACCAGCGGGGTGACGAGGTAGTGGAGCGAGGCGTACCAGAAGTCGGCGGACACGCCGAGCGTCCGGTACTTGCTGAAGAGGGAGTTGAGCCAGCGCTCCGGGTCGAGCTGGAGTGCGCGCTCCAGGTGGAGGATGGCGATGCCGTGGTCGACTGCCCGGCCCACGTCGCCGCGCACGAGGAGACGGCCCGCGGTGTAGAGCCCGTACACCACCGCGATCAGCGGCAGCTCGGTCCACCAGCGGAGACCGCCCCGGTAGGCGGACGCCCGCGGGGCGGTGGTGATCATGGTCATCCGGCCGTTCTCCCCCCATCTGTCCCTGTCAGAGCTGTTCCGGTCTACCGTACGACGTACGCTAACCAACCCGGGCACCGCCCCCGCCTATTCCCTTCACCCCCGATTCGTCCGGGATTCAGACGGCTGTGCTCGGGAAGACGTGCGAAAAGACGCCCCGCATCCTCCCCGGGTTGCCCGGGAACGCGGGAGAATCAAGGAAACCGCTCAACCACCCAACCGCTCACCCACGATTCCCCCCGACCGGACACACATCCCTCATGACCGTGACTCCGCCGGCCCGCTCCCCACGGCGCCGCATCCCCCGCAACACCCTGAACCCGGACCGCATCCTCGACGCCGCCGTCGCGCTCCTCGACCGCCACGGGCCCGAGGCCTTCACCATGCGCGCGCTCGCCCAGGAGCTCGGCGTCGGCACGATGGCCGTCTACTCCCACTTCAGGGGGAAGGACGAGATCATCGACGCGGTCAACGAACAGCTGCTCGGCGAGATCGAGCTGCCCCCCGACTCCGGCGCGCCCCGCGAGCAGCTTATTGAACTCTGTGTCGGTGTGTACCGGCTTTTCAGTGAGCATCCCTCCGCGCTCCAGCTGCTGACGAGCCGCCCGCTCCGCGGTGACGAGGCCATCGCCGTCATCGACCGGATGCTCTGTCTGCTGTGCGCCACGGGACTGGACCCGGCCGCGGCGGCGCGCGCCCAGGTGGCCCTCATGCAGTACACGGTCGGCGCCGCGCTCTGGGCGGTGCGCCGCAAGCGCGCCGAGTGCGAGGAGGCCGCGGCCGGGCTGCGCGAGAGGATCCGCGGCCGGCTCGCCGACCTGCCGCCGGACCGCTATCCCTCGCTCGCGGGGCTGGCCTCCGAGCTCGTCACGGCACAGCAGTCGGGCCGGACGCAGTACGAGGCCGGGCTCGCCGTCTTTCTGGACGGTCTGCTCCGCACCTGAGCGCCGAGGGCGCACAGGAGCGCCCCGGCCGGGGCGGGGACGCCGAACTGCCGGCCGGGGCGCTCGTGTGTGGGGGGAGCGGGATGGTCTGGTGCCGCGGTCTCAGCCGCCGTAGGCCGCGAAGGCCTTGGAGAAGGCGTTCGCCTCCTGGAGGATCGAACTGCAGGTCGCGTCCGCGAAGTTCTTGGCGCCGCCCGCGCACTGCTTGTCACGGGTGCCGGACCACATCGACAGCCCGCCCAGGCCCTTCGACGTGGCGAAGGTCACCAGCTGCGTCGCGTCGTCGACCTTGAAGACCTCGGTGGCGACGTCGTTCACACCGATCATCGGGGTGACCGCGACGGCCTTCCAGGCGGCGGCGTCCGAGAGCCCGAGCACACTCTTGAGCTGTCCCTGGGTGGCGGTGGCCGCGTCGACGGCGTAGCCGCCCATGTCCCCGCTGAACGAGGCGCCGTAGTCCATCGCCATGATGTTGACGGCGGAGATCCGCACGCCGTGGGCCTTGGCGTCGGCGAGCAGGTTGACGCCGTCCTGGGTGAGGCCGGTCGGCATCACGGGCAGGGTGTAGGACACCTCCAGGCCGCTGTGGCCCGCCTGGAGCTGCGCGATGGCCTGCGCGCGGCGGGTGTTGGCGGCGGCGTTGGCGATCGCACCGCCCTCGACGTCGAAGTCCACCTTGGTGAGCCTGTAGGTGTCGACGACCTTGGCGTACGCCGCCGCCAGTGCGGAGGCCGAGGAGCAGGTGGTCGCCAACTCGGAGCCGGACGCGCCGCCGAAGGAGACCCGGACGTCGCCACCTGCCTTGCGCAGGTCGCCGATCTGGGCCGCGACCCCGTCGCTCGCCAGGTCGCTGACCCCGCCCCACTTGGGCGTGCAACCGCCGCCGTCGGTGATGAAGGCCAGGTTGTACTGCTTCACGCCGGTCGCCCGCGAGTGGGCGAGCAGGTCGAAGGCCGGGTAGAGCGAGGTGTCGACGTACGGCGCGAAGCCGGCGGAGGACGGGGAGCCGTTGCCGGAGGTGGGGCTCGCGGTCGCCGTGGGCGTCGCGGTGGCCGTCGGCGTCGCCGTCTTCGTCGGGGCGGTGGTCGGGGACGTGGTGGGGGAGGCGGTGGCCGTCGGGCTCGCGGTGGCGGTGGGACGACCGCTGGGGGAGGCGGTCACGCCGTCGTCGACGGAGCATTTCACGTCGTTGATCAGGCAGTTGACGGGGTCGCCCGCCTTCCCCGCGGACTTCGTCACAAAGCCCACCTCGGTCGTCTTGCCGGCGGCTATGTCCTTGTTCCAGCCGGCGGGCCTCACGGTCACGTGCTGCCCGGACACTGTGTAGGCGGCGTTCCACAGCGAGCTGATGCTCGTGCCCGCGGGCAGGTCGAACCTCAGCGTCCAGTCGGACAGCGTCGCGTTCGAGGAGTTGCTGATCTCGTACTGGCCGGTGTACCCGGTGCTCCAGTCACTGGCCTTGCTGTACGCGGCGCCGACGGTGGCGGCCTGGGCCGAACCCGCGAGCGCGAAGGCTCCGGCCGCGACGACCGCGCCCGCGGTCACACCCCCGAGGAGGGCGACCTTGCGGGTGGGACGACGACGATGTGAGTTCCTCATGGAGCGGCACGCTAGCGATGCCGATTCGGACAAATGCCCTGAGGTGTGCGGGTGTTCGATTTCTTATGGCGCGCTTAAGGGAGCCATCGGGGCCGGTTAAAGGTTCAGACCTCTGTGGGCGGCACGGTGCCACCGGCGGCCGGCCGGCCCCGAGCGCGCGGGGCGGCACCGTCGCCATGCCGAGCGGTGCCGACGGGGACATCGGGCCGGCGGTGTTTGTCAAGCCCCGAAATCCAGGGGCATGACGCGGGGCGCCGGGCCGGGGTCAATGGAGACACGGGTTCACGCAGAGGTGGAACCCGAAGTGGACTTCCGGACCGGATTGTCCGGCACGTTGTCCTCTCCGTAATTCCTCAGGCAAGGAGAATTCCGATGACTCGCACACAGCGTCTGATGGTCCTCACCGCTTCCACCGCCCTGGCCGCGGGAAGCGCCCTGATCCCCGCCACCGCGTTCGCCGCCCCGGCGCCGGCGCAGGCCGGCACCGTGGTGACGCAGGCCTCCCAGCAGCGGGCCGGCGCCGTCAGCGGATACGTCAGTGACGACTACTGTTATTCCGGGGAGGACGAATACTATTACTACTACGAAGCCTGCGACGTTTACTGGGGCTGAACGGAAAGACCGTAGCGGTATCCGAACCGAATTCCAGTCCAGCCGGGTGGCGAGAGCCGCCCGGCGTCTGCCGTTCACACCTCCGTGGCCGCGGCGGGCCGCCCCAGCCGTCTGCGGCGCCCGACCCGGTGGTTCCGCTTTCCGCCCGCCGCGGCCGGCCGGAGCGCGATCCACACCCGGATCTCCGCCCCTCCCAGCACCGACGAGCCGAGCCGCACATCGCCCCCGGTCGCTTCCGCGAGCCGCCGTACGATGTCCAGCCCGAGCCCTGTCGAGCCGTCGCCGCCCGCGCCCTGGCCGCGCCGCAGCGCCGCCGCCGGGTCCTTGATGCCCGGTCCCGCGTCGGACACCAGCACGATCACCGCGTCCTGGCTGCTGTGCACGTCCACCGCGAAGGCGGTGCCCTCGGGGGTGTGCCGGAAGACGTTGCCGAGCATCGCGTCCAGCGCCGCCACCAGGTCGGTGCGCGCCACCGGCACCCGCACCGGGCGCTCGACACCGGCGGTGCTCACCTCGCGCCCCTGGTCCTCGGCGAGCGCCGACCAGAAGGCCATCCGCTCGCGGATCACCTCGGCCGCGTCGCAGCCGACCGCGACCGGCTGGTTCTGCGCCTGCTGGGCCCGGGCGGTCCGGATGATCTGGTCGACCTCGCGCTCCAGCTGGGCCACCGCGTGCCGGGTCTGCTCCCCGGCGGGGCCGTCGCCGAGCGAGGCCGCGTTGAGCCGCAGCACGGTCAGCGGGGTCCGCAGCCGGTGCGACAGGTCGGCGGCCAGCTCCCTTTCGTTGGCGAGCAGTTGCACCACCTGGTCCGCCATCGCGTTGAACGCGACGGCCGCGGAGCGCAGTTCGGCCGGCCCGTCCTCCGGGACGCGTACGGTCAGGTCCCCGCGCCCCAGCCCGTGCGCGGCGTCCGCGAGCCGCCTGGCCGGGCGCACCATCCGGGTGCCCAGCCGGTCCGCCACCGCCACCGCCCCGACGATCAGGCCCACGCCCACCAGCGCCAGCACGGCCCAAGCGGTGGTGACCCCGCGGCTGACCTCTCCGTCCGGGACGAACACCTCCACCACCGCCACCGAACCCGAACTCACCGCGGTGGGCTGCAGCAGCGCGTAGCCCCCGGCCACCGGGACGGTGGAGGCCCGGCCCAGTTCCGAGGCGCGGTCCAGGTCGGCGACGGGTGCGTGCGGATCGCCGATCTCCACCCCGGCCGTGCTTTCGGTGGCCGGCACCCGGACCGCGATGCGGCCGTCCGCGCCGGCCTGCGTGGAGGCCACCGCCCGTTCCAGCTGGATGCGGTCGGTGGTGATCGCCAGCGCCGGTCCTATCGCCGCCGCCTGCCGCTCCGCGTTGCCGATCGCCCGGTCCCGGGCCATCTCCTTGACCGTGAGCGCGAGGGGCACCGCGAAGGCGACGACGACCATGGCCGTCACCGCGACGCAGACCTTGACCAGCGCCCACCTCACAGCGGTGGCTCCAGCTTCACTCCCACCCCGCGCAGCGTGTGCAGATAGCGCGGCCTGGCCGCGGTCTCGCCCAACTTGCGGCGCAGCCAGGACAGATGGACGTCGATGGTCTGGTCGTCGCCGTACGACTGCTGCCACACCTCCGACAGCAGCTCGCGCCGCGCCACCACCACGCCCGGCCGGGCCGCCAGGAAGGACAGCAGGTCGAACTCGCGGCGGGTCAGGTCCAGCGGCATCCCGTCCAGCACGGCCTGCCGGCGCAGGACGTCTATCTGCAGCCCGCCCACCCGCAGCACCCGGTCCGTCTCCCGAGCGCGCGAGCGGCGCAGCACCGCCGCCATCCGCGCCGACAGGTGCTCGACCGAGAACGGCTTGATGAGGTAGTCGTCGGCGCCCGCGTTGAGCAGCCGTACGATCTCCGACTCGTCGTCCCGGGCCGTCGCGATGATCACCGGCACGTCCGTGATGCCGCGCAGCATCTTCAGCGCCTCGGCCCCGTCCAGATCCGGCAGGCCGAGGTCCAGGATCACCACGTCGAAACCGACCTGCGCGACCTCCCGCAGCGCCTCCAGGGCCGTGCCCACACTCCGTACGGTGTGCGCGGCGTCGGTGAGGTGCCGGATGAGGGCGGAGCGCACGAACTGGTCGTCCTCGACCACGAGCACACTTGCCATGGCCCGCAACTTAGCCCATCGGGGGGATGGCGGGTGGGCGCGAGCACGTCAGGAACGGAAGCGCAACCCCAGGCTCCGCTTCGGGGGTGCGTCCGGCACTATGGGCGGATGCGAAAAGCACTGGCGCACGCCGGAGCGTGGACGCTCGCCACGAGCGCCGCCGTCGCGCTGTCGTGGTTCGGCGTCCACCACGTGCTGGCGGGCACGGCGTACGACCCGCCGCGAGCCCTGCCCATCTCCGAGCCCGTCTCCGACAAGGTCGCCGCCGCCACGCAGTCCCCGAGCCCCGCGGCCGCCCACCGCGCCGAGGCGGGGGCCTCCGCGCCGGCGAAGAGCGCCAAGGCGTCGCCGCGCACCCCGTCCACCGCACCGGCCCGCCCGCCGGGTTCGCCCACCCCCGCCACGTCCTCGTCCGCCGACACCGGCAATGTGCACAGCTACACGGTCGAGGGCGGCCGGGTCGTGCTCGACCTCGGTGAGAGCTCCGCGACCCTGGTCTCGGCGACGCCCGACTCCGGCTGGGAGATGAAGGTCTGGAAGCAGCCCGAGTGGATCCGGATCGACTTCGTCTCGGCCAGCACGACCTCTTCCTTGTTCTGCACCTGGAACGGGCATCCGCCCACCGTCGACACCTACATCGCGCAGAACACCGGGGGCTAGTCCGGGAGTCGGGCCCTAGCGGAACACCGACTCCGGCGGAGCGGGTGAGGCCGCCGCCGTGGTGTCCGTGACCGCAGCCGCGCCGCCCGCGAAGGCGTCCAGCTCCCGTCCGTGCTCGACCCGCCCCGGATGCGGGTCCGAGGCCACCCGCCGGGTGAACTCCGCGACGGGCAGCTCGCCGTCCGCGGCCACCAGGATCACGTTGCCGAAGCGGCGTCCCCGCAGCACCGCGGGGTCCGCGGCCAGGCACGCGTGCGGGAAGCACGCCCGAAGTGTGGCGATCTGCGCCCGCAGGAACTCCAGCCGCCCGCCGTCCGCGACATTGGCGGCGTACAGCCCGCCGGGCGCCAGCGCCCGCCGCACCTCCGCGAGGAACTCCGCACTGGTCAGATGGGCCGGTGTACGGGCCCCGCCGAAGACGTCCGTGATGACCAGGTCCGCCCAGCCCTCCGGCACCTTGGCCAGGCCCGCGCGGGCGTCGCCGCCGCGCACCTTGATGCGCCAGGTCCGGTCCCAGGGCAGTTCCCGCCGCACCAGTTCCACCAGCGCGGTGTCCAGCTCCACCACCTGCTGCGTCGAGCGCGGCCGGGTCGCGGCGGTGTAGCGGGCCAGGGTCAGCGCGCCGCCACCGAGGTGCAGCACGCGCAGTGGACGGCCGGGCGGGGCGGCGAGATCGACGACGTGGCCGAGCCTGCGCTGGTAGGAGAAGTCGAGGTACTCCGGGTCGTCGAGGTCCACGTGCGACTGCGGCGCCCCGTCGATCAGCAGCGACCAGCCGCGCGCCCGGTCCCGGTCCGGCACGAGCTCGGCCAGACCCCCGCCGACCTGCTCCCGTATGCCCTCCGGTGCCTTCGTCGCTCTCGTCCTGCGCGGTGCCGCCATGCACCCAGTATGAGCGGCGGGCGGAGGGCCGGGCTCAGAGCCGGTCGGCCAGCTCGATCATCCGGGCCGCCTCACCCAGCGCGGCCCGCAGGACCGCCGGGTCCGTGACGGCGGTGTCGGTCTGCGGCGGCACCAGCCAGCCCGTCCCCGCCACCGGGGGCTCCCGCAGCTCGCCGGGGACGCAGAAGCCGCGGCCCGCGGTCTGCGTGCACGCGCTGCCGGGCAGGTCCCAGCCGTCGGCCGTGCCCGGCGGCACCAGGAAGCCGAGGCTGTCGCCCGCGCTGTCGTGCAGCACCGGCCCCAGGCCGGTCCGCATGCGCAGCAGGTCCACGGCCTCCAGCCCCTGCCGGGCCGGGACGGTGACCAGATCCCATGGCTCGTCCAACAAGGCGAACCCTCCTTGGGGTCGGACGGGTGGGGTTGCACGGTGTCCAACGCGTGTGGACGTCAACAGCTACGCCCTCCTAACGCCGTCAAGGGTGGCGTTTCATGGCGAATGGAGGGTGGGATATCCCTTTTGTAGCTAAACCCCCGGTACTCGGCCCCTCACACCGAGTACGGTCGTCGCGCCGCCACCCGGCACCGCACCGACCGTCCAACGGGAGCCCGGCGATGCACTCGTCACCTTCCACCCCCAACACAGCCTTCCGGCGCCTGCGCGGAGACCGGTCCCCCGGTGAGTTCGCCGCCGCCGTACGCCGCGCGGGGCGGGAGATCGGCGAGCAGGTCAGCTGCGACGCCCGCTACATCGGCCGTGTCGAGTCCGGGGAGATCCGCTGCCCCAACTACGCCTACGAGCGGGTCTTCCGGCACATGTTCCCCGGCCGCGACCTCGCCGCCATGGGCTTCGAGCCGCGCGAACTGGTCCGCGGCCGGCGCGTCGCGGCGGCTCCGGCACCGCGGCCGGCCCCGTACGAGACCGAAACCGACGAGGAGAGCGACGTGCTGCGTCGCGCGTTCATGACCGGCGGCCCGGCCGCCATCGCCACGACCCTGATGCTGGGGCCCGCCGCCGCGGCGGAGCCGGTGCACAAGGTCGGCAGACCCCAGGCCCGGGCCGTCCGCGCGGCCGTCCGCGAGATCCGCCTGCACGACGACCGGCACGGCGCCGGCGCGCTCTACCGCCAGGCCGGCCACTCCCTCGGCGCCGCCTACCGTCTCCTCGACGAGGGCACCTACAGCCAGGCCGTGGCCGAGGACCTGATGGGCGGCGCCGGTGAACTCGCCATCTCCGTGGGCTGGCTGGCCCACGACTCCGGGCGCCTCGCCGACGCCCGCTCCTTCTACGGCGAGGCCCTCGCCACCGCCCGCATGGCCGGCGACCGCGCCCTGGAGGCGCACGCCTTCTGCAACGCCTCCTTCCTCGCCCGCGACGCCGGCCGCCCCCGCGAGGCCGTCCGCGCCGCCCAGGCCGCCCAGCAGGCCGCCCGCCACCTCGGTTCGCCCCGCCTGCTCTCCCTGCTCGCCCTCCGCGAGGCCGGCGGCTGGGCCGGCCTCGGCGACCGCCCCGGCTGCGAACGGGCCCTCGCCCGCGCCCAGTCCCTCTTCGGCCGCGGCCCCTGCGCCGCCGACCCCGAGTGGATGACCTTCTACGGCGAGGCCGAACTGGCCGGGCTGGAAGCCCAGTCCTGGTCCGCCCTCGGCGACCACCACCGCGCCGTCGAGCACGCTCGGCGCGCGGTCGGCCTGCGGGCGCCGCACTTCACGCGCAACGCCGCGCTGTACACCGCGGAGCTCGCCGACAACCTCGCCTCCGCCCGCCACATCGACGAGGCCACGGACGCCGGCATCCGCGTCCTGGACCTCCTGGGCCGCGTCCAGTCCCCGCGCGTGCGGGGCATGCTCTCCTCCACCGCCCAGACCCTCCAGCCGTACTCCCGGCGCAAGGACGTCGCCGAATTCCTGCGCAGGCAGGCGGAGTCACGGCCGGCGTGATCCGACGCGCTCCGGCGCGACGGGGGCCGCGTCAGACGTAGAAGTCCTCCGCGTCCGGCAGAGCGCTCCCGGAAAGGCGGCGGGCGAAGGCCTCGTAGACGTCGTGGCCCAGGAAGTACGGCCCGGTGGGGTGCTGGTAGAACACCCGGCCCAGGTCGTCCACCGGCACGATCCCGCCTTCCGAGGTCTCGTACCCGACGGGGAACACCGGCCGGCGCAGGGTGCCGCCGAGCTCGGCGAAATCCTCGGCGTCACCCTCGTACCCGACGTCCGGGCGGACGACGAGAGCGATCTCGGGTGCTGCCCGGTACGGAAGGCGCAACAGCCCGTACGAACTCAGGAACCCCAGAGCGGCGGCGGACGCGGTGAGCGGGAAACCCTGGCGTTCGGCCTCGCGCAGCCGGAGGGCGAGATGCCCGTCGATTCGGTCCCGTACGTCCCGCCCGGCGTACCAGCCGTGGCTACGCCCACAGCCGGTCGAGGTGGAGCCGGAGGCCGTACGTACCGCCGGGGCCGGTGACCGTGAGGGCGCCGTCGGGGGCGAGGGCGACTGCGTCGGCGCGGTGCAGCAGCGGAAGGGGGCGGACGCGGGCGTCGAGCAGGTTCCAGACGCTCGCCCGGCCGTCGGCCCAGGCGGCGACGGCGACCGGGCCGTGGGCGGGGGTGTCAGCGGCGGCCAGGGCGGTGATGACGCAGTCGCGCCGCTCCACGGGGTCCGGCATCGGTTCGCCCGAGGTCGCCCACAGGCGCAGGGTGCCGTCCAGTCCGCCGCTGAGGCAGAACGACAGGTCGAGACGGGCCGAGTGGACGTGGGCGATCGCGGAGACGGGGGCCTGGTGCAGGGGGCGGCTCAGGGGCTCGGGGTCGTACGCGGGGGAGCGCCACACGTGGACGCTGCCCTCGGCGTCACCGACGACCAGGAGACCGGAGGAGGGCACCGAGGCCAGGGCCGAGGGGCCGTCCGGGTTGTGGCGGTGGGCGGCCTCACCGAAGGCCACCGTGCCGGGCGGGAAGGCGTGCAGAAGCTGGTCGCGGTCGAGGAGCAGCAGGCCGTCGCCGAGGGCCGCCAGGGCCAGGGGCCGTACCTCGGTCGGCGAGGGCAGCCTGCGCAGGTCCGCACCCGTGGTCGGGTCGAGGGCCCGCAACCGGCCGAGGGGATCGGCCGCGAGCAGCTCCCCCTCGACCGTGCCGGGCCCGAGGGCGGTGAAGGACTCCCCGGGGCGGAACCACTCGGCGGTCCAGGTGTGCCGCTCGGCGATGGGGCGCAGCAGCGCGGCCATCTGCGGCGCGTCGGCGAGCGCGGCGGCGTGCAGGACGGCGGCGCGCTCGGGGTCGCTCATGCCGGGGTTCGTCAGCACGGGCGCCGCGCGGCGCCACACGGAGGCCAGCACCGCGGGGGCCGCGGCTGCGGTGTCCGGGTCCGAGAGGGCCGCCGTCACGGCGGTCGCGGAGCCGTGGACGAGGAAGCCCGCGTCGCGCAGCAGCCGGTCCGCCGTACCGGCGGCGACGGCGTGGTCGAGCACGTGCTCCCGGGCGTAGGAGCTGGTCAGGGCGCGGGACTTGAGGACGTCGACGATGCGTTCGTCCAGGCCCGCTACGACGGGCCCGCCGGGCGGCACCTCGTACGCGGTTCCCCGGGGCAGGCGCGCCACGGCGGCGGCGACGGCCTCCCGCGCCGCCGGGTCGCCCGTCAGGTGCGCGTGCAGCAGCTCCCACACGTCCGGGGGGACCGGGCCGCGCAGCGCGGCCAGCGTGTGCAGCGCGGGGCGGGCCGCCTCGGGCAGCCGCGCCCACCACACGGCCGGTACGGCCCCCTCGGCGGGCGGCCCGGGGACCGTCGCGGCGAGGCGGGCCGTCGCCGGGTGCGGGAACGCCTGGTCCGCGGTGAAGGCGGAGCCGGCGGGGACCAGCCCGGCGTACCAGGCGGCGAACTCCGCGCGGTCGGTCAGCGCGGGGTCGTCCAGGTCGACCGCGAAGGCGCCGTCGGGAACGCTCCCGGCGTCCCCCGCTTCGAGCAGCACGCGCACGTGTGCGAAGCCCAGCAGGGGGTCCACGAGGGCCTCCCGGCAGCCCGGCCGGGCGCGGTGCAGGTCGGCGAAGCCGAGGGTCAGCGGACGAGGGTCGGCCAGGATCCGCCCCAGCAGGTCCTTCGGGGAGAGCGGCCCGTACCCCAGTTGCCGCCCCAGTTCCCAGGACACGGCGTCCACGGTCAGACCGCGGGCGGGGGCGAGCCCGTGCACCATGGTGCCGGGGTCCCGCGCGCCGGCCACGAACCACGCCAGCAGATGGCTCTTGCCGGCCCCGGGGGAACCGGTCACCGCCAGCGGTGCCTTGGTGCCCGACGTCGCCCACTCCAGGACCCGCCGCCCGGCGGGCGCCCGGCCCGCTCCGAGAGCGGGCCGGTCCGCCGTCCCCAGTTCCCCCGTCATGTTCCTCAGCCCTCCTGTGCCGCCGCCTCGCGCAGCTTCCGGATGCCGGCGGCCCGGGACTCGGCCGTCTCCCCGTACGGGAAGTTGTGCGTCAGCCCGGCCTCCGGGAAGAGGCCCGCGAGCATCATCGAGCAGTAGTGCCCCGGCATGAAGCACGACTCCAGTTCGGTGTGGATGCGCCTGACCTGCTCAGGTTCCACCCCGGCCGCCCGCAGGTTCGCCCACAGCCGCTCCTCGGGGTGCACGCAGATCCCGCCCGAGGAGGTCAGGATCTTCGCCTCCCCGTCGGCGTCGACGACCTCGAACGCCGCGAACCACTCCGCGCTCGCGGTGTCCCGGATGTCGTCCAGCACCTGCGGCCACCAGTCCTCGCGGTCCGCGAACGCCGTCCCGTCCAGTTCCCGCAGCCGCGTCTCCAGCGCCGCGAACGCCTGCGACGCCGCCTCGGGCCGGTCGGTGCCCGCGATCGCCGTGAGGGCCTCGTCCAGTGCCACCAGGCTCCGGGCGAACGCCTCCGCCGTGCCGTTCACATGCCGTTCGGGCTCGTCGTAGCCGACGAGGACCCCGCGCACGGCGCCGTCCGGAGCGAGGCAGATCTCGTACCCCCGGTCGGTGCCCAGGCGCAGGTACTCCCGCGCGCGCCCGGGCACCTCCTCTTCCTGCGCGTGGGCGAAGGCGACCAGGGTCTCCGGTTCCTCGGGCGACGTGGCGAAGTACGGTCCCACCTGCAGCGGCACGACCACCTCCCGCGCCCCCGCGAACCGCCGCACCCCGCCGTCGCCGAACCGGGCCACCACGCTTGCCGTCACCTCTGGGCGGCCGTCCATTGCCTGTCGTCTCCTTCTCCTGGTCCTCCGGCGTCGCCCTAGCCGGCCACGCCGTCGAAACCCTTCGAGGCATCCTGGAGGAACAGGGACCACGGGCTGTTCTCGTTCTCGAACGCCATGGGCTCCAGCGGACGCAGTTCGGCGAGGAGCCGGTCCGCCGCCCCCCGCGGGTCCCAACGTGCCGCCCGCACGACGGCGTCCGGGAACTGCGGGTCGTAGGCCGGGCGTTCGCGTTCGGCGGCGCAGAGGAAGTACGCGAGCGAATGCAGGTCCTCGTGGAGGGGGAACACCTCTGGCTCCGCCTCGGGCAGTGCCCAGATCCGCCCGGACGCCCCGTCCAGGACCACGTGGTCGTAGTGCAGCTGGGCCAGGTACAGGAAGCCCGCGGCGCCCGGAGGGGCGTCGTCGCCAAGGTGCCAGTCGTGGATGGTCGCCATGTGCGTCGGGAAGTCCGGGTCCAGCACGAACAGGCCGCTCTCCCGGAGGGGCAGGCCGATGCTCCGCAGGAACTCGCGGGAGGGCCCGTGGGTGATCAGGGACATCGCCGGGTCGTCCAGGGTGACCAGCTCACCGGGAGGGAAGACGGACTCCAGCATGGCGCGTGTCACCGTCGGTGGCATGATCCCCTCTCCTGCACGTCATGGGCGTGGGCGGTCGTTCGCGGGCTGCCGATCCTACCGGCGGCCCGCCCTGAGGTCGTCGAGGTAGTCCTTCATGATCGCGTTGCCCCTGTCCTGGGACGCGGCGTCCCCGTACTCCACGCTGTGGCTGACATCGACGTGCGGCATGTACCCCTCCAGCCAGTAGGCGCAGGTGGGCGACTTGTCGTAACACGGCTCCCGCTCCGTGTACATGTGCGTGACGTTTCCGTCCATCCCCCTGTCCAGGAACGGTGTCGCCAGGCGCTTCTCCGAGTGGTAGGGGCGTTCGCTGTACGTGACGAGGACGAATTCGTGGTCGTTCGCCTCGTCGCGGTAGTGGGCGGCCGCGTAGTTGTTGCTGCTGAAGGTCTCGTCGTCGGTGCCCTGCTTCTCGTACGTCCCGTAGTGGCCCTTCGCGTGGCGGGCCCTGCGGGTGGCGTCCGCGAGGGGAGTGGACGACAGCGGGACCTCGGTGGACTCCTTCTTCTTGGCGGGCTTGCCGCCGGGCAGTTGGCCCACGGTCCGCTTGCCGGGCTTCGGGACGCTCGTCCGGTCCGTGGGGTTGCCGTCGCGGTCCTGCAGGAGCCGTGTGATGCCGGACTTCTTGTCGTCGTCCGTGAGGTCGACGAGTTTGCCCTGGTCGTCCAGGCGCTTGATCTGCCCGTCGGACTCGAGGACGTAGACCGGCTTGCCCCTGCCCGTCTTCTGCAACTGCTGCAGCTCGGTCGCGATGCTGTCGTCGTTGTCGCGGTGGTTCCGGTGCATCTGCTTGAGGCCCTTGCGCATGTCGCCGCGCACATGGCCCACGGCCTTCTCGGCCGCCTCGCCGATGCCGTCCACGATCTTCGTGGCGATCGGCATGATGTGCTCGGCGATCTCGCCGCGGCCGCTGGTGCGGCCCTTGGCGTTGCGGGCCCGGCCTATGTGCCCCTTGGACTTGCCGTGCATCGAGCCGGTGATGCCGTCGAGCTGGGTGTCGACCCGGTCGAAGCTGTCCCCGTCGCTCTGGAAGTGACTGCCCCCGCCGCCCCCACCGCCACCGCCACCGCCACCGCCACCCCCGCCGCCTCCGGCGCTTGCCAGGGTGAAGCTGTCGGCCTGCTTCTTGGCGCCGTCGACGCCCTCGCCGAAGCCCTCCTTGCCGGCGTTGGCGGTCCGGCCCAGGTCGACGCCCTTCTGCAGGCCGAGTGCGTTCGAGCCGACCTGGATGACCAGGTCGGCGGCCATCGACTCCAGTGCCGCGTACACCGGGGCGGTGGCGATGGACATCAGCTGGTCGACGACCTGGTTGATGACCTCGCGGAAGATCTTCTTCACGATCATCCGGGTCGCCTGCGTCGCGGCGGCACCGGCGAAGCTCGACAGGCCGAGCGTGAAGGGCGCGGAGGCGATGGTCGAGGCTATCTCCACTGCCAATATGCCGAGTTGGACGATCGCCGCGCCCTTGGCGACTTCGATCGCGATCGCCACCCCGTCGAGCGCCATCGCCCCCATCCGCGCGGCCTCGGCGAGATTGGCCAGATGTGTGCCCTTGACCTTGCCCCAGTGCGCCTCGAAGGCGTCCATCGCGGCGCCCGCGTTCGCGCCCAGCAGCTCCTGCACGGCGGTGTGGGCGTCCATGGCGCCGCCGTCGATGTCGTCCGCGAAGTCCCGCAGCGACGTGGCCATCTCGCGGTAGTCGTCCTCGTCGACGTTCGGCCACGCGATGCCGATCAGGTCGAGCACGTACGCCAGCTCGTCGGGCAGTACGACACCCACCGCGGACACCCCCGTGTCTCTTCTTGACTTCAGCAGCAGAGATTTTGACGCTACGTGAGAGACTGCAGTTCCTCAACTGTCGTGGAAATGACGGGCTGTCTATCGGACGCGCCACCTGAGCACGTCGTCGTCGCGCACGGTGATCCAGGTGCCGTCCCCCAGGGGAACCGGTTCCGGGCTCACGGCGAAGGGGTACGCGATCTCTGCCGGCGGCTCCAGGGAGGTCGCGTCGAGCCGGAGGTGCCGCGGCTCCTCCGGCCAGATGCCGTACGCCACCGCCGCGAGCACCCGGTGCCGGTCGAGGAATCCCGGTCCGCGGCGAAGCACAGCTTTGGATCCTCCAGCACGGTCGCGGCCGCCACGTCCGCCCCGGCCCGGCAGAGACCGGACGCGGTCGCCTCGTACCGCCTGCCGGCGCGCACCCCGCTATGCCTCCCCGCCGGCCGCCCGGGGGCGGACCTCGACGCCCGCCCGCCGCCAGGAGCCGTAGGAGAAGGGGTCGTCGCCGTCGAGCAGGACGACCCACGCGTCGCCGCGCGACCACGCCACGGACCGGCACGCGAACTCGGACGCCCGGGCGTCCCGCCCGGGCGGTTCAGGTGCGCCGAGCCGGGCGCTCGGCCGCCGCGCCATCCGGTCCCACGCGGCCTCGAACGCGTCGACGCCGCCGTCCGCGTCCCACCCCTCGGGGATCTCGCCCTCCCGCGTCGGTGTCGTCCCCGCAGCCCGGGTGCTCGCCGAGCTCCAGCCAGTGCTCGCCGATCGGCCAGGCGTCGAGCCAGCCGATGACCGGCTCCCCGCCCGCACCCACGTGGTGCCAGCCGTTGCGCACGAACGCGTCCTCGACCGCCCGGCGGCTCCACGGCAGGTCCGCCAGAGCGATCATCCGGTCCACGAAAGCCTCGTCGGCGTCGAAGAGTTGTATCGCCATGGCACGCGACCCCAGCGGCCCGGCCTAGGCTGCCCCCATGTCAGGACCGCAAATGCCGCAGATCCGCGCCTTCGTCGCCGCCTTCGCCCGCCGTCAGGCCGCGCGCACGGTCGACCTCCCCGGCGGCTTCGCCGTCCTCGACGACGCCTACGCGTACTCGCACGGCAACAACCACGTGGTCGTGGACGGCGCCATGGATCCCGAGGTGCTGCCGGCCCTCGCCGACGAGGCGCTGGGCCACCTGAAGCACCGCGCGATCACCGTCCTGGACGACGCCACGGGCACCGCCTGCGCCGCGCCCCTGATCCGCGCCGGCTACCACCACTCCGCCGAGCTCGTCATGCTGCACACGGGCCCGGTGCCGGACGGCGGCCCCGCGGCGGAAGTGGACCTCGACGCCTTCCGCGCCCCCCTCGCCCGGCGCTGGCGCGGCTTCCTCCCGGAGGCCGACGACGAGGTCATCCGCCAGCTCGTCGACCGCCGCGAGGTCCGCCGGCGCGGTGCGGACGTCGTCCGCTTCATCGGCGCGCGAACCCCGGAGGGCGACGTCGTCTCCTGGGCGGACCTCTACATCGACCCCGCCTCCGGCACCGCCCAGATCGAGGACCTGATCACCTCCGAGGCCCACCTCGGCCGCGGCTACGCCGACGCCGTCCTGTCGACGGCGCTGCGCCAGGCCGTCGACGCGGGCTGCGCCACGCGCTTCCTCATCGCAGACGCGGACGACTGGCCCCGGCACTGGTACGCGCGCCGCGGCTTCACGGCCATCGGCCGCTTCCACAGCTTCGGGCGCGGCTGACGGCGTCGTTCCGTAGTCTTGGAACCACGGAGAGTGCGGGGGGTGGGTGCGGATGACCGGCGAGGTGACCCAGCCGCCGATGGCGTGGCGGTACTGCGGCAACCAGGTCAAGCTCTGGCGTGAGCAAGCGGGCGTGACGCGCGAGCAGTTGGCGCGCGAGGCGGCGTACGGCTACGAGACCGTCAAGTCCATGGAGCAGGGCCGCCGCCGACCCAGTTCCCGCTTCCTGCAGATCGCGGATCAACTGTGCGGGGCCCAGGGGAAGCTGGCCGCAGCGGAGGCGTTCCTCAAGCCGGAGAAGTTTCCGGCGAGGTCACAGGACTTCTTCCGCTACGAGGCGGAGGCGGTGAGCCTCTGGTCGTACGAACCGCTGCTGATCCCCGGGCTGCTCCAGATCGAAGCGACCGTGCGCGCGCTGCTCGGAGCGCACCGGCCGCCGCTTGACGACGCCGTCCTGGAAGAACGGGTCCGGGCACGGCTGGAACGCCAGTCACTGCTGTGGCGCAGTCCGCCCGTCGAGTTCAGCTTCGTGGTGTACGAGGCGGCCCTGCGCTGTCCCGTGGGCGGTACGGACACGGCGAAGCGGCAGCTCCTGCACCTGCTGGAGGTGGCCGAGCTGCGCAACGTCTCTTTGCAGGTGCTGCCCTTCGCGGCCGGCGCTCACCCCGGACTCAACGGGCCCATCGTGCTGCTGGAGACCCGGGAGCACGAACGCCTCGCCCTCACGGAGGGGCAGTCGCTCAGCCTGCTCACCGCGGACCCCGAACAGGTGGGTGCGCTGACGCAACGGCATGGCATGATCCGGACGGAGGCCCTAGGCGCCGACGAATCGGCGCGGTTCATCAAGCGGATGGCGGGTGAGGCATGAGCGGCGAATTGTCCTGGCACAAGTCGACGTACAGCGACACCGAAGGCAGCAACTGCGTCGAGGTCGCCACCACCCCCCACCGCGTGCACGTCCGGGACAGCAAGGACCCGGACGGCCCCTCCCTCTCCTTCAGCCCCGCCGCGTGGACGGAGTTCCTCCGCGGCGTGGGGCGGGACGCGGCACCCCCCTCCGAGTAGTGCGCCGCGTCCCGCCGGTCCGTCAGGACGCGGTGTCCGCCTCCGCCGCATCGGGGAGCGCGCCCGTGCGGGCGACCCCCGCGTACCAGTGGGCGCTGGACTTCGGGATGCGTTCCTGCGTCTCGTAGTCGATCCACACCGCGCCGAAGCGCTTGCTGTAGCCGTAGGCCCACTCGAAGTTGTCCATCAGGGACCACAGGAAGTAGCCCCGCACGTCCGCGCCGTTGCGCATGGCGCGGTGGACCGCCTCCAGGTGGCCGCGCAGGTACTCCACCCGCTCGGGGTCGTGCACGGTGCCGTCGGGGCCCACGGAGTCCTCGTAGGCCGCGCCGTTCTCCGTGATGAGCAGCGGCAGGTCGGGGAACTCGCGGTTCATCCGCATCAGCAGGTCGTACAGGCCCGTGGGGTCGACGGACCAGCCCATCGCGGTCTGCTCGCCCGGCGGCTGGTGGAAGGCGACGTCGTCCGCGCCCGGCCAGGGGGAGAACGCGCTGGAGCCGTGGCCGTCGCTGCGCGGCCCGTCGACGGAAGCGCCGTCCGACACCAGGGTGGGCGTGTAGTAGTTGATGCCGAGCACGTCCAGCGGGTGGCGCTTGATCGCGGCGAGGTCGCCGTCCTGGACGAAGGACCAGTCGGTAAGGCCGCGGGTGTCCTCGAGCAGGTCCTGCGGGTACGCGCCCTTGAGCAGGGGGCCGGTGAAGACCCGGTTGCCGACGGCGTCGATGCGGCGCGCGGCGTCCACGTCGGCGGGGGAGCCGGTGAGCGCGCGGACCTGGTGCAGGTTGAGCGTGATGCCGAGCTGGGCGCGGGCCGGGAGGACCGAGCGCAGCGCCTCGGCGGCGCGGCCGTGGCCGAGGTTGAGGTGGTGGGCGGCGCGCAGGGCGGCGACCGGGTCGGTACGGCCCGGGGCGTGGACGCCGGAGCCGTAGCCGAGGAAGGCGCTGCACCAGGGCTCGTTGAGGGTGGTCCACAGCTGGACGCGGTCGCCGAGGGCCTCGGCGACGATCCGCGCGTACTCCCCGAAGCGCTCCGCGGTGTCGCGGGCGGGCCAGCCGCCGGCGTCCTCGAGCTCCTGGGGAAGGTCCCAGTGGTAGAGGGTGACGGCGGGCTGGATCCCGTGCTCCAGCAGCTCGTCGGTGAGGGCACGGTAGAAGTCGAGCCCGCGCTCCACCGCCGGCCCGCGGCCGGTGGGCTGGACGCGGGACCAGGAGACGGAGAATCGGTAGGCGCTCAGGCCGAGGTCGGCCATGAGTCGTACGTCGTCACGGAAACGGTGGTAATGATCGGCCGCGATGTCACCGGTGTGGCCCTCGAAGACCTTGCCGGGGGTGTGGCTGAAGGTGTCCCAGATCGACGGGGTGCGCCCGTCCTCGGCAGCGGCGCCCTCGATCTGGTACGCGGCGGTGGCCGCACCCCACAGGAAGCCGGGCGGGAACTGGTGGCCGCTCACGGCGGCGGTGCCGCTCGCTGCGGGACGGATGTCGGACGCTGTCATACGGGAGCGCTCCCATCGGAACGAGTGAACAAGAGGAAAGAAAGTGGGGAGGGCGCGGCCTCGGCCGGGGGAGGGATCAGCCCTTGACCGCGCCCTGCATGATGCCGCCGACGATCTGCTTGCCGAAGATCACGAAGACCAGCAGCAGCGGGAGCGTGCCGAGCAGCGCGCCGGCCATGATCACCGACTCGTCGGGGATGTAGCCGCGGCCGAGGCTGGTGAGCGCGACCTGAACGGTCGGGTTCTCCTGGGTCAGCGCGATGATCGGCCAGAAGAAGTCGTTCCAGGCCGCGACGAAGGTCAGCATGCCCAGGACCGCCATCGCGGGCCGGGCGGCCGGGAAGACCACGTGCCAGACGATCCGGATGCTGCTGGCGCCGTCGACACGGGCGGCCTCGATGATCTCGGTGGGCAGCGCCTGGGAGAGGTACTGCCGCATGAAGAAGACACCGAAGGCGCTGACGAAGGTCGGCAGGATGACCGCCTGGAGATGGTTCGTCCAGTCCAGGTCCGCGATCCACAGGAACAGGGGCACCACGCTCAGCTGCGGGGGCACCATCATGGTGCCGATGGTCAGCATCAGCAGGAAGGACTTCATCCGGAACCGCAGCTTGGCGAAGGCGAAGCCGGCGATCGTCGAGAACAGCACCGTGCCGATGGTGATGCTGCCCGCGACGATGGTCGTGTTCACCAGCGCCGTGCTGAGGTTGGCCTCGGTCCACGCGGTCTGCAGGTTGCTGAAGAGGTTCGAGCCGAACCAGAACGGCGGAGGGGTCTGCGCCAGCCGCGAGTTCGTCCGCGAGGCCGCGATCGCCGTCCACACCAGGGGGAAGAGCGATATCGCGGTGAAGACGATCAGGACGACGTAGGTGAACGGGCCGGCGTGCAGCTGCCGCCCGGCCTTGGGGGCGCCGGGGGTGCGGCGCTTCGCCTTGCGGGACGTGTCCGGCGTGCCGGTCGACGCCGCCTGCTCCGGCGGGTTGGTCGAGATGGTGGCCATCGGCGTCACCCCTCGTGGCTCTTGCGCAGCCAGCGGGCGACCAGCCCGTTGATTGCGGCGATCAGCAGCAGGAGCAGGAACATCGCCCAAGCGATGGCCGAGGCCCGCCCGAGGTGGTAGTTCGTCCAGCCCTGCTCGTACAGGTACAGGCCCAGCGTCTGGAACTGGTGGGAGGAGCCGCCCTTCTCGCCGCCGGGACCGCCGAAGAGGAACGGTTCGCCGAACAGCTGAGTGGCGCCGATGGTGGAGACCACGATCGTGAAGAGGATCGTGGGCCGCAGCATCGGGATCGTCACATGGCGGAACTGCTGCCAGCGCGAGGCGCCGTCCAGCGCGGCGGACTCGTACAGATCGTGCGGCACGGCCTGCATCGCGGCCAGGTAGATCAAGGTGTTGTAACCCGTCCAGCGCCAGATCACGATCGACGAGACGGCGATCTGGGAGGACCAGGTGCCCGCCCGCCAGTCGATGTGGTGGCTGAAACCGATGTGCTCCAGCGCCCAGTTGATCATGCCGTAGTCGGTGCCGAACATCAGCGTGAAGACCAGCGTCGCGGCGGCCACCGACGTGGCGTACGGGGTGAGCATCGCGACCCGGAAGAAGGTCGAGCCGCGCAGCTTGTAGTTGAGCAGGTGGGCCAGGCCCAGTGCGATCAGCAGCTGCGGGACGGTCGAGATCACCCCGATGGTGAACGTGTTCTTCAGGGCGTTCCAGAAGAACTCGTCCTCCAGCAGACGGGTGTAGTTGTGGAGGCCCACGAACTCCCGCTGGTCGAGGTTGGTCAGCTCCACCCGGTAGAAGGAGGACCAGCCCGTGTAGATCAGCGGGAAGAGCCCGAAGGCGGCGAAGAAGAGGAAGAACGGCGAGACGAAGGCGTAGGGCATCGCCTTGACGTCCCACCGGTAGCGGCGGCTGCGCCGGCGGGCACGCCGCTCCTCACGTGCGTCGCGCTCACGACCGGAGCCGTCGCGCGGGGCCGCGCCCCCCTCGGTGGGGGGCGCGGTCACTGCGGTCATGTCGGAGATTTCCGAAGCCATGCGGGTCACTGGTCCAGTGCGTTGTCGATTTCCTTCTCGGCAGCCGCCCAGCCCTGAGCAGGGGTCTTGCCCTGCTGCTCGACCTGCAGGATGCCGACGTCGGTGATGGCCGTGTAGATCTGCTGGTCCTTCGGGCCGATCACCAGGGTCGGGATGCTCTTGGCCGCGTCGGCGAAGATCTGGCCGATCGGGGCGTTGTCGAAGTACTCGTGCTTGGCGTCCTTGACCTCGGGCAGGTCATAGGCGCCCGGGGCGCTCGGGAAGCTCGCCTGCTTGGCGAAGACCTTGGCCTGCTGCGCGGGGGCGGTCAGCCACGCGGCCAGCTTGATGGCCTCGGCCTTGTTCTTGCCCGCGGAGGGCACGCCCACGAAGGAACCGCCCCAGTTGGCGGGCTTCGGCGCGGCGGCGACGTCCCACTTGCCCTTGCCCGCGGCGCCGGCCTTCTCCTGGATGTAGCCGAGCATCCACGACGGGCAGGGGAGGGAGGCGAAGCGGGCGTTGGCGAAGCCCTGGTCCCAGGCCTTGTCGAAGAGCTTCAGCTTGGCGGTCATCTTGCCGGTGGTGGCCTCCATGGCCAGGTTCCAGGCCTCCTTCACGGAGGGGCTGGTCTTGTAGATGACCTTGCCGCTGTTGTCGTAGTAGCGCTCCGAGGCGGAGTTGCTGATCGCCTGGTAGAGGCCGGCGGCCGAGTCCAGGAACGTCGTGCCCTTGGGCGCGTTCTTGGTGTAGGTCTTGCCGGCGTCCAGGTACTTGGCCCAGTCCCCGGCCCACAGCTTGCCGACCTCGGTGCGGTCGGTGGGCAGGCCCGCCTTCTTGAACAGGTCGGTGCGGTAGCAGATCGCCATCGGGCCGATGTCGGTGCCGAGGCCGACCGTCTTGCCGTCGGTGGTGGTGGCCTGGGCCCACTTCCAGTCGAGGTAGTTCGACTTCTCGACGCCCGGTGCCTTGGAGAGGTCCTCGAACTTCGCCGCCTGGGTGGTGACGATCTCGTTGATGTTGCCGACCTCGATAGCCTGGATGTCGCTCAGGCCGCTGCCCGCGGCGAGGTGGGTGAGGAGCTGGGGGTAGTAGGCGTCGTTCCGCTCGATCACGTTCTCCTTGATCGTGATGTTCGGGTGCGCCTTCTCGTACTCCTCGTAGAGGCCGGCCTGCTTGTAGCCGAAGACACCGAAGGTGCCGACAGTGAGAGTGATCTTGCCCTTGCCGTCGCCCTGCGAGCCACCGGCCTTCGCCGGCGCGTCGCTGTCCTTGGAGCAGCCGGCGAGCAGGCTCACTCCCAGAGCGGCCACTGCGGTTATCGCTACGGCCGCGGTACGGCCTCGTGGCCGGGACGACTTCCTTGTCGTGCGCATTCGGGTCCTCCGGGTACGTGCGGGAAGTGTACGTGTTCGATAGTGTGGGAGCGCTCCCACATGTGATGTGTTGAAGAGTCTCCGTTCCCCGATGAGGTGTCAAGGGAGCAGACGCTCTAAGTTGGCGCAGTTACCACCTCGTGATTGGGAG
Source organism: Streptomyces sp. NPDC001070 (assembly GCF_053598835.1). Classification (NCBI taxonomy): domain Bacteria; kingdom Bacillati; phylum Actinomycetota; class Actinomycetes; order Kitasatosporales; family Streptomycetaceae; genus Streptomyces; species Streptomyces sp. NPDC001070. The sequence continues at coordinate 99,987 of NZ_JBSFLB010000002.1, forward strand.
GCCGCAATGGTGATCGGCGGACGGCGCAGCGGCAGGCCGACGCTTGAGGAGGTCGCCGCCAGGGCCGGAGTCGGCCGTGGCACGGTCTCCCGGGTGATCAACGGATCGCCCCGGGTCAGCGACCGCGCCAAGGCCGCGGTCGAGGCTGCCATAGCCGAGCTCGGCTACGTCCCCAACCGCGCGGCGCGTGCCCTGGCCGGGAACCGGACGGACGCGATCGCCCTGGTCATCCCCGAGGCGGAGACCAGGCTCTTCGCCGAGCCGTACTTCTCCGACATCATCCGCGGCGTGGGCGCCGAGCTCGCCGACACCGACATGCAGTTGCTGCTCACGCTGCTGCGGACGCCCAAGGAGCGGCAGCGCTTCGCCCAGTACCTGAGCGCCCACCGCGTCGACGGCGTCCTGCTGGTGTCGGTCCACGAGGGCGACCCGCTGCCCGATCTGCTGGAGCAGCTGGAGATGCCGGCGGTGCTCAACGGACGCCGCTCCGACCTGGAGTCGGTGTCGTACGTCGACTCCGACAACGTCGGTGGCGCCCGCTCGGCGGTGGCGCACCTGCTGGGGCGCGGACGCAGGGCTGTGGCGACCATCACAGGACCCCTGGACATGTACGTCGCCCGCTGTCGGCTCGACGGCTACCGCCAGGCGGTCGAGGACGCGGGGCTCGTCCACGACAACGCGCTGGTCGCGGCCGGGGACTTCACCGAGGAGGGCGGCCGCGCCGCGATGCGGGCGCTGCTGGAGCGCCGGCCCGACGTGGACGCGGTCTTCGCGGCCTCGGACGTCATGGCCAGCGGGGCCCTGCAGGTGCTGCGCGAGAAGGGCCGGCGTGTGCCCGACGACGTGGCGCTGATCGGCTTCGACGACTCGGCCATCGCCCGCCACACCGACCCGCCGCTGACCAGCGTGCGGCAGCCGATCGAGGAGATGGGCCGCACCATGGCGCGGGTGCTGCTGGAGGAGATCGCGGCGAGCACGGCCACCCGCCGGCACGTGGTGCTGGCGACCGAGCTCGTACGCCGCGAGTCCGCGTAGCCGCTCCGCGGACACCGGGCGGCGCGGCCGAGGATCCGGCTGCCCGGACCGGAGGCGCGCTCGCGGCGGGCTCGTACGCCGGACTCCGCCGGGGAGTGAGCCCCGTCACGTGAGGAGCCTCACGGTGTGAGATCGGCCCACGGGGGCATGAGCCGGGGCCCGTTGTCATACCCGTCTCGTAAAATCAAGGCATGCCATCGACCGTTTTAGACCGCCGATCCGTTGAAGCCGCCAATGAGGCCATACGGCGGTATGTCGCGGGCCGGCGCACATGGTCGCGCGCCGAACTGGCCGAGCTGGACCGCCTGCGGGCGATCTGGCAGGCCGCCCGCCAGGGGCAGGGGAACGACCCGGCCCGCGGCCTTCCGGGCGAGGACTGAAACCCTCCCCGGCAATGCCGACAGAGGATGTCGGGTATGCCGGGGAGCATGACCGCATGACGACCAGCTGGACAGACTTCCAGGAAGCACAACCCGCCCTCGCCGAGGTCGTGCGCACCCGATTCGGCGGCTACAAGCACCACGTCCTCGGCACCCTCCGCGCCGACGGCTCACCCCGGCTCAGCGGCATCGAGGCCGAGTTCCGGCTCGGCGAACTGTGGCTCGGCATGATGCCGGGCTCCCGCAAGGCCCTCGATCTGCGCCGCGACCCGCGCCTCGCGCTCCACGTCAACCCCGGCCCCGACACCTCCATGGGCGGGGGCGACGTGCGCATCGGCGGCCGCGCCGTCGAGGTCACCGATCCCGCGGCCGTCGCCCGCTTCACCGGCGAGGTGACCGTGCCCGAGGGGCCGTTCCACCTCTTCCGCGTCGATCTCACGGAGGTCGTACGCACCTACGTCGACGACCCCGACCTCGTCCTGGAGGTCTGGCGGCCCGGGCACCCGCTGCGCACGGTCCGCCGCGGCAACGACGACTCGCCCCCGCGCACGGACGGCTGACGGCCGGTCAGCCCTCGTCGAAGGGGCTGCGCCCGTGCCCGACGGCCGTGACGAGCCGCGCGAAGTACCCCTGGACCATCCGGTGGAGCTGCGGGCCGAAGCTGATCCGCGCCACCCCCAGCACCGCCAGGCGGGCCGGAGAGGGGCCGTCCGGCCGGGACATCACGTTGACCGGACGCCCGCCCACCCCCTCGACCAGGGCCCGGACGGTGGGCTCGTCCAGCGCCCCGATCGGGTAGACGCAGTCCGCGCCCGCCTCCAGGTAGGCGCGGGCCCGGCGCACCGCGTCCGCCGCCCGGTCCCCGGCGGGCGCGCCGTCCCGGATGAAGCCGTCCGTGCGGGCGTTGATCACCAGCTGCGGATCCGCCGCGCGCAGGGCGGCGATGTACTCCGCCTGCGCGTCGGGGCCGACCATCCGCCCGGTGCGGGGGTCGCTGTCCTCCACGTTGCAGCCCACGGCGCCGGTCGCCGCCAGCCGTTTCGCCAGTTCCGCGGGGGCCAGTCCGTATCCGTGCTCCAGATCCGCCGTCACCGGTACGGGGACCGCGCGGGCGATGCGTGCGACGGCCGCCAGCATCTCGTCCGCGGGTGTGTCCTCATGGTCCTCGTGGCCCAGGGCTGGCGCCACGGCCGCGCTGGCGGTGGCGACCGCGGGGAAGCCCGCGTCGGCCACCACCCGGGCCGACGCGGCGTCCCAGACGTTCGGCAGGATCAGCGGGTCGCCCGGTACGTGCAGGGCGCGCAGCCGGGAGGCGAGCGCCGCCCGGGAGTACTCGTTGTTCATTCCGTCCACGCTACGAGCCCCGGCCGGACCCCGCCCAGGGCCATTCGGGTCGCCCGCGGCTGGGCCACTTCGGGTGCGTCCACCGCCCCGGAGGCGCAAGCTGGACGGGTGAGTGCCACCTCGATCGTCGTGTCCCCCGTCCAGGCCGGGGACCCGCCCTTCCGCATCGTGCAGATCGGCGGGGAGCCCGCCGGCATCGCCCATGACCTGCTCGACGTCGTCCGCATCGCGCACGACGCCGGGATGAACCACGTCGACTTCGACGACCCGGGCGCCGTGCGCTGGGTCGGCGGGGGCAAGTACCACTGGTCCCTGTGAGGCCGCGCGGCCGTTCGCCCGGCGGACGGTTGCGTGTGATCCACTTCGCGCGATTGGGTGGGCCGCATGACTCGGACCCTCTACCTGTTCGCCGGCGCCGCCCCACCCGTCTTCGACATCGCGCGGGTCATCGAGGACGCCCAGGCCCGCGGCTGGGACGTGTGCCTCGGGCTGACGCCCACCGCGGCCCGCTGGCTGGAGCCGAGCCTCGACGGTCTGGCCGTGCTCACCGGCCGGCCGGTGCGCTTCGAGTACCCGTTGCCCGGCCTGCCCGAGGTGTGGCCTCCGGCGGACGTGATCCTGGTGGCCCCGGCCACCTTCAACACGATCAACGGATGGGCGCTGGGCCTGACGGAGACGTTCGTGGTCGGGGTCCTGGCCGAGGGCATCGGCAAGGGCGTCCCGATGGTCGCGATGCCCTCGGTGAACGCGGCGCTCATGCAGCACCCGCAGTTCGAGCGCTCGGTGGAGACCCTGCGCGCCGCCGGGATCACCGTGCTGTCCGGGGGCGCCGCGTCCGGGCCGGACTACCCCTGGCACCCGGCGCTCGCCGCAGCCGAGGCCGTGGCGGGCTGACCGGCCCCGGGCGGGAGCGGTCGGTCCGCCCGGGGCCGGGCGGACCGGCCCGCGCCGTTCCGGCCGGGGCACCCCGGTCATACGACGAGGGGCCGGTCCGTTTCCACGGACCGGCCCCTCGGTCGTCAGGGTGAGTGACGGGACTCGAACCCGCGACATCCTGGACCACAACCAGGTGCTCTACCAGCTGAGCTACACCCACCATGACCGGCGCTTCTCACTGCTGCGCACCGGCCGAGAAAAAGTGTACAGGGTCCGGCGGGGTGCTCGCTGCCACGTTTTCCGCGGGTCCCTCACCCCGCCGTTTCCGCAGGCAGGACGTACTTCGCGGCGATCGAGCGCGCCGTGTCGGTGTCCGGTCCGGGCTGGGGCACGAACACCGCCTCGCGGTAGTAGCGCAGCTCCGCGATGGACTCCCGGATGTCGGCGAGCGCGCGGTGGTTGCCGTTCTTCTCGGGGCTGGCGAAGTAGGCGCGGGGGTACCAGCGCCTGGCCAGCTCCTTGATCGAGGACACGTCCACGATGCGGTAGTGCAGGTGCTGCTCCAGTGCTGGCATGTCCCGGGCGAGGAAACCGCGGTCGGTGGAGACCGAGTTCCCGCACAGGGGCGCCTTGCGGGGCTCGGCCACGTACTGGCGGACGTAGTCCAGGACCAGTTTCTCGGCCTCCTCCAGCGTCACCCCGCCGTCGAGCTCGTCCAGCAGGCCGGAGGCGGTGTGCATCGTGCGGACGATCTCCGGCATGCTCTCCAGGGCCTCGGCCGGCGGACGGATGACGATGTCCACCCCCTCACCGAGCACATTGAGCTCCGAGTCGGTGACGAGCGCCGCCACCTCGATCAGAGCGTCCTGGGCCAGGGAGAGCCCGGTCATCTCGCAGTCGATCCACACCATCCGGTCGTTCATACGTCTCACCCTACGGGGCGATCACGCGGAGCAGGCATAGCCGCGTTGCGACCGCGTCCGTCGCGACCGTCCCGGTCACCGCGCGGCCGCCGCGTCCCGTGGGGTTCGCGGTGCTCGAAACGGCTGCCGGCCTGCTCGGGGATGCGCGCCGCGTAGGGCGGCTCGCCGTCGGTCTTGAGCGGTCCCGGGCCGTTGGCGGGACCGGCCTGCCCGGGGATCGGCAGCACGCCGCCGTGGCCGCGGTCCGCGGCCGGGACGGGGCTGCGGCGGGGGGCCGGGACGGGGCCCCCGCCCGGCTCGGCGCCGCGCGGTTCCCGGGCGGTGAGCGCCGGGGTGTCCGGCTCGTCCTGCGGGCGCCGGGCGCGGTAGGCGGCACGGTAGGAGGCGGGGGAGGAGCCGAGCTGGCGGCGGAAGTGACCGCGCAGCGCGACGGGCGAGCGGAAGCCGCAGCGGGCCGCGACCTCGTCGACGGAGTAGTCGGAGGTCTCCAGCAGCCGCTGTGCCTGCAGGACGCGCTGGGTGATCAGCCACTGCAGGGGCGCGCTCCCGGTCAGGGTGCGGAAGCGGCGGTCGAAGGTGCGGCGGCTCATATAGGCGCGGGCAGCCAGCGTCTCCACGTCGAACTGCTCGTGGAGGTGCTCCAGCGCCCAGGCGACGACCTCGGCGAGCGGATCGCCGCCGATCTCCTCCGGTAAAGAGCGGTCGAGGTGCCGGGGCTGGCCGCCCCAGTCGCCGCGCCGGGGCGGTACGACCAGGCGCCGGGCGAGCGCGTTGGCGGCCTCGCCGCCGTGGTCGGTCCGTACGACGTGCAGGCACAGGTCGATGCCGGCGGCGGTGCCCGCGCTGGTGAGCACGTCGCCGTCGTCGACGAACAGTTCGCGCGGGTCGACGTGGACCGACGGGTAGCGCTTGGCGAGGGTCGGCGCGTACATCCAGTGCGTCGTGGCCGGGCGGCCGTCCAGCAGGCCCGCGGCGGCGAGTACGAAGGCCCCGGTGCACAACCCGATGATCCGCGCGCCCTCCTCGTGGGCACGGCGCAGCGCGTCCAGCGCCTCGGCGGGCGGCGGTTGCGAGATGGACCGCCAGGCGGGCACGACGACCGTGCCGGCCCGCGACAGCGCCTCGAGCCCGTACGGGGCGGACAACTCCAGCCCGCCGGTGGTCCGCAGCGGGCCGTCCTCGCCCGCGCAGACCAGCAGCCGGTAGCGCGGCACGCCCGCGTCCTGGCGGTCGATGCCGAAGACGGAGAGCGGGATGGAGCTCTCGAAGATGGGCCCGCCGCTGAACAGCAGTACGGCGACGACCTCCTGACGGCGTCGCGCCGACAACTTGCGCGCCCCGCGGCCCTGCTGGGCCGTTGCGGACGGGCCGGACGGGACGGAGGTGCTCACCGGGGCGCCGGACGCTCCCGGGACGTACGGGATGCCCGGTGTGCCCGTCGACGCGGACGGTGCGGTGGACATGCCGGCGGCCGACTGGATCTCCGCCATGGTGCTGGTCCTGGACTCCTGTGTCATGGAGCTCAAGCCCCCCTCGGTCGTCTGGTCCTCTCGGTCCTGCACGGGTCCCCCGCCGTAGTCGCTCATGATCGAATCTACTGGGTCTGCTGCACCCGCAGTGGCAAGTTCACCACCTGCCGGTATGTCGACATGACCACGTGGCGTGAAGCATTCGATCACGAAGCGTTCCACTCGTGAAGTGTGCCTCCCGGGGGCGGAACCGGCGCACAACGCCCGTGCGCCCCCTCATTCCGCTTCCTCCCTGGTGGCGGCGGAGGTTGTGGCACTCGCAACCAAGTGCCCCTGCACGCTGGGAAGTTGGCCGAAAATGATGGGAAGTCCTGTACGCACCCCAGGTCAGCGCTCCGTCGTGCGCCCCCCGTGTGGCCGGGGATCGAGTGCGCCCCCGGCCCGTTGGGGGACCCGGAGGACGATTCCGGATATGGCCGGAGGCGGACAACTGGAGACGGCCGGGAGCGGGGTGACTTGTCCGATTGGCGACGAGGCGTTGCGCTCGGTGGCCGGCTCCGGCATTCTCCTGGAAACCCCGGGGTAGGGGGACGCTGTGAGGGCGCCTGTGCATCTGTGCAGGGGCCTTGAGTCGCCGTACTCTGGAGTCAGCGGGAAGGGCAGCCCCTTACCGGTCGAAATCAGGCCGGTCCCGCGGCCCCCGCACTGTTGTTGTCCGCCCACTCGGCGCCCCCGGCGCCGACCTCGCCGAGAATCCGCATCATGGCCGGTTACGAGCTCCCCGAGCCCGCCGACGGAAAGCCGCTCGCCGAATCGGCGGCGGTGCCGGAGGCGGACTGCGAGCCGCGCACTTCCTGTGATCCCGCGTTCCGGCACGGCGTGGTCGTCGGTTTCGACGGCTCCGTGTCCAGCGAGCGTGCCCTCGCGTACGCCATCGGCATGGCACGCCGGTCCGGTTCCGCGCTGATCATCGTGCACGTGGCCAACCGGCTCCCGGCGACCGTGTGGGCCGGCTGCGAGCCGCCGGTCTTCGTCGACGTCCCCGACCACCGCACCGAGGTGCTCGGCCTGGAACTCGCCTGCGCCGACCATCTGTCGGAGGTGCCGTGGATCCTGGTGGAGCGCGGCGGCGACATCTGCCACGAGCTGGAGGAGGTCGGCCGGGAGTACGAGGCCGACGCCATCGTGGTCGGTGGGACGCACGGGATCATCGGCAAGATCTTCGGGTCGGTCGCCGGACGGCTCGCCCGGCGCGCTCAGCGGCCTGTCGTGGTCATTCCATAACGATTCGGTGCACGCCGCCTTAAATTCCGGCTCCGCGGGATTGCTTGTGCCCTTGTGAAGGGTATCTCACCAGCAGTTTCTTCCCTCGTACACGAAGGGGGCCCGCGGTGGACAACGACGTCTCCACGGCACGCACCACAGGAGCCGGCGCGACGGCTCTGGGATATCTGTCACTCGGCCTGACGCTGATCGCCTTCGGGCTGTTCAGCACCGGCGTATTCGACAACACCGCGGCGGCGGACGCCGCGGGGCTCGCGCTCGTCGTCGGCGGCGTCACGCAATTCGTCGCCGGCATGTGGGAGTTCTACGGCGGCAACGGCTTCACCGGCACCGCCTTCGCCGCACTGGGCGCCTTCTGGCTGACCTGGTCGGCGGCGTCCGGCGCCAGTGCGAGCAAGGAGGTCACCGGGCTGTTCATGCTCCTGTGGGCGCTCCTGGCGCTCAGCCTGACGATGGCCGCGTGGCAGATGGGCGGCGTGGCGCAGGCGGCCTTCGGGCTGCTGACGGTGTCCACGGCCCTGTTCGGCATCGCGACCCTCGCCTCCAACAGCGGCCTCGGCAAGGTGGCCGGCTGGATCGGCCTCGCGGCCGGTGCGGTCGCCTGGTACGGCGGGACGGCACTGCTCACCAACGCCACGTGGGGGCGGCGCGCCCTCGCCGACGGCTGGCGGCTGGCCATGCCGCACCGCGGGCACGCGGCCTGATCACCCGGGGAGGTGGCAGCGAGGCCCCCCGCGCCGAAGGGCGCGGGGGGCCTCGTGCGTGCCGGGTCCGTCGGCTACTCGACCGTCACGGACTTCGCGAGGTTGCGCGGCTTGTCGATGTCCCGGCCCAGTGCCAGCGCCGTGTGGTACGCCAGCAGCTGGAGCGGGATGCCCATCAGGATGGGGTCGAGCTCGTCCTCGTTCTTCGGGACGACGATCGTGTGGTCGGCCTTCTCCTGCTCCTGGTGTGCGACCGCCAGGATCCGGCCGCTGCGGGCCTTGATCTCCTCCATCGCGGCGCGGTTCTTCTCCAGCAGCGAGTCGTTCGGGACGATCGCGACCGTCGGCATCGCGGGCTCGATCAGGGCCAGCGGGCCGTGCTTGAGCTCGGAGGCCGGGTACGCCTCGGCGTGGATGTAGGAGATCTCCTTCAGCTTCAGGGAGGCCTCCAGGGCGACCGGGTAGCCGCGCACCCGGCCGATGAACATCATCGACTTGGCTTCCGCGTATTCGGCCGCCAGCTTCTTGATGTCCTCCTCCTGCGCGAGGATCTCCTGGATCTGCTCGGGCAGCGCGCGCAGGCCCTCGATGATCCGCTTGCCGTCGGCCACCGACAGGTCGCGGATGCGGCCCAGGTGCAGGGCGAGCAGCGCGAAGGCGACGACGGTGTTGGTGAAGCACTTGGTGGAGACGACACAGACCTCCGGGCCGGCGTGCACGTAGACGCCGCCGTCGGTCTCCCGGGCGATCGCGGAACCCACCACGTTCACCACGCCGAGGACGCGGGCGCCCTTGCGCTTGAGCTCCTGCACCGCCGCCAGCACGTCGTACGTCTCTCCGGACTGCGAGACGGCGATGTAGAGGGTGTCGGGGTCCACGACCGGGTTGCGGTAGCGGAACTCGGAGGCCGGCTCGGAGTCGGCCGGGATACGGGCCAGACCCTCGATCAGCGAGGCGCCGATCAGACCGGCGTGGTAGGAGGTGCCGCAGCCGAGGATCTTCACGCGGCGGATGCCGCGGGCCTCACGGGCGTCGAGGTTCAGACCGCCCAGGTGCACGGTGGAGAACTTGTCGTCGATCCGGCCGCGCAGCACGCGGTCGACCGCGTCGGGCTGCTCGCAGATCTCCTTGTGCATGTATGTGTCGTGGCCGCCCATGTCGTAGGAGGCGGCCTCCCACTCCACGGTCTCGGGGGTGGCGGTGGTGCGGGTGCCCGAGGTCGTGTACGTGCGGAAGTCGTCGGCCTTCAGGGTGGCCATCTCGCCGTCGTCGAGGGTGACGACCTGGCGGGTGTGGGAGATCAGCGCGGCGACGTCGGAGGCGACGAACATCTCCTTCTCGCCGATGCCGAGGACCACCGGCGAGCCGTTGCGGGCGACGACGATCCGGTCGGGGAAGTCGGCGTGCATGACGGCGATGCCGTACGTGCCCTCGATGGCCTTCAGCGCTTCGCGGACCTTCTCCTCCAGGGACTCGGCCTGGGAGCGGGCGACGAGGTGGGTGATGACCTCGGTGTCGGTCTCGGAGGCGAAGACCACGCCGTCGGCCTCCAGCTTGGCGCGCAGCTCGGAGGCGTTGTCGACGATGCCGTTGTGGACGACGGCGACCTTGCCCTCGGTGTCGAGGTGCGGATGCGCGTTCTCGTCGCTCGGGGCGCCGTGGGTGGCCCAGCGGGTGTGGGCTATGCCGGTGGTGCCGCCGAAGCGCTTGGGGATCCGCGCCTCCAGCTCGCGGACCCGGCCCTTGGCCTTGACGGCCTTGAGCCCCCCGGATTTGCCGGAGATCACGACACCCGCGGAGTCGTAGCCGCGGTACTCCAGCCGCTGCAGGCCCTCCAGCAGCAGCGGGGCGACATCACGCTTCCCGATGTATCCGACGATTCCACACATGTTTCCGTCCCTCCCGGTCGCACGAGGCGGCCCGGTCTCGCTGGTCAGCCGTAGACGATGCGGCGCAGCTGCCGCAGGGAGTACCCGGGCGGGGCCACCGCCCGGTGCGGCAGCTCGGCCGTGATCTGTTCGAAGATCTCCGCGTTCTGCAGACCCTTGGCCTGCAGTTCGCGGTGGCGGCGCCGCACGAAGTCCTCGGCCGTCTCGTCGAAGTACGCCAGGACGTCGAGGACCACCCGGCCGGCCTCACCGCGTTGCAGCGGCGTGGTCCGCACCAGGTGGTCGACGAGGTCGTCATGCGTCGTCCGGCGTTCGAGCACCGGTCGATACTGAGGGAAGGAGGAGGCCGATCGCAAGATTCCTGCCCGATATCGGGCAGAGGAGTGGCGAAAACTACGCCGGAAGGCCGAGCTCGCGCGCGATCAGCATGCGCTGCACCTCGCTGGTGCCCTCGCCGATCTCCAGGATCTTGGAGTCCCGCCACATGCGGGCGACCGGGTACTCGTTCATGAAGCCGTAGCCGCCGTGCACCTGGGTGGCCTCGCGGGCGTTGGTGACCGCGATCTCCGAGGAGTAGAGCTTGGCCATCGCCGCCTCCTTCTTGAACGGTTCGCCGGCGACCAGCCGGGCCGCCGCGTCCCGCCAGGCCAGCCGGGCGGTGTGGGCGCGCATCTCCATGTCGGCGAGCTTGAAGGCGATCGCCTGGTTGCCGCCGATCGGGCGGCCGAAGGCGGTGCGCTCCTTGGCGTACGCCACCGACTCGTCCACACAGCCCTGCGCGAGGCCGGTGGCCAGCGCCGCGATGGCGATCCGGCCCTCGTCCAGGATGCGCAGGAACTGGGCGTAGCCCCGGCCCCGCTCGCCGAGCAGATTGGCGGCCGGCACGCGGCAGTCGGAGAAGGACAGCTCCCGGGTGTCGGAGGCGTTCCAGCCGACCTTGCTGTACTTCTTCGACACCGTGAAGCCCGGGGTGCCGGACGGCACGATGATGGAGGAGATCTCCGGGCGGCCGTCCTCCTTGCGGCCGGTGACGGCCGTGACCGTGACCAGCGAGGTGATGTCGGTGCCCGAGTTGGTGATGAAGCTCTTGGTACCGTTGATCACCCACTCGCCGGTCGCCTCGTCGAGGCGGGCCGTGGTGCGGGTGCCGCCGGCGTCGGAGCCGCAGTCCGGCTCGGTCAGCCCGAAGGCGCCCAGCTGCTCGCCGGAGGTCAGCTGGGGCAGCCACTGCCGCTTTTGCTCCTCGGTGCCGAAGCGGAAGACCGGCATGGCGCCGAGCGAGACCCCCGCCTCCAGGGTGATCGCCACGGAGGAGTCCACCCGGGCGAGCTCCTCCAAGGCGATGCAGAGGGCGAAGTAGTCGCCGCCCATGCCGCCGTACTCCTCGGGGAAGGGCAGGCCGAACAGGCCCATGCGGCCCATCTCGCGGATGATCTCGTAGGGGAACTCGTCGTGCTCGTAGAACTCGCCGATCTTCGGCGCGACGACGTCGTGCGCGAACTCCTCCACCGTGCGGCGGAGTTCCTCGTACTCGGCGGGGAGCCGGTGGGCGGTCGTCATGGCTGTGTCACTCCTGGTGGGAGAGGGCGCGGACGGTACGGGACGGGCTCGGTCGGCCCAATTGCTCCGCCATCCACACGCTGGTGGCGGTGAGGCGGCTGAGATCGACCCCGGTCTCTACGCCGAGGCCGTCGAGCATCCAGACCAGGTCTTCGGTGGCCAGGTTTCCGGTGGCGCTCTTGGCGTACGGGCAGCCGCCGAGGCCGCCCGCGGAGGCGTCGACCACGGTCACGCCCTGCCCGAGTGCGGCCAGGGTGTTGGCCAGCGCCTGGCCGTAGGTGTCGTGGAAGTGGACGGCGAGCCGCTCGACGGGCACGTCCAGGCCGGTCAGCGCGGACAGCAGTGCCACGACGTGGCCGGGGGTGGCGACGCCGATGGTGTCGCCGAGGCTGAGCTCGTCGCAGCCGAGGTCGTAGAGCCGGCGGGCGACCGCGGCGACCTGCGGCACCGGGACCGGGCCCTCCCAGGGGTCGCCGAAGCACATCGACAGATAGCCGCGCACCCTCGCCCCCGCCTCCTTGGCGGCGGCGACGACGGGAGCGAACATCTCCAGCGACTCGTCGACCGTGCGGTTGAGGTTGGCCTTGGCGAAGGACTCGGTGGCGCTGCCGAAGACGGCGACCTCACGCACGCCCAGAGCCAGCGCCCGCTCCAGCCCGCGCTGGTTGGGCACCAGCACGGGCAGCCGCACGCCCTCGCCCAGGTCGTCCAGGAGGGGCATCAGCTGCTCGGCGTCGGCGAGCTGCGGCACCCACTTGGGGTGCACGAAGCTGGTCGCCTCGATCGTGGTCAGCCCGGCCTCGGCCAGGCGGTGCACGAACTCCGCCTTGACCTCGGTGGGCACCGCGGTCTTCTCGTTCTGCAGCCCGTCGCGGGCGCCGACCTCGTGGATGCGCACCCGTCTCGGGAGCCCGTCCATCGGCACGGACACGGGCAGCCCGGGAGTGCGTTCGACGGCCATCACTCGGCCTCCTCCTGGTGCGGGGTGACCACGGCGAGCACCTGGTCCATGGCGACGGTGCTGCCCGGGGTCACGTCGATCTCGGTGACGGTGCCGTCGTGCGGGGCGGTGATGACGTGCTCCATCTTCATGGCCTCCACCACGAGCAGGCTCTGGCCCGCGGTGACCTCGTCGCCCTTGGCGACCTTGACCACGGTCACCGTGCCCGGCATGGGCGCGGCCAGGGTGTCCACCCCGCCCGCGCCGGCCCCGCCGCGCAGCGCCGCCTCGACCGGGTCGTAGGGCTGGAGATGCCAGCCGTCGCCGTCCCTGCCGAGCCAGTCGCCGGCGTGGTCGAAGGTGTGCGTGACGCCGTCCCACTCGACGGTGATCCGCTGCCCCGTCCCGGGGAGCAGCCGGGCCCGCACCGCCGCGCCGTCGCCGACGCGCACCTGGGCGTCCTCGGCGGCACCGCGCATCCGGACCCGTACGGCCTCGACACCGGGGATGCGCAGCCAGTGGTCGGTCCAGGCGGGCTCCCCGCCGAGCCGCCAGCCGCTCGGCACGGAGAAGGGGTCCGTCCAGCCGCCGCCCGCGGCCCCAGGCTCCAGGGCGGCGTGCCGCAGCAGGGCGGCCGCCGCGTACACCTCGACGGGCACCTCGGAGGGCACGAGCCCCGCGAGCTCCCGGTCGATGAGGCCGGTGTCCATCTCGCCGGAGACGACGTCCGGGTGGGCGAGCAGACGGCGCAGGAAACCGGTGTTGGTCTCCAGGCCCAGCACGGTCGTGCCGGCCAGGGCGGCCCGCAGCCGGCGCAGCGCGGTCGCGCGGTCGGGGCCGTACGCGATGACCTTGGCGAGCATGGGGTCGTAGGACGTGCCGATCTCGCTGCCGGCCGACAGCCCGGAGTCGACGCGCACGCCCTCGCCCGCGGGCTCGTCCAGGGCGAGCACGGTGCCCGCCGAGGGCAGGAAGTTCCGCGAGGGCACCTCCGCGCAGATCCGGGCCTCGACGGCGTGCCCGGTCAGGGCGACGTCCTCCTGCCCGAAGGACAGCCGCTCGCCCGCGGCGATCCGCAGCTGCCACTCCACCAGGTCGAGTCCGGTGACCAGTTCGGTGACGGGGTGCTCGACCTGCAGCCGGGTGTTCATCTCCATGAAGCAGTACGCGGACGGATCGGCGCCGGGGACGATGAACTCCACGGTGCCCGCGCCGACGTAGCCGCAGGACAGCGCCGCCTGCACGGCGGCGGCGCCCATGGCGGCCCGGGTGGCCTCGTCCAGCAGGACCGAGGGGGCTTCCTCGATGACCTTCTGGTGGCGGCGCTGCAGGGAGCACTCGCGCTCCCCGAGGTGGACCACGTTGCCGTGGCCGTCGGCCAGGACCTGGATCTCGATGTGCCGGGGCCGGTCGATCCACCGCTCGACGAGCAGGGTGTCGTCCCCGAAGGAGCCGCGCGCCTCGCGGCGGGCCGCCGCGATCTCCTCGGCGAGCAGGGCCTCGTCGCGCACCAGGCGCATGCCCTTGCCGCCGCCGCCCGCCGAGGGCTTCAGCAGCACCGGGGTGCCGATCTCCAGGGCGGCGGCCGTCAGTTGCCCGTCGGACAGACCGCTGCCGCTGCTGCCGGGCACGACCGGCACCCCGGCCTCGCGGACGGTCTCCTTGGCGCGGATCTTGTCGCCCATCAGCTCGATGGCCCGGGCGGGCGGACCGATGAAGGCCGGCCCCGCGTCCGCGCAGGCACGGGCGAAGGCGGCGTTCTCGGCGAGGAAGCCGTAGCCGGGGTGGACGGCCTGGGCGCCGGTGCGGGCGGCCGCCTCCAGCAGCCGCTCGATCGACAGATAGCTCTCGGCGGCCGCCGCGGGGCCGATGCGCACGGCGGTGTCGGCCTCGCGCACATGACGGGCGCCGGCGTCCGCGTCGCTGAAGACGGCGACCGAACGGATCCCGAGCCGCCGCAGGGTGCGGATGACCCGGACGGCGATCTCGCCGCGGTTGGCCACCAGGACGGTGTCGAACATCGCAGACTTCGCTGACATCACAGTGCTCCCCCTACATCCGGAAGACGCCGAAGCCGGGCGCCTGCGGATCGCGTTGCGGAATGGGCGCGTTGGCGCACGCGGTCAGGGCCAGGCCGAGCACCTGGCGGGTCTGCAGCGGGTCGATGACCCCGTCGTCCCACAGCCGGGCGGTCGCGTAGTAGGCGCTGCCCTGCTCCTCGTACTGGGCGCGGATGGGGGCCTTGAAGCTCTCCTCGTCCTCCGCGGCCCAGGTGTCACCGGACGCCTCGATCTGGTCGCGCTTCACGGTGGCCAGCACGGAGGCCGCCTGCTCGCCGCCCATGACGGAGATCTTGGCGTTGGGCCACATCCACAGGAAGCGCGGCGAATAGGCGCGCCCGCACATCGAGTAGTTGCCCGCGCCGTAGGAGCCGCCGATGACCACGGTCAGCTTGGGCACCCGCGTCGTGGCGACGGCGGTGACCATCTTGGCGCCGTGCTTGGCGATCCCGCCGGCCTCGTACTGACGGCCCACCATGAAGCCGGAGATGTTCTGCAGGAAGAGCAGCGGGATGCCGCGCTGGTCGCACAGCTCGATGAAGTGCGCGCCCTTCTGCGCCGATTCGGAGAAGAGGATGCCGTTGTTGGCGACGATCCCCACCGGGTGGCCGTGGATGCGGGCGAAGCCGGTGACCAGCGTCGTGCCGTACTCGGACTTGAACTCCGCGAAACGGCTGCCGTCGACGATGCGGGCGATCACCTCGCGGACGTCGTAGGGGGTGCGGGAGTCGACCGGGACCGCGCCGTAGAGACCGGCGGGGTCGACGGCCGGCTCCTCGACGGGCCCCACCGGCCAGGGCAGTTCGCCGCGGGCGGGCAGGGTCGCCACGATGTTCCGCACGATGCGCAGCGCGTGGGCGTCGTCCTCGGCCAGGTGGTCGGTGACTCCGGAGACACGGGAGTGCACCTCGCCGCCGCCGAGCTCCTCCGCGGTGACGACCTCACCGGTGGCGGCCTTCACCAGCGGCGGGCCGCCGAGGAAGATCGTGCCCTGGCCGCGGACGATGACCGCCTCGTCGCTCATCGCCGGCACATAGGCGCCGCCCGCCGTGCAGGAGCCGAGGACGGCGGCGATCTGCGGGATGCCGCGCGCGGACATCGTGGCCTGGTTGAAGAAGATCCGGCCGAAGTGGTCGCGGTCGGGGAAGACCTCGTCCTGCCGGGGCAGGAAGGCGCCGCCGGAATCGACGAGGTAGACGCACGGCAGCCGGTTGTCCAGGGCGATCTCCTGGGCCCGCAGGTGCTTCTTGACGGTCATCGGGTAGTACGTGCCGCCCTTGACGGTGGCGTCGTTGGCGACGACCACGACCTCGCGGCCGGAGACCCGGCCGATCCCGGCGACCACGCCGGCGGCCGGCGCCTGGTCGTCGTACATCCCGTCGGCGGCCAGCGGGGCGAGCTCCAGGAAGGGGGACCCGGGGTCGAGCAGCCCGTCCACGCGGTCGCGGGGGAGCAGCTTGCCGCGCGCGGTGTGCCGGGCGCGGGCCTTCTCGCCGCCGCCCAGCGCGGCCGCGGCGAGCTTCTCGCGCAGCCGTGCGGACAGCTCGGCGTGCGCCTTCTCGTTGGCGCGGTAGGCCTCGCTCGCCGGATCCGCGGCGCTGGCGAGGACGGGTGCTTCCATGTCACGGGCCCCCGGAGGAGTTAGCGGTCGTTAACGTGTTGTCGACCACGTTAGCGGTCGTTAACACGGCTGTCTAGAATGGTAGGACGATGAGACAGCGGGGGGCATCCGCAGATCGGACGCTTCCCGGAAAGGTGCGGTGTGGAGCCCACGAGAACGGCGGCGAAGGCGGCCGGCGGAAGGCGCGACCAGATCCTGAGGGAGGCCGCGCGGCTCTTCGCCGAGCGCGGGTTCCACGGGGTCGGCGTGGACGAGATAGGGGCGGCCGTCGGCATCAGCGGCCCCGGGCTGTACCGGCACTTCGCGGGCAAGGACGCGATGCTCGCCGAGCTGCTGGTCGGGATCAGCGGCCGGCTGCACGCCGCGGGCCGCATGCGCGTGGCCGAGGCGGACGGCCCCGCCGACGCGCTGGACGCCCTGGTCCGCGGCCACATCGACTTCGCCCTGGACGATCGCGCGCTGATCATCCTCCACGACCGCGAGCTGGACCGGCTGCGCGACTCCGACCGCAAGCTCGTGCGCCAGTTGCAGCGCCAGTACCTCGAGCAGTGGGTCGCGGTCGTCCGCGAGGTCCACCCCGACGCCGCCGAGGCCGAGGTCCGTGCCGCCGTGCACGCCGTCTTCGGCCTGCTGAACTCCACCCCGCACCTCGGTCCGCACGGCGGGCTGCCCGGCCGCGCGGCGACCGCCGTGCTGCTGCACCGGCTGGCCCTGGGGGCCTTTGCCGCTCTGGACAGGTCGCACAACCGGGAAGTAACTTACTGAGCGCTTGCTTATCGCTCAGTGTGCAGAGGAGGCGCCAAGTGCGTCGCACGGTATTCAACGAGGACCACGAGGCCTTCCGGGAGACGATCCGGGACTTCATCGCCAACGAGGTCGTGCCCGTCTACCCCGAGTGGGAGGAGTCGGGCCACCCGCCCCGCGACTTCTACCGGCGCCTGGGCGAGCTGGGCATCTTCGGCATCGAGGTGCCCGAGGAGTACGGCGGCGCCGGCATCACGGGCTGGAAGTTCAGCGCGGTCGTGACCGAGGAGTGCGCCCGCGCCGGCGTCAGCTTCGGCAGCAGCGGCGTGCACACCGGCCTGGTGCTCCCGTACATCCTCGAGTTCGCCAACGAGGAGCAGAAGAAGCGCTGGCTCCCGGACTTCGTCAGCGGCGACATGATGACGGCCATCGCCATGACCGAGCCCGGCACCGGCTCGGACCTGGCCGGCATGACCACCAACGCGAAGCTCTCCGAGGACGGCACCCACTACGTCCTCAACGGCGCCAAGACCTTCATCACCGGCGGTGTCGTCGCCGACCGCGTGCTGGTCGTCTGCCGGACCTCGCCGGCCACCCCGGAGGACCGCCGCGGCGGCCTGTCGATCCTCGCGGTCGACACCACGAGCGAGGGCTACGCGGTCGGCCGCAAGCTGGAGAAGATCGGCCTGCGCACCTCCGACACCGCCGAGCTGTCCTTCACCGACGTCAAGGTCCCCGTCGAGGACCTGCTCGGCGAGGAGGGCAAGGCCTTCTCCTACCTCGCCCACAACCTGCCGGTCGAGCGCCTCGCGATCGCGGTGGGCTCCTACGCCCAGGCCGACGCC
Organism: Streptomyces sp. NPDC001070; assembly: GCF_053598835.1. Taxonomy (NCBI): domain Bacteria; kingdom Bacillati; phylum Actinomycetota; class Actinomycetes; order Kitasatosporales; family Streptomycetaceae; genus Streptomyces; species Streptomyces sp. NPDC001070. Next base: position 117,661 of record NZ_JBSFLB010000002.1, read on the forward strand.
GCCGTCCGCTTCGCGACCCGGTACGTGCGCGACCGCAAGGTCTTCGGCAAGGCCGTCGCCGAGTTCCAGAACACCAAGTTCGTGCTCGCCGAGTGCGCCTCGGACGTGGACGCCATGCAGGCCGTCGTCGACCGCGCGCTCGAGGCGCACGAGCACGGCGACTTCACCGCCGCCGACGCCGCCCGCGCCAAGCTCTTCTGCACCGAGACCGCGGCCAAGGTCATCGACCGCTGCCTCCAGCTGCACGGCGGCTACGGCTACATGCTGGAGTACCCGATCGCCCGCCTGTACGCGGACAACCGCGTGCACCGCATCTACGGCGGCACCAGCGAGGTCATGAAGTCGATCATCGCCAAGTCGATGGGGCTGTGACCGAGCGGTCCGCCGAGCCCGAGAGAGCCACGTGACCAACCACGCACTCCAGTCCCTGCTCGATCTGCTCGACCTCGAGCAGATCGAGCAGGACATCTTCCGCGGCGCCAGCCGCCCCGCCGTCGTCCCCCGCGTCTTCGGGGGCCAGGTCGCCGCCCAGGCGCTGGTCGCGGCGGGGCGCACGGTCCCGGAAGGACGCGACGCCCACTCCCTGCACGCGTACTTCCTGCGCATGGGGGACCCGGGTGCGCCGATCGTCTACCAGGTGGACCGCATCCGCGACGGCCGCTCCTTCACCACCCGCCGGGTGGTCGCTGTGCAGCACGGGCAGCCGATCTTCCACCTGTCCGCCTCCTTCCAGACGTACGAGGAGGGGCTGGAGCACCAGGAACCGATGCCCGCCGCGCCGGACCCGGAGACCCTGCCCACGGGCGAGGAACTGCTGCGGCCGCACACGCACAGGTTCCCCGACCCCTCGGTCGTGGACCGCCTGCTGGAGGCCCGCGCCGCCGTCGACCTGCGCTATGCCGAGGCCCCGCCCTTCCTCGCCGCCGAGAACGGCCCGCGCGAGCCCCGCTCCCAGGTGTGGTTCCGCACCAACGGCAAGCTCGCCGACGACCCGCTGCTCCACGTCTGCCTCGCCACCTATGTGTCGGACATGACGCTGCTTGACTCCGTGCTGCTGGCCCACGGGCGCGGCGGCTGGGCGGTCGGCGACGTGGTGGGCGCCAGCCTGGACCACGCCATGTGGTTCCACCGTCCGTTCCGCGCCGACGAATGGCTGCTGTACGACCAGCAGAGCCCGTCCGCCTCCGGCGGCCGCGGGCTCGGCACCGCGCGCATCTACACCCAGGACGGGCGGCTCGCCGTCTCCGTCATCCAGGAGGGCGTGGTCCGCGTCCCGCGGGCCTGATTCACCCAGCGGCGCCCAGCGGCAGCGTCGCCCGCACCAGGAAGCCGCCGTCCGGTTCGGGACCCGCGTCCAGGGTGCCGCCCAGCGCCGCGGCGCGCTCCCGCAGCCCGGTGATGCCGTGACCGCCGGACGGCAGCGCCGGGCCGTGCACGCCGCCGCACGGCCCGTTCCGCACCGCGACATGCAGCGCGTCCGCGGCGAGCCGCACGCTGACCTCGGTCCGTGCGCCGGGCGCGTGCTTGCGCACGTTCGTCAGGGCCTCCTGCACGGTGCGGTACGCCGCGTGCTGCACCGGCGGCGGGCAGCCGCCCCCGTCGAGGGCGCGCAGATCACCGTGCACCTGCGGCCCGGCCGCGGCCAGCAGTGTGGGCAGCTCCGCGAGCCCCGGACCGGCGTCCTCGCCGTCGCTCACCGCCACCGGCATGCGCAGCAGCCCGACCATGTGGCGCAGCTCGTCCAGCGCGTCCCGGCTGAGCCGGCGCACGGCGCCGGCCGCCGCCTGTGCCTCGTCGCCCTGGGCGGTCACCTCCAGCGCGCCGGACTGCACGGCGATCAGGCTGATGTGGTGGGCCACGGTGTCGTGCATCTCCCGCGCGAGCCGGGTGCGCTCCCGCACCACGGCGCGCTCCGCGGCCATGCGCCGCTCCCGTTCCCGGCTCTCGGCGAGCTCGGCGAGGCGCGCCGCGAGTTCACGGCGTGACGCGGTGAGCATCCCCAGCGCCGTCGGGGCGACCGCCAGCAGCGCCGACAGCAGCACGGCGAGGACGGTCGCCGCGGGGGCCCAGTCCACCTCGCCGATCCACGGCCAGGGGAAGAACGACACAAAGGCGACGGCCGCCGCGCAGCCCAGCGTCACCACCGTGTGCGGCGCGAGCCGCCGCCCGCCCGGGCGCGGCGTCCGCCGCACCACCCGCCGGACGCGGGCCGCGGTCAGGGCGCCGCCGTCCGCTGCGACCGTGTAGAGCGCCGCCATGGGCGCCAGCCAGACGTAGCCCAGCGACAGGGCCGGCAGCGTCGCCAGGAGCACCGTCAGCGGCAGCCTGCGGCGGAAGGCCAGGGCGCCGGCGGCCGCATAGGCCGCCGTCAGCGCGAAGGGCCCGCCCAGGGAACGGGTCGCCCAGGCCTCGGTCGCCGCGACGGCGACCAGGCACCCGTCGACGGCGGCCCGGGGGAGTCTCATGCCGCGCTCTCCGGCACGAGCCCGGCCCGGTGCGCCGTGATCGCCAGCGACACCCGGTTCGGCGCGTCGAGCTTGCGCAGCAGCGCGCGGACGTGGTCCTTCACCGTGGCCACGGTGATGTGCAGCCGCTCGGCGATCTCCAGGTTCGACAGGCCCCCGGCCACCAGCAGCAGCACCTCGCGCTCGCGTCCGGTCAGCCGGCGGAGCGCCGTCCCGGCCGGGTCCGCCTCACGGGCGTCGGCCGTGCCCAGGTAGCCGTCGACCACGGCACGGCTGACGGTCGGGGTGAAGACCGTCCCGCCGGACGCGAGAACGCGTACGGCGTCGATGAGGGTGGCGACCGCGGTGTCCTTGAGCAGGAATCCGGTCGCGCCCGCGCGCATGGCGGCGGTGATGTGGGCGCTGGTGTCGAATCCGGTGAGCATCGCCACGGCGGGCGGGTCGGGCAGCGCCCGTACGGCCCGCAGCACGGTCAGCCCGTCGGGCTCCGGCATCACGGTGTCCAGCAGCACGAGGTCGGGCGCCTGCGCGCGGATGGCGGGGAGGGCCGCGCGGCTGTCGCAGTCCGTGACCACCTTGATGTCGCCGGCGGACTCCAGGATGCGCCGCAGGGCGGTCCTGACCAGTGCCTCGTCGTCGACGATTACTACCCGTATCACGCTCCCGCGCCTTTCTCCGTACGGCCCGGCACTCCACCCGAGGGTGGACTGCGATGTCCATCCCGGGGGTGATCCCCCGGCGGCGCCGGACCGGCAGAATCGACGGCGATCGTAACGAGCACACCGCCGGGTCGCATGTCCGGGCGGCCGTGCCCGCCGGTCGACGGGGGAACAACGGGGGCCAACGGGGGAAACGGGGGCCCACGGGGAACGGGGGTTCTCATGTCGCGGACCAAGGGCGGGGGCCGGTGCCCCGGCCTGTCGACATCGGGCCCCGGGACGCGGTCCAACGGCGGCCCGGGGCCCGGCGGGAGCAACCGGCCACGCCCCCTCGGGGCGTGGCCTTCCCGTCATGCGGGGCCGGTCAGGCCCGCCGCGTCCAGGAGGTAGGCCGTCATCGGGTCGTAGAACCTCGGGTCGGTGACGTGGTCGTCGAGCGGCACGGTCACCGAGACCGTCCCCTCCGCCTCGGCGAGGAAGAGCGCCGGGTCGTTGCAGTCCGCGAAGCCGATCGTGTCGATGCCGCGCTGCCCGGCGCATCCCGCCCAGCCGTGGTCGGCGACGACCAGGTCGGGCAGCGGCCGGTCGTGCGCGGCCAGGGCGTCGAGGACCGCCGCCATCGGCGCGGGGGAGTGGGTGTGCCACAGCGTCGCGCCGCGCTCCAGCATGGCCACGTCGCAGAACTGGAAGACGCCGCCCTCCTCGGTGGAGAGCCCGCCGGGGACCGTGACGATCTCGCACCCGGCGGCCCGCACGGCCGCGGCCAGGGTGCGGTGGACGTCCAGCAGGCCCCCGGGGTGGCCGGTGGCGAAGAGCACCCGCTGCCCGCCCTCCACGGCCTTGCAGAGCATCCGGGCCGCCCGTTCCAGGGCGCTGATCGTCAGCTCGGGATCGATGGTGTCCTGCCCGTAGCGGTGGCCGGGGTCGGCCACGACGCCGCACCGCTCGGCCATGACCGCCAGCACCGCCTCCTCGTCCGTCCAGCGGTCTTCGAGCTCCAGGCCGAACCAGTAGTGACGGTCGCCCCCGGCGAGTCTGCCGTAGTGGGAGCGGTTGTTCTCACGGGGAGTGGCGACGTCGCCCGCGATGCGCGTGCGTACGAGGTGGTCGGCGAGGGCCTGGCGGGACGGCACGGTGACGTGGGGCAGCATGCCCCCCATTGTCGCGTGCGGTCGGACGTGCGTGCGGGCGGCGACCGATCGACGCCGGTCCGTTACCTCCTGCCGGGGGCGTCAGAGGGCCTGCCCCGACGGGATTCCGCAGGATTCCGCGAGGGCCTACAGCCAGCGCAGCGCGAACCACAGCTCCATGCGCACGTCCGGGTCGTCCAGGTCCGCCTCCAGCAGCGCCGCCGCCCGCCCGATCCGCTGGCGCACGGTGTTGCGGTGCACCTCCAGGGCGACGGCCGTCCGGTCCCAGCTGCCGTGCAGGCCGATCCAGGTGCGCAGCGTCTCCACCAGGGCGGGCGAGTCCGCCACCGGCGCCAGCAGTTCCCCCGCCCTGGCCCGGGCGTCGTCCGGGGCGACCAGTCCGGTCATGCCGGGGCCCGCTCCGCGGTGGGTCACCAGCGGCACACGGGTGGCGATCGCCCGGCGCAGCGCGCCCGCCGCCTGACCGTCGCCGGTGACCAGCGCGGCCACCGCCACCGGGCCGCTCACCCCGAGGGTCCATCCCGGCCGGGCGGCGACCTCGCGCCCGGCCGGCAGCAGCAGGCGTACGACATCGTCGCCCCGTTCGAGGAGCGCGGTGCCCAGTGCCGTGCCGAGGGCGGCGGCCGCCAGCGGCTCGGCGGCACCGCCGCGCCTGCGGGCGTGGACGACCACCCACTGTGACTCCGGCCCCAGCAGCGCGGCGACCTCCTCCGGCCGCGCGCCCAGCAGCAGCCGCACCAGCGCCGCCGAACGGCCCGCCTCCGCGCTGCCCAGGTGCGGTCCGGTGAGCAGGGAGAGCAGGACGGCGGCGACATTGGCGATCGCGTGGTCGCCGGGATCGGGGCGGCCCGCGGCCAGCACGAGCGCCGGCCGCTCGCTCGGGGCCCCGCCCGCGAGGGCGTACGCCGACAGGCGCGCCCCGGCGTGCGTGTCGGTGGCCGACGAAGGCGCGTGCGCGTCCGGCGCCGGGCGGACGACCCGCGCGAGCCGGGCCGCCGCCGCCCGCGCCTCCGTGTCCGGGGCGGTGCCCGCCGCGTACACCTCGGAGCCGTCCGGCGCGATCAGCGCGGCCCACGCGCCCAGGCGCTGCGCCAGCCTGCGCAGTACCGCGGGCACGGGATCGGGGCGCGCGGCGGCCGAGGCGAGGGCCTGCTGGGCCTCGGTGACGTGCCGCAGCTCCCGGACCCGGGCCTCGCCCATGGCCTGCCAGACCGCCCGGGCGACGGCGGTGAAGGGCGTCCGCGGCGGCACCTCCACCAGCGGCAGCCCGTAGCGGTCGCAGGCGGCGATGAGCGCGCGCGGGGTCTCGTCGTGCACCGGGGCGAGGCCGAAACCGAGGGCCGCCGCCCCCGCCTCGGCGGTACGGGCCACATAGCGGTCCAGGTAGGCCCCGGCCCCCGCCGCCGACGCGAAGTGCACCCCGGCGGTGAGCAGCAGCTCCCCGCCGAGGAGATAGGGGAAGGGGTCCTCCATCTCGCTGGTGTGCACCCACTGGACGCGGATGTCCTCCTCGGCCGCCGACGGCCCGGCGACCTGGCGCAACCCCAGGTCGGGCAGGGCCAGCAGGGTGGCGAGCGGGATCGGCGGCGTCGGCGGCGCCAGGTCCTGACGTGGGGGCGTCATGTGCGTTCCCTCCATACGGACCGGTTCCAGTGGAGGAAACGTACACTTCAGCGCTCCTTCCCGGCCACCTATCGTCACCGCAGAGGAAAGACAGCGGCGTCGCCCGCGCAACCGATGGAGGAGGGCTCATGGCCGTCGACTACGCCGTGATCATCGGCTATCTGGCCGGCATGCTCGCCGTGGGCTGGTGGGGCATGCGCCGCGCCAAGTCCAAGAGCGAGTTCCTGGTCGCCGGCCGCCGGCTGGGCCCGTCGATGTACTCGGGCACCATGGCCGCCATCGTCCTCGGCGGCGCGTCCACCATCGGCGGTGTCGGCCTCGGGTACCAGTACGGCCTGTCGGGCGCCTGGATGGTCTTCACCATCGGCCTCGGCCTGCTGGCGCTGAGCATCTTCTTCTCGGCGCGCATCGCCCGCCTGAGGGTCTACACCGTCTCCGAGATGCTCGACCTGCGCTACGGCGGCTCGGCCGGCGTCATCTCCGGCGTCGTCATGTGGGCGTACACCCTGATGCTCGCGGTCACCTCCACCATCGCGTACGCGACGATCTTCGACGTCCTGTTCGGCCTGGACCGCACCCTGGCGATCATCCTGGGCGGCGCGGTCGTGGTCGCGTACTCCACGCTGGGCGGCATGTGGTCGATCACGCTCACCGACATGGTGCAGTTCGTGGTCAAGACCCTGGGTGTGCTGGTCCTGCTGCTGCCGATCGCGGTGGTCAAGGCGGGTGGCTTCGCGGAGATGAAGGAGCAGCTGCCGACCGAGTACTTCGCGCCCCTGGGCATCGGCGGCCAGACGATCTTCACCTATGTGCTGGTCTACACCTTCGGCATGCTCATCGGCCAGGACATCTGGCAGCGCGTGTTCACCGCCCGCAGCGACAGGATCGCCAAGCTCGGCGGCACCGTCGCCGGTGTCTACTGCCTGGTCTACGCGATCGCCGGCGCCGTCATCGGCACCGCCGCCAAGGTGCTCTACCCCAACCTGCCCGCGGCCGACGACGCCTTCGCCACCATCGTGAAGGACGCGCTGCCGGTGGGTGTGCGCGGCCTGGTGCTGGCCGCCGCGCTCTCCGCGGTGATGTCCACCTCGTCCGGCGCGCTGATCGCCTGTGCCACCGTCGCCAACAACGACATCTGGTCCCGGCTGCGCGGCGCGGTCGCCCGCAAGCGGGACGGCGGGGACGCGCACGACGAGGTGGCGGGAAACCGGGTCTTCATCCTGGTCATGGGCGTCGTGGTGATCGTCACCGCCATCGCGCTGAACAACGTCGTCGAGGCGCTGACCGTGGCGTACAACCTGCTGGTCGGCGGACTGCTGGTGCCGATCCTCGGCGGTCTGCTCTGGAAGCGCGGCACCGCCGCGGGCGCCCTGTCCTCGGTCGTCGTCGGCGGGGTGGCCGTCGTCGGTCTGATGGCCTGGAAGGGCATCCTGGCCAACGAGCCGGTCTACTACGGCCTGCTGGCCTCCCTCGTCGCCTATGTCGCGGTGAGCCTCGCCACCAAGCCGACCGACGCCGCCGTCCTGGCGGCCTGGCGCGAGCGGCTGGCCGGACGGACCCCCGTCCCGGCCGCCGAGCAGACCGTTCCGGTCGGATAAAGTCACAAAGCGAGCAGAGCGCAACGAAGCGTACGAAAGAAGGCAGTCACCCATGAGCAGCACCGAGCCGCGCGGCCCCGTCGACTCCTCCCGCACCCCGCGTTACGCCGGTCCCGCCACGTTCGCGCGACTTCCGCGCCTCGACGAGGTCGGCACCACCGACGTCGCCGTGGTCGGCGTGCCCTTCGACGCCGGAGTGTCCTACCGCCCCGGCGCCCGCTTCGGCGGCAACGCGATCCGCGAGGCCTCCCGTCTGCTGCGCCCGTACAACCCCGCGCAGGACGCCTCGCCCTTCGCGCTCGCCCAGGTCGCGGACGCCGGCGACATCGCCGCCAACCCGTTCAACATCAACGAGGCCGTCGAGACCATCCAGGCCGCCGCCGACGACCTGCTCGACACCGGTGCCCGGCTGATGACCCTCGGTGGCGACCACACCATCTCGCTGCCCCTGCTGCGCGCCATGGCCCGCAAGCACGGCCCGGTCGCGCTCCTCCACTTCGACGCCCACCTCGACACCTGGGACACCTACTTCGGCGCCGAGTACACCCACGGCACCCCGTTCCGCCGGGCCGTCGAGGAGGGCGTCCTCGACACCTCCGCGCTCTCCCACGTCGGCACCCGCGGCCCGCTGTACGGCAAGCAGGACCTCACCGACGACGAGAAGATGGGCTTCGGCATCGTCACCTCCGCCGACGTCTACCGGCGCGGCGCCGACGAGGTCGCCCAGCAGCTGCGCGAGCGCATCGGTGACCGCCCGCTGTACATCTCCATCGACATCGACGTGCTCGACCCGGCCCACGCCCCCGGCACCGGCACCCCCGAGGCCGGCGGCATCACCTCCCGCGAGCTGCTGGAGATCCTGCGCGGCCTGGCCTCCTGCAACCTGATCTCCGCCGACGTCGTCGAGGTCGCCCCGGCCTACGACCACGCCGAGATCACCAGCGTCGCGGCCTCCCACACCGCGTACGAGCTCACCACGATCATGACCCGGCAGATCGCGGCGGGCCGCGCATGAGCGAGCGCAGCGGCGGCGACCTGGTCGTCGAGTCCCTTACGGCGCTCGGTGCCACGACCGTCTTCGGCCTGCCCGGGCAGCACGCGCTCGGCGCCTTCGACGCCCTGCGGCGCTCGAAGCTGGAGTACGTGGGCCTGCGCGTGGAGAACAACGCGGGCTTCGCCGCCGACGCGTACGCCCGGGTCACCGGCGGCGCCGCCCCGCTGCTGGTCTCCACCGGCCCCGGCGCGCTGATGACGCTCGCCGCGCTCCAGGAGTCGGCCGCGGCCTCCGCGCCGGTCGTGGCCATCGGCAGCCAGGTGCCGGTCGCCGGGCTCGGCGGCGGCCGCCACGGCTACCTGCACGAACTCGCCGACCAGAAGGCGTCGTTCCGCGACATCGTCAAATCCGTGCACACCGTGCGCACCGCCTCCCAGATCCCCTCGGCCATCGCCGCGGCCTGGGAGTCGGCGCTGACCGCGCCCTACGGCCCGGTCTGGGTGGAGATCCCGCAGGACGTGCTGCTCGCCCCCGTCACCGTCCCGCCGGTCGGCGAGCTGGCCGCCGAGCCCCGGCCGCTGCGCCCCCGGGCGGAGCTGATCGCCGAAGCGGCGGCGCTGCTGTCCCGCGCCGAGCGGCCGGTCGTGCTGGCCGGCGGCGGGGTCGTGCGGTCCGGGGCGGAGGGCGAACTGCGCGCCCTCGCCGAGCGGCTCGACGCCCCGGTGGCCTGCACCTTCGGCGGCAAGGGCGGCTTCCCCTGGGAGCACCCGCTGTCGCTGCGGACCTGGCTGGAGGACCGGCACACCACCGATTTCCTGGAGGACGCCGACGTCCTGCTGGTCGTCGGCTCCGGCCTGGGCGAACTGTCCTCGAACTACCACACGTTCCGCCCGCGCGGCCGGGTGATCCAGATCGAGGCCGACCTGGGCAAGCTGGAGTCCAACCACCCGGCGCTCGGCATCCACGCCGACGCCCGGCTCGCCCTCGGCGCGCTGGCCGAGGCCGTCCACGAGCGCCACGACGCGGGCGCGCCGGAGGCCGTCGCCGCGCTGCTGGGGCGGGTCCGGGAGCGCATCGACGGCCAGGACCTCGACCTGGAGCAGCGCGTCCTCGCCGCCGTGCGGGACGCCCTGCCCGAGGACGCCCCCAGCTTCTGGGACATGACGATCCTCGCCTACTGGGCCTGGTCCGCCTGGCCCGGCCCGATGCACTCCGCCCAGGGCGCCGGTGGCCTCGGCTACGGCTACCCCGCCGCGCTCGGTGCGGCCGCCGCCGACCGCGCGCGGCCCGTGCTGGCGGTGTCGGGCGACGGCGGCGCGATGTACTCGATCGCGGAGCTCGCCACGGCCCGGCAGTACGACCTGCCCGTCACCTGGCTGATCGTCGACGACGGCGGCTACGGCATTTTGCGCGAGTACATGACCGACGCCTTCGGCGAGGCCACCGCGACCGAGCTCTCCAGGCCGGATTTCGTCGCTCTCGCCGAGTCCTTCGGCGTCCCGGCGGTGCGTACGAGCCCCGAGCGGCTCCGCGACGACCTCGCGGCCGCCCTCGCGGCGCCCGGCCCGTCGGTGGTCGTCCTCCCCGCGCTGCTGCGGATGTTCGCACCGACGCACCTGTAGTCCCCGGGCCCGGCTTCGCACACCCGGTCCCGGAGCGGGGCCGGGTGCGGCGCGCCGGGACCGATTAGTTCCGGCCACGGGCGAAACGTTTCGGCGTGTACGGTCCCAGGTCTTCCGCCCGAGGGCTGTCGGACCCTCGACGTAGTTTTGTTGCGGGAGGATGAAATCCGCACACCAGGGCGTTGTGATCCTCCGGTGCAGGAGCGGAGACGGGAGGAAATCGGGTGGCGGCGAAGGACGAGGAGGAGAGGGCCCTGACGGCCGGACCCGGCCAGGGCTGGCTGCGGCGGCTGTTCGGGTACTGCCGGCGGTATCGGGGCAACGTCCTGCTCGCGCTCGGCTCCTCGCTCGCGGGCATGGCCGTGCTCGCCCTCGTGCCGCTCGTGCCCAAGCTGATCATCGACGACGTGATCGTGAAGCACGACAAGCCGCTCGCCCCCTGGGCGGTCGTACTGGTCGCCGCCGCCGTCGCGGTGTACCTGCTGACGTATCTGCGGCGCTTCTACGGCGGCAGGCTCGCCCTCGACGTCCAGCACGATCTGCGCACGGACATGTTCCACTCGCTCACCCGGCTGGACGGCGCCCGCCAGGACGAACTCAACACCGGCCAGGTCGTCGGCCGCGCCACCAGTGACCTGCAGCTCATCCAGGGCCTGCTCTTCATGGCGCCCATGATGATCGGCAACGTCCTGCTGTTCGTCATGTCGCTCGTCGTGATGTTCGTGCTGTCACCGATGCTGACCGTGATCGCCCTGGCCGTCGCACCCGCCCTGTGGTTCCTGGCCGACCGCAGCCGCAAGAAGCTCTTCCCCGCCACCTGGTACGCGCAGGGCCAGGCCGCCGCCGTCGCCGGGATCGTGGACGGCTCCGTGACGGGCGTCCGCGTGGTGAAGGGCTTCGGCCAGGAGCAGCAGGAGATGTCCAAGCTGCGCACGGTCAGCGAGCGGCTCTTCGCCGGACGGCTGCGCACGATCCGGCTCAACGCGCGCTACAGCCCCGCTCTGCAGGCCGTGCCCTCCCTCGGGCAGGTCGGCATGCTGGCGCTCGGCGGCTGGATGGCCGTGCGGGGCCAGATCACCCTGGGCACCTTCGTCGCGTTCTCCACCTACCTCGCGCAGCTCACCGGCCCGGTGCGGATGCTCACGATGATGCTCACCGTCGGCCAGCAGGCCAGGGCCGGCGTCGAGCGGGTCACGGAGCTCATCGACACCCGGCCCAGCCTGGAGGAGGGCACCGGGGAGCTGCCGCGCGAGGCCGCGGCCACCGTCGAGTTCGACCACGTCAGCTTCGGCTACGACCGCACCCGCCCGGTCCTGGACGACTTCTCGCTCAGCGTCGCGCCCGGCGAGACCGTCGCCGTCGTCGGCGCCTCCGGCAGCGGCAAGTCGACCGTCTCGCTGCTGCTGCCGCGCTTCTACGACGTGACCGGCGGCGCGGTCCGCGTCGGCGGCCGCGATGTGCGCGACCTGACCTTCGACTCCCTGCGCGACGCGATAGGGCTCGTGCCCGAGGACAGCTTCCTGTTCTCCGACACCGTCCGCGCCAACATCGCCTACGGCCACCCCGACGCCACCGACGAGCAGATCCTCACCGCGACCCGGCACGCCCAGGCCCACGGGTTCATCAGCGCCCTGCCCGAGGGCTACGACACCGTCGTCGGCGAGCAGGGACTGACCCTCTCCGGCGGCCAGCGCCAGCGCGTCGCCCTGGCCCGGGCCATCCTCACCGACCCCCGGCTGCTCATCCTCGACGACGCCACCTCCGCCGTCGACGCCCGAGTCGAGGCCGAGATCCACGACGCGCTGCGCGAGGTCATGGCGGGCCGCACGACCCTGCTCATCGCCCACCGGCGCTCCACCCTCGCCCTCGCCGACCGGATCGCCGTGCTGGAGGCCGGCCGCCTGGTCGACGTGGGCACCCACGAGGAGCTGGAGGCCCGCTGCCCGCTGTACCGGCGGCTGCTCACCGACCCCGACGAGCTCGGCTCCGACGTCGTCACGCACGATCCCGCGGGCGAGGTCATGGCCCTCACCCAGTGGCCGGGGGAGGGCGCGGTCGTCGCCCCGGTCCAGCACCCCGCCCCCGTGGCGCCCCCGGCGGGCGAGGTGACCCCGTCCCTGTGGCCGGAGGACCGCCGGCACCGGGACGAGAACACCGGGCGGACCCAGGCGGCGTCCTCCGCGGCCGCCGCGCGCGGCGGCCCGGGCAGCATGGCCTCCGCCATGGCCGGCATGCCGGCCACTCCCGAACTGCTCGCCCAGGTGGCGGCGCTGCCGCCGGCCGCGGACACCCCGGACGTCGACGAGAGCGGTGCCGCGTCCGTCGAGAAGGACTTCGGCCTGCGCAGTCTGCTGCGCGGTTTCCGCGGTCCGCTGCTGTTCAGCCTGCTGCTCGTCGCCGTGGACGCGATCGCCGGGCTGCTGCTGCCGGTCCTGATCCGGCACGGCATCGACGCCGGTGTGCGGCAGGCCGCGCTCGGCGCCGTCTGGACGGCCTCGCTGCTGGGCCTCGCCGTCGTCGCCGCGCAGTGGGTCGCGCAGTGGGGTTCCACCCGCCTCACCGGCCGCACCGGCGAGCGGGTGCTCTACACGCTCCGCGTGAAGATCTTCTCCCACCTGCACCGGCTCGGGCTCGACTACTACGAGCGCGAGCTGAGCGGCCGCATCATGACCCGGATGACCACCGATGTCGACGCGTTGTCGACGTTCCTGCAGACCGGCCTGGTCACCGCCCTGGTCAGTGTGCTCACCTTCCTCGGCATCCTGGTCGCGCTGATCGCGATCGACATCCAGCTGGCCCTGATCGTCTTCGCCACCCTGCCGGTGCTCTTCGTCGCCACGTGGGTGTTCCGCCGCAAGTCCGTCAAGGCGTACGAGCTGGCCCGTGAGCGGGTCAGCGTCGTCAACGCGGATCTGCAGGAGCACGTCGCCGGGCTCCGCGTCGTGCAGGCCTTCCGGGGCGAGCGCGGCGGTGCCGAGCGCTTCGCCGACCGCAGTGACGCCTACCGGCAGGCGCGGGTGCGCGGCCAGTGGCTGATCTCGGTCTACTTCCCGTTCGTGCAGCTGCTGTCCAGCGTCGCCGCCGCGCTGGTGCTGATCGTGGGCGCCCACCGGGTCGGCTCGGGCACGCTCACCGCCGGCGCCCTGGTGGCGTATCTGCTCTACATCGACCTGTTCTTCTCGCCCGTGCAGCAGCTCTCCCAGGTCTTCGACGGCTACCAGCAGGCGTCGGTGTCCCTGGGCCGGATCCGCGAGCTGCTGCGCACCCCGACCGCGACCCCGTCCGCCGAGTCCCCGCGCGAGGTCGGCCGGCTCCGCGGCGAGATCGACTTCCGCGACGTCCACTTCAGCTACACCGAGGACGCCGCCGAGGCGCTCTCCGGCATCGACCTGCGGATTCCGGCGGGCCAGACGGTGGCCTTCGTCGGCGAGACCGGCGCGGGCAAGTCGACCCTGGTCAAGATGGTCGCCCGGTTCTACGACCCGACCTCGGGCGCGGTCCTCGTCGACGGCCGGGACATCCGCGAGCTCGATCTGACCGGCTACCGGCAGCGGCTGGGCGTCGTCCCGCAGGAGGCCCACCTCTTCGAGGGGACGATCCGCGACGCCATCGCCTACGGGCGGATGGACGCGACCGACGCCGAGGTGGAGGCCGCCGCACGGGCGGTCGGCGCACACGAGATGATCGCCACGCTGGACGGCGGCTATCTGCACGCCGTCTCCGAGCGCGGGCGCAACCTCTCCGCCGGCCAGCGGCAGCTGATCGCCCTGGCCCGCGCCGAGCTGGTCGACCCGGACGTCCTCCTGCTCGACGAGGCGACGGCAGCCCTGGACCTGGCCACGGAGGCCCTGGTCAACCAGGCCGCCGACCGGCTCGCCGTGCGCCGCACCACCCTGGTCGTCGCCCACCGGCTGACCACCGCCGCCCGCGCCGACCGGGTCGTCGTCCTCGACCACGGCCGGATCGTCGAGGACGGCACGCACGAGCAACTGCTGGCGGCCGACGGCCCATACGCCCAGCTGTGGCGCACCTTCGTCGGCGAGGACGAGAGCAGCGAGGCCGTGGCCTGACCTCCGCCGGCGGCCCCGGCCGCCGGCCCCACCCGACCGCCCCGGCGGCCCGGACCCCATGGGCCCGGGCCGCCGCCCTGTGCCCAACGCCCCCTGGCGGCACATGACTTCCTCCTCATAGGTTCACGGGCGACGCCCGTCGACCCCAAGGAGGGGGCATGCGCAACGCGCTCAGATGGCTGCTGGCGCTCGTGCTGCTCATAGGCACCGCCGGCGGTGGAGTCGCCACCGCGACCGCCGACGAGCCGGACATCAAGGACCGCATCCTGGCGATACCAGGGATGAGCCTGATCGAGGAGAAGCCGGTCAGCGGATACCGGTACTTCGTCCTCAACTACACCCAGCCGGTGGACCACCGGCACCCGTCCAAGGGGACGTTCCAGCAGCGGATCACCGTGCTGCACAAGGCCACCGACCGGCCGACGGTCTTCTACACCTCCGGCTACGGCCTCTCCACGACCCCCTCGCGCCGTGAGCCGACGCAGATCGTCGACGGCAACCAGGTCTCCATGGAGTACCGCTTCTTCACCCCGTCCCGCCCCGACCCGGCCGACTGGTCCGAGCTCGACATCTGGCAGGCCGCCAGCGACCAGCACCGCATCTACCGGGCCCTGAGCCGGATCTACGCCAGGAACTGGCTGGCCACCGGGGCCAGCAAGGGCGGCATGACCGCCACGTACTACCGCCGCTTCTACCCGCACGACATGGCCGGCACGGTCGCCTATGTCGCCCCCAACGACGTGGTCAACGACGAGGACTCGGCCTACAGCCGCTTCTTTCGCACCGTCGGCACCGCGGACTGCCGGGACCGGCTCAACGCCGTGCAGCGTGAGGCCCTCGTCCGCCGTGACGAGATCGTCGCCCGCTACCAGAAGTACGCCGATGACAACGGCCTGACCTTCACCACCGTCGGCAGTGCGGACAAGGCGTACGAGAACGTGGTGCTGGACCTGGTGTGGGCCTTCTGGCAGTACCACCTGGCGTCGGAGTGCGCGGACGTCCCCGCGGCGACCGCCACCACGGACGAGATCTACTCCTTCGTCGACACCGTCTCCGGCTTCGACTTCTACACCGACCAGGGCCTGGAGTACTACACGCCGTACTACTACCAGGCGGGCACCCAGCTCGGCGCCCCGACCTTCGCCACCCCGCACCTGAAGGGCCTGCTGCGCTACCCCGGGATCTACCAGCCGCGCTCCTACGTGCCGCGCTCCATCCCGATGCGCTTCCAGCCCCGCGCGATGCACGACGTCGACAACTGGGTGCGTCACCACGCCGAGCGCATGCTCTTCGTCTACGGCCGGAACGACCCGTGGGGAGCCGAGCCGTTCCGCCTCTCGCGGGGCGCGCACGACTCGTACGTGATGTGGGCGCCCGGCGCCAACCACGGCGCGCTCATCGGCGCGCTGAGCGCGGCCGACCAGGCGAAGGCCACCGCCGAGGTGCTGGAGTGGGCCGGGGTCGCCCCCGCCGCCGTACGCGCCGACCCCGAGGCGGCCAGGCCGCTGGCGGCGTACGACGCGAAGCTCGACCGGCGCACCGAGGCCGCCGGCCGACTGCCCTTCTGATCCGGTGTCAGAGCCGGCGGGCGCATCCCCCGCCCGCCGGCCCGCCGCCCACACCGACGTACACGGGCGTGCCCGCGGGGCAGGCCCCGCGGCTGCGGGCCGGCTCCACGACCCGGAACTGCGGCGGGTGCGGCCCCGACCCGTCGCAGGGGGTCTCCTTCACCTGCCCTTCCCCGGAGGGGCCGCCGTGCGCGCCGCGTGCTCAGTACCCGAGTCCCCAGCCGACCGGGTAGAGCGTCCGCGCCGGATCGTCCGCAGCCGGCACGGCCACCGGCAGCTTCCCGGTGGGCGGTACCTGTCCGGCCAGGACCCGCGCCGCCGCCCGCATCGACACGTCCGTCCAGCCGTAGGTGGCCAGCGCGGCGGCGACCCCGTCCAGCCGGGCGATGTCGTACGGGTTGCGGATCGCGATCTGCACGACCGGCACACCGGTCGCGACGAGCGCGGCCACGAGGGCGATCTGACCCGACGACGCCCCGGTGACGTTGTACGTGGCCACCACCACGGCGTCCTTGTCCCGCGCCGCGGCCACCGCCTGGTCGATCGTCGCCTGGCCGGGGGCGGTCCCGGTCGGCAGAACGTGCGCGGTGTGCCCGAGCGCGCTCAGGGACGCGCCGAGCACCGCGGTGGGCGGGCCACCGGTGCCCGAGGGCGCGGCCGGGTCGGCGCCGACGACCAGCAGCCGGCGGCGGGCGGGCAGGGGCAGCGCACCCTGGTTCGCCAGCAGGGTGACGGTGCGTTCGGTGATCCGGTCGGCCTCCGCCAGATGGCCGCGGGTGCCGACCACCCGGTCCACGCCGCGGTGGGTGACGTACGGGTCGTCGAGCAGCCCGCGGCGCGCCTTGAGCATGAGGATCCGGGTGAGGGACTCGTCGAGGCGTTCCTCGGTGAGCTCCCCGGACCTCACGGCGGCCAGGACGCCCTGCCAGGCGGTCTCCAGGACCGGCGGATTGAGGAGCTGGTCGGCGCCCGCCTTGAGGGCGAGCACCGGTACCCGGTCGTCACCGTACTTCTGGCGTACGCCCTCCATGCCGAGGGAGTCGGTGACGACCACGCCGTCGTAGCCGAGTTCCTCGCGCAGGATGCCGGTGAGGATCGGCCGGGAGAGTGTCGCGGGGTCGCCCGAGTCGTCGAGCGCCGGCACCAGGATGTGCGCGGTCATGATCGAGTCGATGCCGGCGGCGATCGCGGCCCGGAACGGGGGCGCGTCCAGGCGCCGCCACTCCTCCAGCGAGTGCGTGATGATCGGCAGCGCGAAGTGGCTGTCGGTGCCGGTGTCGCCGTGACCGGGGAAGTGCTTGGCCGTGGCCGCGATCCCGGCCCGCTGGTAGCCCTCCACCTGGGCGGCGACGAGGGCGGCGACGGCCTGCGGGTCTGCGCCGAAGGAGCGGACCCCGATGACCGGGTTGGCGGGGTTGACGTTGACGTCGGCGACCGGAGCGTAGTCCTGGGTGATGCCCATCGCGGCCAGTTCGGCCCCGGCGACGGCGGCGGCGCGCCGGGCGTCCTTCGTGCTGCCGTCCGCGCCGAGCGCCATCCCGCCGGGGAAGAGCGTGGCGGGGGAGCCGACGCGGGCGACGGCGCCGTGTTCCTGGTCGGTGGAGATCAGCAGCGGGATCCGGGAGGCCCGCTGTATGCCGTTGGACAGGTCGGCGATCTGGTGCGGATCTCGGGTGTTGTGAGCCCACGCGAAGTAGATGATGCCGCCGACGTGGTACTTGGCGATCAGCTCGGCCGCGTTGGCGACCCCGATCTCCGCCTGGTTCGCGGCCACGTCGGCCGGATCGGGGTCGGTGGCCGAATGACCGTACACCCGCATCACGAAGAGCTGGCCGATCTTCTCCTCGATGCTCATGCGGTCGATGATCGCGCGGACGCGTCTGCGGTCCGCCGCGGCCGCGTTCGCGGTGCCCGGGATGCCGAGGGCGAGGGCGGTGGAGGCGGCCGCGGCGGCACCGAGCACCGTGCGGCGGGACGGATGAGGACGGCTGTGCATATGACGGACTCCTTCCGGCAGAGGAGACGGGAAGCGCCTGAAAGAAACTTTCAAGCAGATACGCTTAGCCGGAAAGTAATTGTCAGTCAATGAGTTGGGCATGCGCGGGCACGAGACGGGACGGGACCGAGAGCACCGCCACGTAGTACTGCGCCTGGATGCACCGAATGTGCTCGTCCCCGATCGGCGCCGCCGACAGCTCCCGGCGGCCGATCGTCAGAACGGCGCCGGTGGGCCGGCAGCCCGACAGCACGAAGCCGAAGCGCCGCTCGTCGCCGCGCCGCGGATGTCCGGCCAGCTGCTTGCGCACCGTGTCCGCGTCCCTGCGGGGCAGGTTCGCGAGGAAGGCGTCGAGCTGACGGTCCGTCGTGACCTCGGCGCTGCGACGGCCCCTCGGCGCCTCCGAGCCGTTGAGGCTGTTGAACGCCACCGTGCGCCCCGGGGCGGGCGGATCGGCCCGCGGGTTCTGCTCCTGGGCGAAGCGCGGCTCCTTCGGCATGCGGTCGCGCGGCACCTCGAAGAGGACGACCACCTGGTTGGCGACCAGGCACTGGCCCATCGGGGTCTGGGCGAGGCCCAGCAGCAGCCGGCTGCCGTTCCGGAAGAGGACGGCGTCCTTCGTACTGTTGCAGCCGGTGGTGCGGCTCCAGGCGACCAGGACCGAGCGCGAGAAGTCGGTCCGGGCGGCGCGCGAGGCGATCGCGTCGGCGATCCGGGGGTCGGACTTCATGAAGTAGCCCGGGAAACGGGCCAGGTCGCGCTCGTTGTCGAGGACCGTGTGCACCGCGGGCACGCCGCGCGTGGTCTCCTCGAAGTACATGCGGCGGGTGGAGACCGCCCCGCCGGCCGGCGAGGACCCGGCGCTGGACGGGGCCGGGGTCGCCGGGGCGGAGGCCGCCGGGGTCGGAGGCGGCGTGACGATGCCGGAGGGGGCGGGGCCGCCACCGGCGCTGTCGAAGGGGGGCGCACCGGTGGCTGGCTGCTGCCGGCCGCAGGCGGCGGAGAGGGTCGCCAGCGACGCAGCCAGCAGCGTGACCGACACCGCTTTGCGGAGACTCACCAGCAGCACGCCGGTTGGACGGGAGCGGGACAGATACGGTTCCCTGCGCGTGGGTGACATCCGCCCATCGTCAGGCAACGACCCGGGGGTAGTGCGCCCGCAACGCCCGAACGGTCTCGGTGATCGCCGGACGTCGCGACGCCCCCGTCCGCCACAAGGCGTAAAGCCGCCGCACGGGCGCCGGCTCCAGCGGCACCACGACCACCCCGTCCGGCACCGGCCCGCGCCCCAGCCGCGGCACGAGCGCGATCCCCAGCCCGGCCGCCACCAGCGCCAACTGCGTCTGGTACTCGGCGACCTGGAACGCCAGGTCCGGCTCGGTACCGGCCTCCCGCAGGGTCCGCACCAGCCAGTCGTGGCACACGTGCCCGGGCGGCTGGCAGATCCACCGCTGGTCGACGATGTCCTCGCGGACGAGTGCCCGGCGCGCCGCCAGCGGATGCCCGGCCGGGACCAGCACGTCGCAGGGGTCCTCACCGATCACCACCCGCTCCAGGCCCTCGGGCGCGGGCAGCGGGGCGATGTCCCAGTCGTGCACCACGGCCAGGTCGACCACGCCGCGGGACACCAGGTCGACCGAGAGATGGGCGCCCTCCTCCACCAGCCGCAGCTCCAGCGACGGGTGGGCGGCGGTCAGCTCGGCCAGCACGGCCGGGAGCAGACCGCGCGCGGCGGTCGGGAAGGCGGCCGTCGTGAGCCGCCCGGTGGGCCGGCCGCGCTGCTCCTCCAGCGCCACCTCGGCCCGTTCCACGATCGCCATCAGCTCCTGCGCCGTCTCGGCCAGCAGCTGGGCGGCCTCGGTGAGCGCCACTCCGCGGCCCTGCCGCTCCAGGAGCGTCGTACGGGTCTCCCGTTCCAGCTTCGCGATCTGCTGGGACACGGCGGACGCGGTGTAGCCGAGGGCGATGGCGGCCGCCCCCACCGAGCCGTGCACATGCACGGCGTGCAGCGCCCGCAGACGGGCCAGGTCCAGCATCCGGTCACCTCGTCATCCCGTGCGCCCAGGACGCACTGTTCAGCAATGCTGAATCCGACAGTGCAGCAATACTCGCTAGTGCTTAAGAGTACGGTGCCTGATGCTGGAGCGATGCGACCGGTACACCTCGCCCTCGCGGTCCTCGTCGCCGCGGTCTGGGGCGTCAACTTCGTGATCATCGAGGTCGGGCTCGGCCACTTCCCGCCGCTGCTCTTCTGCGCCCTGCGCTTCCTGGTCGCGGCGGTGCCCGCGGTCTTCTTCGTCCGCCGGCCGGGAGTCGCGCTGCGGTGGGTCGTCGCCGTCGGACTCGTCCTGGGTGTCGCCAAGTTCGGTCTGCTCTTCGTCGGTATGAACCAGGGCATGCCCGCCGGGCTGTCCTCGCTGGTGCTGCAGGTCCAGGCGGTCTTCACCGCCCTCCTCGCGATCGCCCTGCTGGGTGAACGCCCCGGTCGGCTGCGGATCGCCGGCATGGGCGTCGCCTTCACCGGCATCGGCGTCGCCGCGTACGACGAGGGCGCCTCGGGCCCGCTCGGCGCGTTCGCGCTCGTCGTCGCGGCCGCCGCCTTCTGGGGGCTGTCCAACGTCCTCACCCGGAGGGCCGCGCCGCCGGACGCGCTGAGCTGGATGGTCTGGGTCAGCCTCGTCCCGCCGCTGCCGCTGCTCGCCCTCTCCCTGGTCTTCGAGGGGCCGGCCGCGGACGCCGCCGCGCTGCGCGGCCTCGACTGGAGCGGCGCGGGCGCGATCGTCTACGTCGCCTGGATCACCACCGTCTTCGGCTTCGGCGCCTGGGGCTTCCTGCTGAGGACGTACGACGCCTCCGCGGTGGCCCCGTTCTCGCTGCTCGTCCCGGTGTTCGGCATGTCGTCCGCGGCCCTGCTGCTGGGCGAGAGCGTCGGCCCCCTGCGGTGGACCGCCGCCGTCCTGCTGGTCGGGGGCGTCGCCGTGACATCGCTGGGCTCGATGCGACCGGGGGCCGGGCTCAGGCGGACTCGCCGAGCAGCCGCAGCAGGTGCGAACGCCCTCGCGACAGCAGCTCCGGCAGCGCCCGCACCTGCGGGTACCAGCGCTTCTCGTACTCCCAGCAGAGCCAGCCGTCCCAGCCCGCGCGGCTGAGCACCTCCACCGTGCCGGCCAGGGGCAGCGCCCCGTGCCCCAGGGGCAGCGGTGTGGTGTCCTCCGCCGAGGAGACGTCCTTGACCTGCACATAGCCCAGATAGGGGGCGAGCACCGGGTAGGTGTGCTCGGGCTGTTCGCCGCCCAGCCAGGGATGCATCACATCCCACAGCGCGCCCGCGCTGTGGTGCCCGACCAGCCCCAGGATCCGCGCCACGTCCGCGCCGGTCCGGTGCGAGTCGTGCGTCTCGACCAGCATCCGTACGCCCGTGTCCGCCGCCTCGGGAGCCACCGCCGCCAGGCGGCGGGCCGCTCGGGTGTCCGCCTCGTCGGGGCCGTCGTCGCCCGCACCGGGGAACACCCGTACGTACGGGGCGCCGAGGTCGGCGGCGAGGCGGACATGGTCGCGCAGGGTCCGCAGCGCGGGGGCATCCTCACCCGGCGCGGCCACCTGCACATACGAGGCGACGGCCAGGATCTCGACGCCGGCACCGCGGAACTCCCCGGCCACCTCGGCGCGCTGTCGCTCCGTCAGGCCGATGTTCACCGGTTCCTCGTGGCCGGCCCGCAGCTCCACGCCGTGGTAGCCGTGCTCCGCGGCGAGCCGGACCACGTCCGGTACGGGGAGCCCGGGCACGCCGAGGGTCGAGAACGCGAGCTTCACGTCCCGGACGTTACAGCACCAGCCGCCAGTCCTGCCCGACGAGATCGCGGCCGAAGCTGTGGTGCGGCTTCTCCCCGACGAGCTCGAAACCGGCCGCCTGGTAGATCCGCCGGGCGGAGGCGAGCACGTCGTTCGTCCACAGCACGAGCTCGCGGTAGCCGGCCGCGCGTGCGTGCGCGACGCAGGCGCCGACCAGCTGCCGGCCGATGCCGTGGCCCCGGGCGGCCGGGTCGACCAGCAGCAGGCGCAGCCGGGCCGTGCCGGGCGCGTCGTCCCGTACGCAGAAGACGCAGCCGGCGCGCTCGCCGTCCAGTTCGGCGATCCACGCCCGCTCGTGGCCGTCCGCGACGATCCGGGCGACGAGGGTCTCGTACTCGGCGTTCCAGCCGTACTCCTCGGCGTAGACCTCGGCGTTGCGCTGCACCACCCAGCCGAGGTCGCCGGGGCGCGGCTCGCGCAGCCGTACCCGCGGCGCCGGCGCGGCCTCCGCGCCGGCGCCGCCGAGGACGTCGCGGACCGTGCGCATGGCCCCCGTCAGGCGTTCGCGGTCGCGCGGGGCCAGCCCGCAGAGCATCGACGCGACCGCCTCCCGCGACCGGTCCTCCAGGAGGCGGGCCGCCTCGCGGCCGTCCGGCGTCAGCTCCACGCGCTGCCGCCGCGCGTCCCGCGCCGACGGCGCACGGGTGACCAGCCTGCGTTCCTCGAAGGCCGCCAGCATCCGGCTGAGCTGCCCGGCGTCCACGGACAGTGCCGCGCGCAGATCGGCGGCGTCCAGCCCGGCGTCGGCGGCATGGGCGAGTTCGTACAGGACGCGGGCCTCGGTGAGCGTGTACGGCGTGTGCAGATGGCGGCTGTAGTCCAGCGCGCCGATCAGGTTGGTGTAGAAGCGGTTGAACGCCCGGATCTCCTGGACGGTCATGACTGCCTCGCCTCCCCCTCCCCTTCCCGGGAATTCTTTGACTGGGTCAAAGGTATCCCGGCTCGGTGGGCCGGGCCAGGGTTCGGCGCGCCCGTGCGGTCAGGGGCCGCCGTCCTACGCCCCGTGGCGCGGCGCCGCCGTCGAGGCCCGCACCATCAGCTCCGTCCGTACGGTCGCGAGCCCGCCGGGAGGCGGCGCCTGCCGCCCCATCACCAGCCGGCCGGCGCGGGCACCCGCCTCCTGGAGCGGTATCCGTACGGTTGTGAGCGCGGGCACGGCGTCCACGCTGAAGGGGAGGTCGTCGTAACCGGCGACCGAGACGTCCTCGGGGATGCGCAGCCCGCGCTCGCGCAGCGCGGCGCAGACGCCGAGCGCGACGGTGTCGTTGGCGGCGACGACCGCGGTCAGTCCCGGCTCGCGGCGCAGCAGCTCCAGCGCCGCGTCGTAGCCGGAGGAGCGGTCGTAGTAGCCGTGCACGGTGAGACGCTCGAGTTCGGCGGGGGAGCCGGCGAGCCCGGCCTCGGCCAGGGCGGCTCGATGGCCCTCCAGGCGGTGGCGGGTGGTGCTGCGCTCCGCGGGGCCGGCGACGTAGCCGATGGTGCGGTGGCCGAGGGCCAGCAGGTGCTCGGTGAGGCGCTGGGCGCCGCCCCGGTTGTCGAAGGCGACCGTCATCACGGCCTTCGCGGCGGGGCCGGCCGGCTCGGCGAGTTCGGGGACCGGCGGGCGGCCGCACAACACGATCCGGGTGCCGGAGGCGGCCAGCCGGGCGAGGCGGCCGGCGACGGCGGCGGTGTGCCCGGTGCCCTCCACGGCGCCCCCGGTGAGCACGACGCCCGCGGCGCGCTGCCGTTCCAGCAGGGTGAGGTAGTTGAGCTCGGCCTCGGGGGAGCCGCCGGTGTTGCAGACCACGGCGAGCTTCCCGGCGCCCGCGGGCGTCCCTGACGGCTGCTCGGCGCCGCCGCTGATCTCGCTCTGCACGGCGCCGGCGATGAGCCCGAAGAAGGGGTCGGCGATGTCGTTGACCAGCACGCCCACCAGGTCGGAGGTGGCGGCGGCCAGCGCGCGGGCGTGTCCGTTCACGACGTAGTCGAGGTCGTCGACGGCCCGCAGGACGCGCTCGCGCGTGCTGCCCGCGACCGGGTAGTTGCCGTTCAGGACACGCGACACGGTTGCGGCGGACACTCCGGCGCGCGCCGCCACGTCAGCGAGGGTCACTGCCATCTTGTCTGTTTCCTCCGGGTCGGTCCTCCCCGGGCCCTCCGCCCGTGGCGGCACATGCTCTCACCTCCGGGGCCGGTGGGGGAGCGGGGTCGCGAGGCGGCTTGCCGGTGGACCTCCACCGTCTTGGAGCCACTCTATGGGAAAGCGTTTTCTGCCGTTGTTCGAAGGCCGCGACGTGCCGCCGATCCCCGTCGGCGGCCCCGCTCCCGGGGCCCTCGGCGCACCCCCGTCCCGGCCCGTGCGGTCGCGCCGGAGGGTCGCCGCCTCGGGGCCGCGGGAGCGAGGGCGCCCCGGGCGGCGCGAGGCGTCCGCTCCTGAGGTGGCGACGCCACGTCACGCACGGGGTAAGCGTTTGCATCCGGTGGCCCACCTCTTGTCCTTGGTGTTCGGCAGCCACTAGCGTGAGGCGAGTGGGAAAGCGCTTGCTATCACGCCAGGACGCGCCGCCGAAGAGAGGAACCCACGTGACACGCAGGACCGTGCGGATCGCCATGAACGGTGTCACCGGCCGTATGGGCCACCGCCAGCACCTCGTCCGCTCGATCCTCGCCCTGCGGGACCAGGGCGGGCTCGACCTCGGTGACGGCACGGTGCTGTGGCCGGAGCCCGTACTCGTCGGCCGCCGCGGGCGCACGCTGCGCGCCCTCGCCGACCGCCACGGCCTGGACCCCGCCCTGGTCTCCACCGACCTGGACGCGGTGCTCGCCGATCCCGCCACCGATGTCTACTTCGACGCCCAGGTCACCGGCGCCCGCGAGGAGGCGATCACCAAGGCGATCGCCGCCGGCAAGCACATCTACACCGAGAAGCCCACCGCCACCGGCCTGGAGGGCGCGCTGCGGCTGGCCCGCCTGGCCGCCGCCGCGGGCATCCGGCACGGTGTCGTCCAGGACAAGCTCTTCCTCCCCGGGCTGCTCAAGCTCAGACGGCTGATCGACGGGGGCTTCTTCGGGCGGATCCTCTCCGTCCGCGGCGAGTTCGGCTACTGGGTCTTCGAGGGCGACTGGCAGTCCGCGCAGCGTCCGTCCTGGAACTACCGGGCCGAGGAGGGCGGCGGCATCGTCGTCGACATGTTCCCGCACTGGGAGTACGTCCTCCACGAGCTGTTCGGGCGCGTGCTGTCCGTGCAGGCGCTCACCACCACCCACGTCCCGCAGCGCTGGGACGAGCAGGGCAAGCCCTACGACGCCACGGCCGACGACGCCGCCTACGGCATCTTCGAACTCGAGGGCGGCGTGATCGCCCAGATCAACTCCTCCTGGGCCGTGCGCGTGAACCGCGACGAACTGGTGGAGTTCCAGGTCGACGGCACCGAGGGCTCGGCCGTGGCGGGCCTGCGCAACTGCCGTGCGCAGCACCGCTCCGTCACCCCCAAGCCTGTCTGGAACCCCGACCTGCCCGCCACCGAGGTCTTCCGCGACCAGTGGCAGGAGGTCCCGGACAACGGCGAGTTCGACAACGGCTTCAAGGCCCAGTGGGAGCTGTTCCTGCGCCACGTCTACCTCGACGAGCCCTACACCTGGGACCTGCTCGCCGGTGCCCGCGGTGTCCAGCTCGCGGAACTGGGACTGAAGTCCTCGGCGCAGGGCCGCCGCCTCGACGTGCCGGAGCTGTCCCTGTGACGACCCTTCACCTCCCCACGGAGTCGGGCGAGCTGTACGCCTACGAACCGCGCACCGAGCCCGCCGCCCACGCCACCGCCCCGACGGCCGCCGGCGAACCGCGCAGCCGCGTGGTCTATTCGGCCGCCCACGTCGTGGCCGACCCCTTCCGTACCGCCGCAGACCGGCCCGCCGCCCTGGACTGGGACGCCACGCTCGCCTTCCGCCGTCACCTGTGGTCGCACGGACTCGGCGTCGCCGAGGCCATGGACACCGCCCAGCGAGGCATGGGCCTGGACTGGGCCGGGGCCGCCGAACTGATCCGCCGCTCCTCGGCCGAGGCCCGCGCCGAGGGCGGCCGCATCGTCTGCGGCGTGGGCACCGACCAGCTCCCCGTCACCGGGATCGGCCGCCCCTACAGCCTCGACGAGATCCGCACCGCCTACGAGGAGCAGCTCGCGCTCGTCGAGGACGCGGGCTCGCGGGCCGTCCTCATGGCCTCGCGCGCGCTGGCCGCCGTCGCCAAGAGCCCCGAGGACTACCTGGAGGTCTACGGCCACCTCCTCCGCCAGGCCGCCGAGCCCGTCGTGCTGCACTGGCTCGGCCCGATGTTCGACCCCGCGCTGAAGGGCTACTGGGGCAGCACGGATCCGGACGCGGCCACCCGCACCTTTCTCCAGGTGATCGCGGCCCACCCCGGCAAGGTCGACGGCGTCAAGATCTCCCTGCTCGACGCCGGATGGGAGGTCGAACTGCGCCGCCGCCTCCCCGACGGCGTGCGCTGCTACACCGGCGACGACTTCCACTACCCCGAGCTGATCGCGGGCGACGAACAGGGCTTCAGCCACGCCCTGCTCGGCGTCTTCGATCCGCTGGCGCCCGTCGCCGCCCGGGCCGTTCGCCTGCTCGACGCGGGTGACACCGCGGGCTTCCGGGCCCTGCTCGACCCCACCGTCGAACTGTCCCGCCACCTCTTCGGCGCCCCCACCCGCCACTACAAGACGGGTGTCGTCCTCCTCGCCTGGCTGGCCGGCCACCAGTCGCACTTCGCGATGATCAGTGGTCTTCACTCGGCACGCTCCCTCCCCCATCTGGCCCGCGCGTACGAACTGGCCGACCGGATCGGGCTGTTCCCCGACCCGGCGCTCGCCGCCTCCCGCGTGCGACAGCTTCTCTCCGTGTACGGAGTGTGACAGTGAGCACTGACAACCGGCCCCCCGCCGATCTCGCCCGGCTGAGCATCAACCAGGAGACCGTGCGGCAACTGCCGCTCCCCGAGCTGGTCGAGGGGCTGGTGACGCTCGGTGTCCCCGGCATCGGACTGTGGCGCGCGCCGGTCCGTGAGTACGGCGTCGCGGCCGCCGCGAAGCTGGTGCGCGGCGCCGGGCTCACGGTCACCTCGCTCTGCCGAGGCGGGTTCTTCACCGCCTCCGATCCGGACGAACGCGCCGCCGCGCTCGCCGACAACCGGGCGGCCGTCGACGAGGCGGCGGCCCTCGGCAGCGGCACCCTCGTCCTGGTCTCCGGCGGTCTCCCGGCCGGCGACCGGGACATCGCCGGCGCCCGCGAACGCGTCGCCGACGCGGTGGCCGTCCTCGCCCCGTACGCCGCAGAGCGCGGCGTGCGGCTGGCGATCGAGCCGCTGCACCCGATGTACGCCTCCGACCGCTGCGTCCTCTCGACCCTCGCGCAGGCCCTCGACATCGCCGAGCGCCACCCGGCGGAGCAGGTCGGCGTCGTCGTGGACACCTACCACCTGTGGTGGGACGACCGGGCGGCCGAGGGCATCGCCCGGGCCGGAGCCGGCGGCCGGATCGCCTCGTTCCAGCTCGCCGACTGGGTCACCCCGCTCCCCGAGGGCGTCCTTCTGGGGCGTGGCCAGCTGGGCGACGGCTGCGTCGACCTGCGCGGTTTCCGCGAGCAGGTGGACGCGGCAGGTTACTGGGGAGCCGTCGAGGTGGAGATCTTCAACCCTGCGCTGTGGGCCCGGGACGGGGCCGAGGTCCTGGCCGAGACGGCCGACCGGTACCGCCGGCACGTGCTCTGAGAAACTCTGAAAATTTCTTCCCTAAGCCGTGCAACCATCCCCGGGGCCGGTGGGTCTATGTAGCGTCAAGACCCGAGGGGGGCCTCGTATGGGTCTTGAGTGAGGGGAGAGCGCGGCGCCCGGAGGGGGCTCGGGGCATCGCGCAGAGGGTGGGGAACGCCAAAGGGGTCCGGCTCAGCCGGACCCCTTTCGCCATGCCGGTGTCGATCCGGTCCGCCCGGTCCGCCGGTCTCCCGGCCGCCGGGTCGTCCCGACCGCGCGGTTCAGCGCTTCTCGCGCGCCCGCCGGGCCAGTACGGACGCCATCACCGGAATCACCGTCTCCAGCGCCGCGGCGACGGCCTCGACCGGAAGCCCGGTCCGCTTCGCCACCGCCCGTGCCGCAGGGCCGGCGACCCGGCCCAGCACCGCCGCCAGGACGCCGCGGCCCGGTTCCGGCCCCGTACCGCCCCGCACCCCGGCGAAGCCGAGGGCGGCCGCGGGCAGCGGCTCGGGCTCGTTCGCGGCCTGTTCCATGGCCTGGCACAGTTCGGCGGTTCCGCCGGGCGTCACCGCGTCGTCGGTGAGCACCCCCGTCACCGAGGCCACCGCGCTCCCCACGACCTGCCGCGCCTGTTCGGCGTCGGTCCCCAGCAGCGCGGTGATCTCCCGGAGCCGGTCGTCCCCCAGCTCCTCCAATACCTCGTCCTTCAGCGGTCGGTCGCTCATGGTCCGGACGCTACGCGGGAAACTCCGGCCCGGCCCGCCGACCGCAGCCGGAAGGATGTACGCGCCGGGACGGACTAGAACGGCACGCCGCAGCGGAGGATGACGTTGGCGTACGGCCGCGACTCGCCGGTGCGGACGACCAGGCGGGCCTGGCGGGTGCGGGCCTTGAACTCCTCGTGCGGCACCAGTTCCAGATCGGGGAAGGCCCCGTCGAGCTGGGCGGTCACCTCGGGATTGTGGTCGCGCACCTCCCTGGCCGCGATCGCCCCCTCGACCACGAGCTCGTCCAGCAGGCCGTCGAGGACCTCGGAGAACGACGGGGTGCCGGCCCGGAACGCGAGGTCGACGACGATCGGCCCGGGAGGGATCGGGAGCCCCGCGTCGCAGACCACGACCAGATCGGTGTGGCCCAGGACGGCGACGGCACCCGCGAGATGGCGGTTGAGGATTCCGGACTTCTTCACAGCTGACCCACTTCTTCGAGGGTGGGGAAGGATTCCTGCGCACCCGGCTTGGTGACGGCCACGGCGCCCACCCGCACCGCGAACCGCACGGCGGTCTCCAGGTCGTCGCCCGCGCCCAGCCGCCAGGACAGCGCCCCCGTGAAGGAGTCGCCGGCCCCGGTGGTGTCGACCGCCTCGACGCGCGGGCTCGGTATGCGGGCCGTGCCTCCGCCCGTGGCCACGAGCGCCCCGTCCGCGCCCAGCGTGACGACCACGGAGCGCGGGCCGAGCGCGAGCAGGCCGGCCGCCCATGCCTCGGGGGTGTCCCCGGCCCCGGCGCCCAGCAGGAAGCGCGCCTCGTGCTCGTTGACCACGAGCGGGTCGCAGCCGGCGAGCACCTCGCGGGGCAGCGCGGCGGGAGGCGACGGATTGAGCACGACCCGCGTCCCGGCCTCCGTGGCCGTCGCCACCGCGGCGGCCACGGACTCCAAGGGGATCTCCAGTTGCAGCGAGACCACCCGGGCGGCGGCCAGCAGCTCGCGCGCCCCGGTCACGTCCGCCGCGGTGAGCCGGGCGTTGGCGCCCGGCGAGACCACGATGCTGTTGTCCCCCGAGGGGTCCACGGTGATCAGCGCGACCCCGGTGGAGGCGTCGCCGGTCAGGACGCCGGTGGTGTCGACGCCGGCCGATCTCAGCGAGCCCGTGAGCAGCCGCCCGTGGGCGTCGTCGCCGACCCGCGCGAGCAGCGCCGTGCGTGCGCCCAGGCGGGCCGCGGCGACGGCCTGGTTGGCGCCCTTGCCGCCCGGGTGGGTGGCCAGGTCGGAGCCGAGGACCGTCTCGCCGGCCGCCGGGCGGCGGTCGACGTGGATCACCAGGTCGGCGTTGGCCGACCCTACGACCAGCAGGTCGTAGCCGTGCATCTGCGTGTTCCCTTCGGGGATTCAGCCGTACCGGATCGGTCCGTCAGGAGGAGAAGTCGGCGACGTTCTTCTCGGTGACGACCTTGACCGGCACCTTCACCAGGCTTCCGAGCTTGTCGCCCTTGGCGGCCTTCACCGCGTTCTGCACGGCCAGCTTGCCCAGTTCCTTCGGCTGCTGCGCCACGGAGGCGAAAAGGGTGCCGTTCTTCACCGCGGTGAGGCCGTCGGGGGTGCCGTCGAAGCCGACCACCTTGACCGACTTGCCGGCCTTGTCGCCGAGCGCCTTGACGGCGCCGAGCGCCATCTCGTCGTTCTGGGCGAAGACGCCGGTGACGTCGGAGTGGGCCTGCAGCAGGTTGGTCATGACGTCCAGACCCTTGGTGCGGTCGAAGTCGGCGGCCTGCTGGGCCACGACCTTGATGCCCGGGTAGGCCTTGATGCCCTCGTTGAAGCCCTGGCCGCGCTCGTTCGCGGCGGAGGTGCCCGCGGTGCCCTGGAGGACGACCACGGTGCCCTTGCCGCCCAGCGCCTCGGCCAGCGTCTTGGCCGCGAGCTTGCCGCCCTCGACGTTGTCGGAGGCCACCGTGGTGGCGAGTTCGGCGTTGTTGACGCCGCGGTCGGCCGCGACGACGGGGATGCCCGCCTTGTTGGCGGCCTTGACCGACGGGCCGGCAGCGTCGGAGTCCACCGGGTTGACGATGATCGACTTCACGTTCTGGCTGGTGAAGTTCTGCAGCTGGTTCGCCTGCTGCGACGCGTCGTTCTGCGCGTCGGTGACGGTGAGGTCGACGCCCTCCTTCTTCGCCTCGGCCTGCGCGCCCGCCTTCAGCTGCACGAAGAAGGGGTTGTTGAGGGTGGAGACCGACAGGCCCACCTTGACGTCGGAGGAGGAGCCGGAGCCGGAGCCGGAGTTGCAGGCGGTCGCGGTCAGCGCCAGGGCGGCGACGGCAACGGTGGTGGCGGAGATGAGCTTGGTGCGCATGAGGGTTCCTTGCTGGTGCGGTGCGGAGAAGAAGAAAGAGGTCTTGGGTGCGCGCGGCGCCGTCAGGCGCGGCGGCGCAGGGTGTCGAGCAGGACGGCCAGGGCGATGACGGCGCCGATGACGACCTGCTGCCAGAAGGCGGAGACCGACAGCAGGTTGAGGCCGTTGCGGAGGACGGCGAGGATCAGCGCGCCGATCAGCGTGCCGGACGCCTTGCCGACGCCGCCGGAGAGGCTGGCGCCGCCGATGACGACCGCCGCGATGGCGTCCAGTTCGTAGCCGTAGGCGGCCTGCGGCTGCGCCGAGGCGAGCCGGGAGGCGAGCACGATGCCCGCCACGGCCGCGAAGAGGCCGGACAGCGCGTAGATGACGATCTTCTGGCGCTTGACGCGGATGCCGGAGAGGCGGGCCGCCTCCTCGTTGCCGCCGATCGCGTACATGGCGCGGCCTATGTAGGTGCGGCCGAGGATGATGGCCGTGGCGGCGCCCGCGACGATCATCACCAGCACCGGTACGGGGAGCCAGCCGCCGATCGTGTCGCCCAGGTGGGAGACGGAGTCGGGGAAGGCGATCGGGCTGCCCTGGGAGATGACCAGCGTGAGGCCGCGGCCGATCGACAGCATCGCGAGGGTCGCGATGAACGGCGGCAGCTTGCCGAAGGAGATCAGCAGACCGCTCAGCAGACCGCTGGCGACACCCGTGGCGACGGACAGCACGACCGCCAGCCACACCGGCAGGCCCGCCGAGGTGGCGCTCCAGGCCAGCACCGTCGCGGACAGCGCCGCGACCGAGCCCACCGACAGGTCGATGCCCGCCGCGACGATCACAAAGGTGGAGCCGAAGGCGAGGATCGCCACGACGGCTGCCTGGACGCCGACATTGAGCAGGTTCTGCGTGGACAGGAAGTCGCCCGAGAGGAACGACAGGGCCACGAGCAGGACCACCAGGGCGCTGAGCGCGCCGTTGTTGAGGAGCACACGGCGCGCCGCGGCGACGCCGCCCGTGTCCGTACTGCTTTTGAGCGTGTCAGTGGCCACGGGAGCCCTCCACATCCTTCGTTGTCGTTGCGTTGCCGCCCTCGGCGGGCGCCGCACTGACGGCCAGGGCCATGACGGAGTCCTGGGTCGCCTCGTGCGCGGGGAGTTCACCGGCGATCCGGCCCTGGGACATCACCAGGACGCGGTCGCTCATGCCCAGCACCTCGGGGAGGTCGCTGGAGATCATCAGCACCGCGTGGCCGGAGGCCGTGAGTTGATTGATGAGCTGGTAGATCTCGACCTTGGCGCCGACGTCGATGCCGCGGGTCGGCTCGTCGAGGATCAGCACCTTGGTGTCGGCCAGCAGCCACTTTCCGATGACGATCTTCTGCTGGTTGCCGCCCGACAGGGTGCGCACGTGCTGGTGGAGCCCGGCCATGCGGACCTTGAGCTGCCCCGAGATCCGGTCGGCCGCCTTGCGCTGGCCGGAGCGGTCGACGAAGCCCGCGCGGGTGGCCCTGCCGAGGGTGACCAGGCCCAGGTTCTCCTGGATGGTGGCGTCGAGCACCAGGCCCTGGCCCTTGCGGTCCTCGGGCACCAGCCCGATGCCCGCGTCCATGGCGGCGTTGACGTCGTGGCGGCGCAGCCGCTTGCCCAGCACCTCGACCGTTCCGGAGTCGTACGGGTCGGCGCCGAAGACCGCGCGCACCACCTCCGTACGCCCGGCGCCGACGAGCCCGGCCAGGCCCACCACCTCGCCGGCCCGCACCTCGAAGCTCACGTCGTGGAAGACGCCGCCCCGGGTGAGGCCCTCGACCCGCAGCAGCGGTGCTCCGGCGTCGGCTCGCTCGCGCGGGTACTGCTGCTCGATGCTGCGTCCCACCATGAGCCGGACCAGCTCGTCCTCGGGGGTGACCGCGGGCACCTGGGCGACGCTGCGGCCGTCGCGCAGGACGGTGACGCGGTCGCCGAGGGCGGCGATCTCCTCCAGGTGGTGGGTGATGAAGACGATGCCCACGCCGTCCTCGCGCAGCTTGCGCACGATCCGGAAGAGCTTGTCGACCTCCTCGCTGGTGAGGACCGCGGTCGGCTCGTCCATGATCAGGACGCGGGTCTCCAGGCTGAGCGCCTTGGCGATCTCCACCATCTGCAGGCGGGCGATGCCCAGTTCCGAGACCGGAGTGCGCGGGTCGACGTCCACGCCGACCCGGGCCAGCAGGGCGGCGGCGTCCGCGTTCATCTGCTTGCGGTTCACCATGCCGAAGCGGCGCGGCTGGCGGCCCAGGAAGATGTTCTCGGCGACGCTCAGCGCCGGGACGAGGTTGAACTCCTGGTAGATGGTGGCGATGCCCAGCTTCTCGGCGTCCTGGGCGCCGTGGATGCGCGCCTCCTGGCCGTCGACGAGGATCCGCCCCCCGTCGGGGCGGTTGGCGCCGGAGAGCATCTTGATGAGGGTGCTCTTGCCCGCGCCGTTCTCGCCGAGCAGGACGTGCACTTCGCCCCCGCGCAGGTCGAAGTCGACGCCGTCGAGGGCCACCACACCGGGGAAGACCTTGCGGACGCCCTCCATGCGGAGGAGCTCGGGGCTGCTCGTGCTCAACGGGGACTCCCTTCGGACGCGCCGCAGGAACGGCGGACAACGAGACGGGCGGACACGGTGACCGACGGCGCCGGCCTGCCCTCCACCCGGTCGATCAGCGAGCGGACGGCCGCGCGCCCGAGTTCGCCCGTGGGCTGGGCGATCGCGGTGATCGGCGGATCGGTGTGGAGGAACCACGGGATGTCGTCGAAGGCGGCGAGCGCGATGTCGTCGGGCACGCGCAGGCCGCGGGCGCGGATCTCGTCCATGGCGCCGAGCGCCATCAGGTTGTCCGCGGCGAAGATCACGTCGGGCGGGACCGGCAGGTCCAGGAAGCGGGCGGTGGCCCGGCGGCCGCTGTCGGCCTGGAAGTCGCCCTGGCCGATGTACTCGTCGGGCAGTTCCAGGCCGAAAGCGGCCAGTGCCTTCCGGAAGGCCTCCACGCGCTCGCGGCCCGTGGTGGTCGCGGCGGGGCCGGCGATGATCGCCAGCCGCCGGTGGCCCAGGCTGTGGAGGTGGGCGACCAGGTCGCGGACCGCGTCGCAGCCGTCCGTGCGGACCACCGGCACGTCGTTGCCGATGCCCGGGATCCAGCGGTCGACGAAGACCATGGGGGTGCCGGCGAGCACCGCGTCCAGGATCAGCGGGGAACCGCCGTCGGTCGGGCTGACCAGCAGTCCGTCGATGCGGCGGTCCAGCAGCGTGCGGATGTGGTGGTCCTGCTGCTCGGGCCGCTCGTCGGCGTTGCCGATGATCACGCTGTAGCCCAGTGCCCTGGCCTCGTCCTCCACGGAGCGGGCGAGCTCGGTGAAGAAAGGATTCAGCACGTCGCTGATGACCAGGCCGAGCGTCCGGGTCTGGTCGGTGCGCAGCGAGCGCGCCACCGCGTTCGGCCGGTAGCCGAGCTCGGCCACGGCCTCCAGCACCCGGGTGCGGGTGTCCGGGCGGACCGCCGGGTGGTCGTTGAGCACGCGGGAGACCGTCGCGACGGAGACACCCGCGCGTGATGCCACGTCCTTGATGCTCGCCACCCGTCCCACCTCCTCGTGGAATCGATTACAAAGAGGATTGGAATCGATTACATGCTCCGAGGCAAGAGCGCGAAACCGGATCGTTACATTCCGGGGCCCGGTCGGGCGGAGTTGTCCACAGGCCTCGCGCGGCCTGTCGGGGCCGGGCGGTACCGTCGGATCACATCGCAGATCCGGGGAGGTGGCCCGCGCCGTGGGGGAGTTGAGACTGGCCGTCGTCGAGGGTGTCCTCGAGCGGATCACGTACGCCAACGAGGAGAACGGGTACACGGTCGCCCGGGTCGACACCGGCCGCGGCGCCGGCGATCTGCTGACGGTGGTCGGGTCGCTGCTCGGCGCCCAGCCGGGTGAGTCGCTGCGCATGGAGGGCCGTTGGGGCTCCCACCCGCAGTACGGCAAGCAGTTCACCGTGGAGAACTACACGACCGTCCTCCCGGCCACGATCCAGGGCATACGGCGCTATCTCGGCTCCGGGCTGATCAAGGGCATCGGTCCGCGGATCGCCGAGCGGATCGTCGAGCACTTCGGCACCGACACCCTGGAGGTCATCGAGCGGGAGCCCGGCAGGCTGGTGGAGGTCCCGGGCCTCGGGCCCAAGCGCACCAAGCTGATCGGCGCGGCCTGGGAGGAGCAGAAGGCCATCAAGGAGGTCATGGTCTTCCTCCAGGGCGTCGGGGTGTCCACCTCGATCGCGGTGCGGATCTACAAGGAGTACGGCGACTCCTCGATCTCCGTGGTGAAGAACCAGCCGTATCGGCTGGCCGCCGACGTCTGGGGCATCGGCTTCCTCACCGCGGACCGGATCGCGCGGGCGGTCGGCATACCGCACGACAGCCCCGAGCGGGTCAAGGCCGGGCTGCAGTACGCGCTGTCCCAGGCGACCGACAGCGGCAACTGCTTCCTGCCCGAGGAGCAACTGCTGTCGGACGCCGTGAAGCTGCTCCAGGTGGACACCGGGCTGGTCATCGACTGCCTGGCCGAGCTGGCCGGCGAGGAGGGCGTGGTCGTCGAGCCGGTGCCCGCCCCCGACGGCGGCGGCGACCCGGTGCGCGCGGTGTATCTCGTGCCCTTCCACCGGGCGGAGATCTCCCTGGCCGGCTCGCTGCTGAGGCTGCTGCGCGGCCCGGAGGACCGGATGCCCGCCTTCTGGGACGTCGACTGGGACAAGGCGCTGACCTGGCTCGCCGAGCGGACGGGTGCGGATCTCGCCCCCGAGCAGCAGCAGGCGGTGCGGCTGGCGCTCACCGAGAAGGTCGCCGTGCTGACCGGCGGCCCGGGCTGCGGCAAGTCCTTCACGGTCAAGTCCGTGGTGGCCCTGGCGCAGGCGAAGAAGGCCAAGGTCGTGCTTGCCGCGCCGACGGGGCGGGCGGCCAAGCGGCTGGCCGAGCTGACCGGCGCCGAGGCCTCCACCGTGCACCGTTTGCTGGAGCTCAAGCCGGGCGGGGACGCCGCGTACGACCGGGAGCGGCCCCTGGACGCCGATCTGGTGGTCGTCGACGAGGCGTCCATGCTCGACCTGCTGCTGGCGAACAAGCTGGTCAAGGCGGTGCCGCCGGGCGCCCACCTGCTCTTCGTCGGCGATGTGGACCAGCTGCCGAGCGTCGGCGCGGGCGAGGTGCTGCGTGATCTGCTGGCCGCGGGCGGGCCGGTCCCGTCGGTCCGGCTGACCCGCATCTTCCGCCAGGCCCAGCAATCGGGCGTGGTGACCAACGCCCACCGGATCAACTCCGGTGTGCCCCCGCTCACCCAGGGGCTGAACGACTTCTTCCACTTCGTGGAGGAGGACGGCGAGGAGACGGCCCGGCTCACCGTGGACGTGGCCGCCCACCGCATCCCGCGCAGATTCGGTCTCGATCCGCGCCGCGACGTCCAGGTCCTCGCCCCCATGCACCGCGGGCCCGCGGGGGCCGGCGTCCTGAACGGGCTGTTGCAGCAGGCGGTCACCCCGGCCCGCCCGGATCTGCCGGAACGGCGCTTCGGCGGCCGCACCTTCCGGGTCGGCGACAAGGTCACTCAGATCAGGAACAACTATGAAAAAGGCGCCAACGGCGTCTTCAATGGAACTGTGGGGGTCGTCACCTCCCTGGACACCGTGGAGCAGCGGCTCACCGTACTGACCGACGAGGACGAGGAGATTCCTTACGACTTCGACGAGCTGGACGAGCTGGCGCACGCCTACGCCGTGACGATCCACCGGTCACAGGGCAGCGAATATCCCGCGGTCGTGATCCCTGTCACCACCGGGGCGTGGATGATGCTCCAGCGGAACCTGCTCTATACAGCCGTTACCCGCGCAAAGCGCTTGGTCGTGCTCGTGGGCTCGCGCAGGGCGATCGCCCAGGCGGTCCGCACCGTCTCCGCAGGCAGACGCTTCACGGCACTCGACCACCGGCTCGCGCGGGCGGCAAAATAGGCACTGGGTGCCACCATTCGGCTCCTCGACCGACCCCGAGTGCACGTGGTCACGCCAAATGGGGGACAGTAGGGGTAGTCAGGGCACCTACAAACCTCGAAGAAGAGGCACGACGTCGGTGAGGGAATGACGTGAGCGACAACTCTGTAGTACTGCGGTACGGGGACAGCGAGTACAGCTACCCGGTGATCGAGGGCACCGTCGGGGACGACGGCTTCGACATCGGCAAGCTGCGCGCCCACACGGGCCTGGTCACCCTGGACAGCGGCTACGGCAACACCGCGGCCTACAAGTCCGCGATCACCTACCTCGACGGCGAGCAGGGAATTCTCCGCTACCGCGGCTACCCCATCGAGCAGATCGCCGAGCGCGGCACCTTCCTGGAGACCGCGTACCTTCTCATCAACGGTGAGCTCCCCACCGTCGACGAGCTCGCCGCCTTCCGCGGTGACATCACCCAGCACACGCTCCTCCACGAGGACGTCAAACGGTTCTTCCAGGGCTTCCCGCGGGACGCCCACCCGATGGCGATGCTGTCCTCGGTCGTCAGCGCGCTGTCGACCTTCTACCAGGACAGCCACAACCCGTTCGACGAGAAGCAGCGCTACCTGTCGACGATCCGGCTCATCGCCAAGCTGCCGACGATCGCCGCGTACGCCTACAAGAAGTCGATCGGCCACCCCTTCGTCTACCCGCGCAACGACCTCGGCTACGTCGAGAACTTCCTGCGGATGACCTTCGCGGTGCCCGCCGAGGAGTACGAGCTCAACCCGGTCGTCGTCGACGCGCTGGACAAGCTGCTCATCCTGCACGCGGACCACGAGCAGAACTGCTCCACCTCCACCGTGCGCCTGGTCGGCTCCTCGCAGGCCAACCTCTTCGCGTCGATCTCCGCGGGCATCAACGCCCTGTGGGGCCCGCTGCACGGCGGCGCCAACCAGAGCGTGCTGGAGATGCTGGAGGCCATCCAGGCCGACGGCGGCGACGTCGACGCCTTCATCCGCAAGGTGAAGAACAAGGAGGACGGCGTCCGCCTGATGGGCTTCGGCCACCGGGTCTACAAGAGCTTCGACCCCCGAGCGAAGATCATCAAGGCCGCGGCGCACGACGTCCTGTCCGCTCTCGGCAAGTCCGACGAGCTGCTGGACATCGCGCTGAAGCTGGAGGAGCACGCGCTCAGCGACGACTACTTCGTCTCGCGCAACCTCTACCCGAACGTGGACTTCTACACCGGCCTGATCTACCGGGCCATGGGCTTCCCGACCACGATGTTCACCGTGCTCTTCGCGCTCGGCCGGCTCCCCGGCTGGATCGCCCAGTGGCACGAGATGATCACCGAGCCGGGTTCCCGGATCGGCCGCCCGCGCCAGGTCTACACCGGCGTCGTCGAGCGCGACTACGTCCCGGTCGAGGCCCGCTGACGCGAGCGCCGCGCGCACAGAGAAACGCCCCGCGCCGAATCCCCCCACGGGTTCGGCACGGGGCGCTCCCGTTTCCCGGAGCGGATCCCCCCACGGGTCCGTACCGGGCGTTCTTTGGGTGCGTTCGCCGGCCGGGACCAAGCCACCCGGGAGGGCCGCTCAAAGCTCTCCAGGTGGTTCGCCCCGGCATGGCGACCGGGCTGTCCCCCAAAGACAACCCGCTCATCATCTCACCGAGTCCGCCGGGAGCCCGGTGTCTTCGCTCGGTTAGACCCCCTCGTAAACCAAAAGGTTACGTTCCAGCCAGTGTGATCTCGATCTCGCCTACGCATCTCCTACGTCATCCGCATCATGGCAGACCCCCGTGTCGGTCGCGCGGACCCCGTCCCGTAACGTGCTGTCCCTCCTCGAGGGGCGGAGCGTGATGTCGCAGAAAGCAAGTGTGGGCCGGCACGTCGTGGTGACCGGCGGGGGAACGGGCATCGGCCGGTCGGTGGCCACCCTCTTCGCCGAGGCCGGCGACCATGTGACCATCGTCGGCCGGCGCCGCGAGGTGCTGCGCGCCACCGCCGACGAGCTGCGCTCCGAACACGGCTACGACGTCACGCCGGTCGCCTGCGACCTGGCCGACCCCGACGACGTGGAGGCGACCCTGGAGCGCCTGCCGCGGCGCATCGACGTCCTGGTCAACACCGCGGGCAGCCGGGAGCTGGCCGTCGGAGCCGGCCCGCACGGGGTGCTGGCCCGCTGGCGCGGCGACTTCGAGCGCAACGTCCTCACCGCCGTCCTGGTGACCGAATCCGTGCGCGACCGGCTCCCCGAGGGCGGCCGGGTCATCACCGTCACCTCGGTGGCCGCCCTGCGCGGCGGAGGCTCCTACGGGGCCTCCAAGGCCGCCCTGCACGCCTGGAACCACTCCTTGGCCGCCCAGCTCGGCCCGCGCGGCGTGACCTGCAACATCGTCGCCCCGGGCACCGTGGCGGGCACCGAGTTCTTCGGCGCCCGGCTCAACGCCGCCGAGCTGACCCGGCGGGCCGGCCGGACCCTGGTCGGCCGGGTCGGGCGGCCGGAGGACGTCGCCTCGGCGGTGGTCTTCCTCGCCTCCCCGGAGGCCGGTTTCATCACCGGCGAGATCCTGCAGTGCAACGGCGGCGAACTGCTCGGGCGCTGAGCCGCCCCGGGTACGGGCCCGCGGGAGTACGCCGGGCGTACTCCCCGGGCCACAGCCGGGCCCGCCGGCCCCGTACCTGAGGATGAGGCACCCCCGGGAAAACCCCGGGAATGCCCCGATCCCGGCGAAATCGCCTTGCCCGCCGCGTCGCGGCCCTGCGAGCGTTGAGGCCTGGGACGGGACACGGGGCGACGGGCCGGGGTGGGAAGAGGGGGGCCGGATGGACGTTGCACGGACGGTGTCGGCCCTGGACCTCACCGCGGGCCTCGAGGGGTACCTGCGGGACGGCCACGTGTTCTGGGCGTACGCGGTGCTCGCTGCCACCACGGCGCCCCCTTTGATGCCCAACGCCGCCCTCCTGGTCACCGGCGGCGTGCTCGCGGCGCAGGGGCGGCTGAGCATCGCACTCGTCCTCCTGGTCGTCGCGGGCAGCGCCCTCGCGGGCGACCTGCTCATCCACCGCGCCGGCCGGGCGGTCAGCGGCCGTGTCCTGACCCGGCTCTACCGGCGGCCGCGCCGCCGCGCGCTGCTGGAGTGGGCCAGCGTCCGGATACAGCGGCACGGCGTGCCCTTCGTGATCGGCGTTCGCTTCCTGCCCAGCGGGCGGGTGGTCGGCGGCCTGGCGGCGGGCATCGTGCGGTATCCGGCCCGCCGCTACCTGATCGGCGCAGGCGTGGCCGAGGCGGTCTGGGCCACGTGTTCGGTGGGCCTGGGCTACTTCGGCGGGCGCGCCATGTCCGACTCGCTGTACGCCCTCGCGCTGGGGCTCGGCGTCTCCCTGCTGGTGGCCGGGATCGGCAGCGTGGCACAGACGCTGTCCGGACGGCGTTCCGCCCCCGGGGGCACGGCGGGGGCCGAGGGCCGCGTGGCGGCGTCCGGGGGCACCGCGCCGGCGGAGGCACGGCGGGGCGCGGAGGGGGAGGCGCACTCCCCGGACGCGCAGGCGGGGAGGGCGCTCAGAAGCTGAGGCCGGATCTCCGGGGGCCGCGTGTACCGGGATCAGAGGGTGCCCGCGGTGCGGGCCTCCGGTATGACGACCGGCCCGGTGCCGACGTGCGGCGCGAGGTAGCCGTAGAGCGCGGCCTTGAGTTCGGCGATGTACGCCTCCCGCTCGGGGCCCTCGTGTGCCAGCACCAGGGCGAGGCCGGCCTTGAACAGGCCGAAGGCCATGGCGGCCACCCGGCCCCGCTCGTCGGCCGACAGGGCGGGAGCGCGCAGGCCCAGCAGCGTCTCCACGCGCTCCAGCAGGGAGCTGTGCAGCGCGTCGTGCTCCACCACGACCGTGCCGGGGATGTCGCTGTCGTGGACCAGGGCCAGGAAGGCGGGGTTCTGGCAGTTGAACTCGATCATCGGATCGACGATGACGTCCAGCATGTCGCGCAGCGGCAGGGCGGCGTTCTCGGGGGTGAACAGCTCCCCGTGTCCCTCCCGCATCCGGTGGTTGAGGATGCCGCCCAGCTCGATGGCGATGGCTTCCTTGTTCGGGAAGAACTGGTACAGCGTGCCCGGGGACACGCCCGCCTCCCGGGCGATCGCGTTCGTGGTGGCGGCGGTGTACCCCACCTTGCAGAACACGTCGGCCGCCGCCTCCAGCAGCTGCGCCACGCGCCGTTCGCCGCGAGCCTGCCGGCGTCGAGGCTTCTGCTCCTCAGGCACGTGTAATCCCCAATCACTTTTGACAAACACGAGTGATCGCTCGCATTCTGAGGAAACGCGAGTGGTCGCTCGTGTTCGCCAGTTTACGGCGGTTCCTCAGGGGAGGGGACACCTCTGTCATGTCCGATGTCAACCGTGAGCGCCCGCCGGGGGGCTGGACCCGGGCGATGACCGCCCGGCCCCGGCTCACCCTGCTGCTGGCGCTGCTGTTCACCGCCCTCGCCGTGGTCGCGGGCAGCGGCGTCGCGGACCGGCTGCACAGCGGCGGATGGGAAGCCCCCGGATCCGAGTCGACCTACGCGGCCGACGCGCTGGAGAGGTACTTCCCGGATTCGCAGCCCAATCTGATCCTCCTCGTCGACGGCCGTGGCGCCGGTGTGGACTCCGCGGAGGTGGCGGCCGAGGGAGGGGAGCTCGGTCGCCGGCTCGCCGCGGACAAGGACGTCACCGGCGTCACCTCCTACTGGACGACCCGGGCGCCCGCGCTGCGCGCCGAGGACGGCCGCGAGGCCATGATCGCCGCCCGGATCGGCGGTGACGACGACGCCGTCGCCGAGGCCGTCGACCGCATCGCCCCGGAGTACCGGGGCAGGCACGGCGCCGTGGAGGTCAGGGTCGGCGGTCTGTCCGCCTTCCGGCACGAACTGCAGACCACCATCCAGGAGGACCTGGCCCGTGCCGAGGTCATCGCGCTGCCGGTCACCCTCCTGCTGTTGGTCATGGTGTTCGGCAGCGCCGTCGCCGCCATGCTGCCGCTGGGCATCGGCATCGTGGCGATCCTCGGCACCAACGCCGTGCTGCGGGGCATCACGACCTTCACCGACGTCTCGATCTTCGCGCAGAACCTCACCACGGCCCTCGGTCTCGGACTCGCCATCGACTACGCCTTGTTCATCGTCCGGCGCTTCCGGGAGGAGCTGGACACCGGCGCCGACCCCCTGACAGCCGTGGGCGCCACACTGCGCACGGCCGGACGCACGGTGCTCTTCTCGGCCCTCACCGTGGCCGCCGCGCTCTCCGCGATGTTCCTCTTCCCGCAGTACTTCCTGCGCTCCTTCGCCTACGCGGGCATCGCGGTGGTGCTGTTGGCGGCCGCCGCCGCGCTGGTGATCCTCCCCGCCGCGCTGGTACTGCTGGGCCACCGGGTCAACGCGCTCGACCTGCGCCGCCTCTTGCCGCGCCGGCGCGCCGGGCAGGCCGGTCGGGAGCCGGGCGCGGGCTACGCGCGCCTCGCCCGCCTGGTGATGCGCCGCGCCCCGCTCTTCGCGATCGGCACCGTCGCCGGGCTGGTCCTGCTCGGACTGCCCTTCCTCCAGGTGCAGTTCGGCACCGCCGATGACCGGCAGCTTCCCGCAACGGCCGAGGCCCACGTGGTGCAGCAGCACATACGCGACCGGTTCCCCGGCAATCCGGGCGGCGAGATCACCGTGCTCGCCGAGGGCCGTCCCACCGCGGTCCAGCTCGGCGACTACAGCAGCAGGCTGTCGGCGCTGCCCGGTGTGGTCGTCGTCGACGGCCCGGCCGGCCAGTTCGCGGGCGGCCGGCGGACCGCGGCACCCGGCCCGGCCGAGGCGGCCAGGGCCGCCGACGGCGCGGCCTACCTGACCGTGCTGCCCAAGGCGGAGGCCGTCGACGAGGCGAGCCAGGACCTGGTCGGGAGGATCAGGGCGGTCGACGCCCCCTTCAAGACCTCGGCCACCGGCACCGCGGCCCAGCTGGTCGACACCAAGGACGTCATAGCCGACCGTCTGCCGTGGGCGGCCGCCCTGATCGCCGCGGTGACCCTGCTGCTGGTCTTCCTGCTCACCGGCAGCGCGGTCATCCCGCTGCAGGCCGTGCTGCTCAACGCGCTGAGTCTCACCGCCATGTTCGGCGCGGTGGTCTGGGTGTTCCAGGACGGCCACCTGTCTGGGCTGCTCGACTTCACGCCGACCGGAAGCATCGAGACCACCCTGCCGGTGCTGATGTTCTGCGTCGCCTTCGGACTCTCGATGGACTACGGCGTCTTCCTGCTGTCGCGCATCAAGGAGGAGCACGACCGCAGCGGCGACCATCGCGCGGCGGTCGTCTTCGGAGTGCGGCGCACCGGTGGCCTCATCACGGCGGCCGCGGTGATCCTGGCGGTGGTGATGGTGGCCATCGGGACCTCCCGGGTCGCCAACACCAAGATGTTGGGGCTGGGGATCGCGCTCGCCGTCCTCATGGACGCGATGGTGGTGCGCACCCTGCTGGTGCCCGCCGTGATGCGGCTGACCGGGCGGGCCACCTGGTGGGCCCCGAGGCCGCTCAAGGCGCTGCACGACCGGTTCGGGCTGAGTGAGGGCGAGGGCCCCGGGCAGGCCCCGGTGCGGGAGGAGCCCGTACGGGACCCCGAGCCGGCCCGCTCGGGCTGAGCGGCTGCCGGGCCGTCAGCCGAACTGCCGGCGGCCCCGGTTCCCGGGGCGTCGGGAGTTCCACAGACGGATGGTGTCCGCGTACCAGAACGGTTTGCCGCCCTCCACGGCATCGGGGGGCGGCAAGTGCCCGTGCTTGCGGTACGAGCGCACGGTGTCGACCTGCACCCGGATGTGAGCGGCGATCTCGGCGTACGACCAGAGGGTCCGGTCCGTCATCTCCCACGCACCTCCCATGCGCCGGCCTCTTGGGGGGTGGCCGGCCTTGCCGGGACAACGACATGCGATCAGGGGCGGAAGGGTCTGTTGATCATCTGTGACGCGAAGCCCGCGTAACGGTGACAAACGTGGCGGACGCATGACCGGCCTGCCCTCTTATCGGAGAAACCGCCCGGTCCGCCCCTCAGCCCTCGAACCGATCGGGCAGCAGCCGGGCTTCCCCCTCCGCGGCGGCCCTCAGGCGGCTGAGGATCGCCGTGCCCGCCTTGGCGTAGGCGGAGGGGTCGCCGAAGAGCACGGAGTGCAGATTGCCGGTGTCCATCAGCGCGATCAGCTCGAAGGCCAGCAACGGGACCTCGAGGTCGGCGCGCAACTGCCCGGCCCGCCGCGCCTTGTCCAGGGTGATCTCGACGTAGCTGATCCACTCCAGCCGGGCCTGTGCGACCAGGTCGTGCACCGTGCCGCTGCGCGCGTCGAACTCCGCCGACACCGCCAGCAGGAAGCACCCGCCCGGGAACACCCGCCGCCGTGAGTAGTCAAGCCACGACTCGCACAACCGCCACACCCGCGGCAGCCCCGCCGGCACCCCGCGCGACGGCTCCACCACCTGCCGGATGTACACCTCGCGGGCCGCCCGCACGGTGGCCAGCTGCAGCTCCTCCTTGGACCCGAACAGGGCGAACACCCCGCTCTTGCTGAGCCCGAGTTCGGTGGCCAGCCGGCCCAGCGACAGTCCTTCGAGACCCTCGACCGAGGCGATCTCCATGGTGCGGTTGAGCACCAGCCGGCGGGTCTGGTTGCCGCGCTCGACCCGGCCGTCCGTACGCGTAGCTGCCACCGGGTCATCCTATGAAAGGCCTCGTCCACGCGGCAGGCACCGGGCGTAAGGTCGGAGGGGTGACGCCGACGAATCCCTTCCTCAGCCCGAGCACGCTTCCGTACGAGCTGCCGCCGTTCGCGGACATCCGCGAGGAGCACTACCTTCCCGCCTTCGAACAGGGGATGGCCGAGCAGCTCGCCGAGACCGCGGCGATCGCGGCGAACCCCGAACCCCCGGGCTTCGAGAACACGATCGTCGCCCTGGAACGCTCCGGCGACCTGCTGGGCCGCGTGGTGAACGACTTCTTCAACCGCACCGCCTCCGACACCACCCCCGGCATCCAGGAGATCGAGGCGAGGATCAACCCCGCCCTCGCGGCCCACGCCGACGCCATCCACCTCGACCCGGCGCTCTACGCCCGCGTCAAGGCGCTCTACGAGAACCGTGGCGAACTCGGCCTGGACGCCGAGTCCCTGCGGCTGCTGGAGCGCTACCACACGCGCTTCGTCCGCGCCGGGGCCGAGCTGACCGAGGAGGGCCGCGAGCGGCTGCGGGCGCTCAACGCGAGGATCGCCGAGGCCTCCACCGCCTT
Source organism: Streptomyces sp. NPDC001070 (assembly GCF_053598835.1). Classification (NCBI taxonomy): domain Bacteria; kingdom Bacillati; phylum Actinomycetota; class Actinomycetes; order Kitasatosporales; family Streptomycetaceae; genus Streptomyces; species Streptomyces sp. NPDC001070. The sequence goes on from NZ_JBSFLB010000002.1 coordinate 162,332, forward strand.
CCAGCAGAACGTCTTCGCCGACACCAAGGCCGCCGCCCTCGTCCTCGACAGCGCCGACGCCCTGTCCGGGCTCTCCGCCGACGCCGTCGCGGCGGCGGCCGCCAACGCCGTCGCGCTCGGTCACGACGGCAAGTACGTCCTCAGCCTGAAGAACTTCTCCAACCAGTCGGAGCTGGCCTCGCTCGACGACCGCGACCTGCGCAGGCGACTGCTGGAGGCCTCTCTCGGCCGGGGTCTGGAGAGCAACCGCGCACTCGTCGTCGAACTCGCCCGGCTGCGCGCCGAACGCGCCGCCCTGCTGGGATACGAGAACCACGCCGCCTATGTGGTCGCCGACCAGACCGCGGGCACCCCGGAGTCCGTGACCTCCCTGCTTGCCCGCCTCGTCCCGCCCGCCGTCGCCAACGCCGAGCGCGAGGCCGCCGCCCTCGCCGCCGCCTCCGGCCTGGAGGACTTCGCCGCCTGGGACTGGGCGTACTGGTCGGAGAAGGTGCGCAAGGCGGAGTACGACATCGACACCGCCGCCATGCGCCCCTACTTCGAGCTGGACCGGGTCCTGAAGGACGGCGTGTTCTTCGCCGCGGGCCGGGTCTACGGGCTCAGCTTCACCGAACGCCCCGACCTGAAGGGCTACCACCCCGACGTGCGGGTCTTCGAGGTCTTCAACGCGGACGGCTCGCCGCTCGGCCTCTTCCTCGGCGACTTCTTCGCCCGGGCCTCCAAGCGCGGCGGCGCCTGGATGAACAACCTGGTGGAGCAGTCCGGGCTGCACGGCCGCAAGCCCGTCGTGGTCAACAACCTCAACATCGCCAAGCCTGCCGCCGGCGAGCCCGCGCTGCTCAGCTACGACGAGGTCAACACCCTCTTCCACGAGTTCGGGCACGCCCTGCACGGCCTGTTCTCCGACGTCCGCCATCCCTTCTTCACCGGCACCTCCGTGCCGCGCGACTTCGTCGAATACCCCTCCCAGGTCAACGAGATGTGGGTGACCTGGCCCGAGGTGCTGGCCAACTACGCGCGCCACCACGAGACCGGCGAGCCCATGCCGGCCGGTCTGGTGGCGCGGATGGAGGCCGCCGAGCGGTTCGGGCAAGGCTTCCGCACGGTCGAGTACCTGGCCGCGGCGGTGCTGGACTGGGCCTGGCACACCATCCCGGCCGGTCACGACCCCGGCGACGCCGAGGAATTCGAGGCCGTGGCGCTCAAGGAGGCCGGACTCGCGCTGCCGGCGATCCCGCCGCGCTACCGCAGCACCTACTTCCAGCACATCTTCGCCGGCGGCTACAGCGCGGGGTACTACTCGTACATCTGGAGCGAGGTGCTCGACGCCGACACGGTCGAGTGGTTCAAGGAGAACGGCGGCATGAGGCGGGAGAACGGCGACACCTTCCGCCGCGAACTGCTCTCCCGGGGCGGCAGCGTCGACCCGATGACGGCGTTCGAGGGCTTCCGCGGCCGCGCGCCGAGGATCGATCCGCTGCTGACGCGACGCGGTCTGGCCGGCTGACCACCGGGGCAGCGGCCGCGCGACCACCCCGGTCAGCCGTGCGGCCGCTCCCCGCTGCGCCGGGTGGCCGGCGATGATCACCGCCTCGCCGGCCCCCCGGCGCACCACGCCGGACGAGGCCCTCAGCCGGCTTGCGTACGGCGGGTCTGCTCGCGCACCCGGTCGCGTAGTTCCCGGAGCCGGTCGGCCGGGGCGCCGAGGCCGTTGAGCCGCAGGCGGGCGGCCTCGGTACGGGCGTCGACGTGTGCGCTGAAGGCCAGGTTCAGCGCCTGCCGCACCATCCAGTGGTCGTACATGACCAGCCGTACGGCCTCTTCACGCAGTTCGGCGACGTCGCCGTCGACGGCAAGCTCCCGCAGCCGCAGGGTGATCCGCTGCAGTGCCGCCGCCTGCCGGCTGCCCTCCCGGGCCAGGACGCCGGGTACGGGCTCGGGTTCGCCGCACGCCGCCACCACCCGGTCCGCTTCCGGCTGCGCCGCGACGGCCTGGTCCAGGAGCGCCGCCAGTGCGGCCAGTTGCTCGTACGCGGGCATGGTTCCCTCCGGGGGCGCGGCCACGGGATCCCATGATGCGCCCCGAGCGGCCGGTCGGACCCTTGGCACAGACTTATCAGGAATGATCTGTACCGGATCGGTCACGGCCGCATTACAGACAGCTTTTGTCTCTGCGCGCATGGTGAAGCTCTGTCACGGTGTCTTCACATCCGAGCCTCAGGGGGTTCACCATGTCTCAGCCGTCGCACGCCTCACCACCGGGTCGGTACTCACCGCCCCAGGAACCGGATTGGGGGCGGCCGCCGAAGAAGTCGGGTGCCGGGAAGATACTCGGCTTCGGAATCGTCGCCATTGTCGCCGTGATCGGCGCCAGCGTCGCCATCGCCATGACGACCGACGACGGCAAGGGCGGTTCCGGGGGTGACTCGCCGGCGGCGAGCGCCTCGCAGGTGGAGAACACCGGCCAGAAGCCCGCCCCGGGCGACGCGAAGATCACCGCGTGCGAGCTCGCCGACTTCTCCAAGTGGCCCAGCGCCGAGGTGACCGTCACCAACCACAGCTCCGAGACCTCCGACTACCAGGTGCGCATCGACTTCGTCGACCCCGCCGGAGAGCAGATCGCCCAGGCCGTCGCGAACGCGACCGGCCTGGCCGCGGGGGAGGTGACGCAAGTGAGCGCCAAGGGGACCGCGCCCGTGGCGGGTGAGATCGACTGCAAGATCACCGAGGTGCTGCGCAAGGCGAGCTGACCCCTTGCCGCGCCCCTCATGTGGAAAGGGTGGAAAGGGGTCCGTGCGGTCCTTTCCGCCGTCCTCTTGTGTCACCGGTGACTCCGGTTCGTATTCCGGACCCTCGGCGCGGAAGCCGCGGGCCCCATGGCGCGGGACAGGCCATGAGGGCCCGGAAGGGGCCGGAGCGCGCTCCGGAGCGCCAGGTGACGCACCGGATCACCGGGGCCGGGGACGGCGCGCATTTCGCGTGCCGTCCCCGGCCCCGCCTCGAACGGGCGGCAATCGGCCCCTGAGCCGGTTCTGCATGTCGCCGCCACGCCCTCCGCGGTCGCGACGCGATGGCGGAAAACCGTCAGGTCCGGGCCCGTACGAGCCCTGCTCGGCCCCGGACCCCACCTCGACCCGGCGCATCGAGGAGACGATCCGGGAACCGGTCCACGAGGTCACGATCGTGATCGTCACCCACAACACGCAGCAGGCAGCCCGCGTTTCGGACCAGTGCGCCCTCCTCCTCGCCGAACAGGGCACCCCCGGCGGCATCGTGGAGCACGGGCCCACCCTCGCGATGTTCGGCAGCCCCTCCGACCCCCGCACCGCCGACTACGTGGAGGGCCGTTTCGGGTAGGGGCAGGCCATGCCTTCTCAACCGCCTCCACCGCACACCCGGCCGGTCCGCGGAGTCCTCGCCGTCGTCGGTTCGGCCGCCGACGGCGTCGGGACCCTGCGCGAGGGCCTCGTCCTCCCCGCGCTCGCCCGCGGCTGGCGCGTCGCCGTGTCGCTCACCCCGACCGCCGCCCGCTGGCTGGGCGCACGGGGCGAGATCGAGCGACTGCGCGAGGTGACCGGCCTGCCCGTCCGCGACCAGCCGCGACTGCCCGGCGTCCCGCGGCCCCATCCGGCCGCCGACTGCTGCGTGCTGGCCCCGGCCAGCGCCAACACCCTGGCCAAACTCGCCCTGGGCATCGCCGACAACCAGGCCCTCACCCTGCTCGCGGAGGTCCTCGGTACCCCGCGCGTGCCGCTCGTGGCCGTCCCGGCGGTCAACGCCGCCCACACCCGGCACCCGGCCTGGCCCCGGCACCTCGCCACCCTTCGCGAGGCCGGCGTCCGCCTCCTCCTCGACCCGGAGGCGGGGCCCCTGCCCGAGCCCGGCGAGGCGCCGGACGGGCGCGGGTTCCCGTGGCCCGCCGTCCTGGACGCGGTCGATCACGCGACGGCATGACAGCGCCCAGCTTCGGTCATGGGCGAAGACCAGCCGATCGGGAAGCGCGTTTCCCGGGTCGGCGCGCCCGCGGGGGAACCGCTCCGCGGCGGTCCCGGGAAGGCCCTCGGGGGCCTTCGGACGGCACAGGATTCCTCGCTCGCCCGGGCCCACGGCCCGCCGTCCGCCCGGCCGTTGCGGCCCCGTCGCGACAGCGCGACGGCCCGGCCGCGGGGCGTCTGCGTCATCCGAGGGCGGCTGCTCGCCCACCCTGTGCGACCAGCAAAAAGCCCCTCCGCGAAGGAGGGGCGCAGCGTGCCCCGGCAGGAGTCGAACCTGCGGCCAAGCGCTTAGAAGGCGCTTTGCGTCTGGAGGCCCATCCTCCAGGTGACCAGCAGCTTCGTCCCAAACCACGAGGCCGCCGGAGAGACTTCGACACGGATTCGACAGGGCACGTGGCGCGCGGCCCTATGCGGCCTCCCAGCCGAAGCGGCCCTCCAGGCGGTCTGGGCTGAGGTAGGCGATGTGCCCCACAAGGGTGCGTGCACACCGAGGGCTCAGCAGCCGACCGCGGGACACCAGAGCCCGAATCCTGGCGCCACACACTCAGGCGACACAGCCCGTGATCCAGGTACCCGTGACGCGGCTTGGCATTCAACGGGGCGGATCCGCGCGCGGTCGACACGCGACTCCATCACGTACGGTTCCTAGACGGCTGCATAAAGTAGTCGGCCATGAACCGTCGCACCGCCCTGATCGCCGCCGCGGCAGGCACTTTCGCCTCGGGCTGCGCATCGCAGCCGACCGGCCCCCGCGTCACCGCCGGCCCGCGCCCTGCGGCGACGACCGCAGCCGCGCCGGCGAGACTTCCCGCACAGATCACCCACGGCCCGCGCGACCGCCCCCGGATCTCCCTCACCTTTCACGGGCAGGGCGACCCCGCGCTCGCCACCGCCTTGCTGCGGGAGGCGGAGCGGGCGGAGGCCAGGGTGACCGTGATGGCGGTTGGGAGCTGGCTGGACGCCTGTCCGGAGATGGCCCGTCGGGTGCTGGACGGCGGCCATGAGCTGGGCAACCACACGCAGACTCATGGCCCGATCGACACGATGGGCGTCGCGTCGGCATACACGGAGATCGAGGAGTGCGCGGCACGGCTGCGGAAGCTCACAGGCTCGCCGGGCCGCTGGTTCCGTCCGTCGCGGGCGCGGCTGGCGACGCGCACGGTGCAAATCGCCGCCCGGAAAGCGGGCTACCCGCACACCCTGTCCTACGACGTGGATTCGCTGGACTACACCGATCCCGGCGCCGCCGCCGTGCAGGCGACCGTGCTGCGCGAGGTACGGCCAGGATCGGTGGTGAGCCTGCATCTGGGGCACTCGGGCACCGTGGCCGCGCTCCCCGGGATCCTCGACGGCCTGCACCGGCGCGGCCTTCACGCCGTGACGATGACGGAGCTGCTGGCTGAGGACCCCGGCACCTCAGGGCGTGACACCCGTAGGAGTTCCTCTCCCACCCCGTGATTGTTGCCCCCGCATACGCAGAAGTGGCAGGCGTTTCGTACGGCGGATGGGCGCCTCGCGGGAGACGACCCCACTCCCGCGCAGATGGCCCGGGCCGTGCCGGAGGCGGCGGGCGGCCCGGTGGCCTTCCGTAGCGTTCTCCTGGAATCGCTGCGGCGGACCAGTCCTGACATGGCCGTGGTGTTCACCTACCTGACGGAGACGGATACCACGTCGACCTCGCGGCGCTGTGCGCCGACTTCCCGGCTGTCCCCTGGCTGTCCTTCGCGGACTGGGCCGCGCGGCTGACGTCCGGTGCGCCGGTGACACCGACGGTACGGCCGCGGACGCGGGCGGCCCCGGGTCGACCCGCCCCGCGCTCCGCTTGGTGCGTCCGCGCGGGTGACGGGAACGCGTTCGGTCGGCGATCGCCGACAGTGCAGTAGACCGTCTACTGACCGGCCGCCTGGCTGAGCTGGGCCTCCAGATGGAACAGCCCGCTGACCAGCGTTGATGCCGTCACTGGTTGTCAACGGTGGTCAGCGCTGGTCCACCTTCCACGGCCCGGGGACGACCCCGCGACGGTGCTCAACTTGCGGGGCGCTCCCGCGCTCGCCGCCGCTTGGGCATTATGGTCCCCAGTTTGGAAGACAAGTGACGCGGATGCGGGCTGACCTGGAAAGCCTTTGACTTGGGTCTTGGCGCCGCTGTGGCCGTCGTTACCCGTGGGTCCCCGCCGTTTCCCGTCGGATCGGGCACGCAGCGGGCACGATGGCAGGCGTAGGCGCGGCGTTGCCGCAGCGGGCCCCGCGGTCGCGCGAGGCGGCCGCGGGGCCCGGTGGAGACTTGGCCCGGCGTCGGGCCGGAGTTCAGGCTGCGGTGTTGCGGCGGCGGCCGACCGAGGCCGTGATCGCGACGCCCGCGGCGGCGAGGACCGCGGCCAGGCCGGCGAAGAGGCCTGCATCGCCGGAACCGGTCTCGGCCAGCTGGTCGGTGCTGGGCGCGTTGGCGGCCGCTTGCTCTGGGTCGGGGACGCCGCGGCCGCCGTGGAGGCGGACGTGGTGGGCGACGGGGTCGGGGTGCTCACCGCCGCTGGCTTCGGGTCGTAGTGGATCGCGCCCTCCGTGTCCACGATGGGCGCCGTGTTCCCCTTGGACAGGCCGGTGAAGATCTGCACGCCGAGGTCGCGGGCTTTGCCCGTGCCCGGGGTGGACGGGACGGTGAACCGCAGGTCGTAGCGGTTCTTCTGGCCGTGGGAGAAGCCCTTGGGGATCTCGGGAAGGGCCCACTGCCGGCTTCCGGCCGTCTGGGCCTTCACCCAGTGTCCGTTGCTGAGGACGTCCAGGCCGAGTCCGGGTACCGGGTCCGCCACGGAGATCAGCGTCCGCAGCGGGACGTCGAACTGCCCGCCGGCATTGTTGTCGACCTCGTACCAGGTCTGGCCGGGCTTTCCGCGCGCGACCGTGGCCTTGGGGCCGAACACGCCCGTGAGCTTGCCGTCGGCCTGCGCGGGCGGCACGTTGAAGTGCACGGTCTCGGAGCCCCTGCCGGTGTCGAAGGCGAGCCTGATGCCGTCGTCGTTGAGCGGGTAGTCCTGGCGGAAGCCGAAGGTGATCTTCCAGCTGATGCTGGCTTTCGCCGGCACGGAGAAGTCGTCGCCGACCTTGCCGCCGTGCGGGAAGAACCCGATCATCGCCGACTGGTCCTCCTGGGCCGCCTTCACGTCCGTGGCGGGAGCGGTGACCGGAGCCGCCTCGAAGAGGATCTGGCTGCCGAGGATGGGGCTCGGCCCGCTGGGGATGCCGAACACCAGGCCGGTGTAGTCCTGGGCGGCGTCGGACGGGTTGGTGACGGTCAGGGTGAACGTCTGGATGTTCTGGCCGCGGGCGACGTCGTTGTGGCTGACGTCGCTGAGCGCCAGCTTCAGCGTGCTGTCGATGGGCGTCGCGTACGCCGCGGCAGGCGCCAGCAGGGCGACGGCGGTGGCGGTGGCCAGAGTGACACGTCGAGTAGACATGGTGATTCCAGGGAACGGTGAACTGATGCAAGTTCGCTGCCTGTCTGCGTGTCCATTGTCGGCCTCAGCGGCTGGCGATGCGTGAATCTTCGCTGGTCAACCATCACCGGAGCGTGGGTGAACTGTCACCGCTGGGCAACAGCGCAACTGCACGTTTGGGAAGGGTCGTTGACACAGTGAGCCCCGGCACCGCCCCGCACGGTTGAGGGCGGCACCGGGGCACCGTCCCACCGCGGGTGCTCCGCGCGGGCGGGACCCTCGTCCCTCATTCCCGGCGACAAGCGGCCCGCCGTCCGTGCCTGGGAGAACAGGGCAACCACAGACCACGGCCGCATCGCCCACTGCCGCTTCGCTGGTGACTTCAACATCGGCATCGCCACCGGTCCGTCGCGCCTCGTCGTCCTCGACCTCGGCACGTCAAAGGACGACGTCCGACGGGACGCTGACCGTTGGCGTTCCTCGCCCACCGGCTACACCAGGCAGGTGTCCAGGCGACGGTAGAACGCCAGTAAGTGGTGGCATCAAGTCGTACACGCTGCGCCGGCGCGCGAGGCAGCGACGGCCCCTGGCGGGGTGGCTGAGGCAAGCTCCGGGCAATGCGATCAGTTCTTCTGGAAGTGATTCGGCCACTCTCCCACCTGGGCAAATGCTCAAGCCTATTGCTCTGGCCTGCGCTGTTCCGGTGGACAGTTGTCATCGTCTGTCAGCGTTGGTCCGCCTCGGACGGCCGGTCGTCTAGAGCAAGGGAAGTGGGGTCGTCTCTGTGTGCCCTGCCAGGTGGGCACGCCCGCTTGCTCTGGCTGCTGCCGGTGACCGCATCCGAGATCGCGTTCCGCAGAAAGCACGGAACCGAGGCCCTGGAACAACTCTTCGACGAAGCCGAGATCAACCCCGTTGATCCGCGCAGGCCCGCAGTCTTACCGCACCGAGATCAGACCATGATGTCCTGTCTCGGTTGATGGCTGACAGTGTGGCTTCACGTGATGCTTGACACCGCTTGCCTCGGCTTGGCTGTGTGCGTCTGATTCGGCGCGTGCGGGAGGGCCGGGGCCGTGCCGGTGGAGTTGAGCGTGGTCGAGCAGCGGTATCACGCGGTCATGGAGGTGGCCGCGGGCGCCCCGGTGGTCGAGGGCGTGGCACGTTATGGGGTCTCGCGGAACGACGCGACGTCACGACTGTCGGGCGGCTATGACCCGAATTTCGTCCATTGCCCTTCGGAGACCACCTCGACGGAGCCGTCGACGACCTTGATGGCCGTCTGTTCGTCGATGGCGTAGGCCGGGACGCCGATGTCGGCGGCCCACCGCTCTGCGTCAGCCAGGGTGTTCGTTGGGAAAGCGTCCAGGTGCGGGAAGATTGAGAAGTCGACGACTCCCAGCGTGCGGTCGTCCGGCGCGGACGGCCACTCCACGAAGTACGCTCCGATCCGGGGCGTCATCACCATGCTTCCGGCACTCACTCCAACCCAGACCGTGTCGGGCAGCGAAGGCAGCAGATCGGCCAGCCCGGACTCCCGCATCCAGTGGCACAGGTACGTCGCGTCGCCGCCGTCGACCAGGAGCACATCGGCCTCCCGGATCCAGGGGACCCATCGTTCTGCGCCGATGGTGGGCAGTGCGGTGAGTTCGAGGACGCCGAGTGACGCCCAGCCCAGGCCGGTCAGGTGTTGCCACGTGGGCTGGGCGGCTACGAGGCCCCGCACCGATGTCGGCCCGCACATCGGGTGACCCCATTGTGCTGTCGGGATGCAGAGGGCGTGGCACTCGGCGATCGGCTTGCCGAGAAGCTTTACGAGCGCCGTGTGGATGCTTGGGTTCGTGACGCCGCCTGACGTAAGCAAGAGCTTCAAGGTGCCTCCAAATTCGCGTGCAGAAGGTGGATGTACCTGAAGACCCGAGACCGCGCTGGAACTCATCGCAGTTCGGGCGACCTCTTCAGAGGTCCTTCAGGGCTCTCAGGTCGCCGGGGCTCTCGGCTCATCCTCCGGCTGCGCAGGACGTCCTCGCGGGTCGGTTTTCCGCCGCGCCTGGCGCACCGCCCGGCAGCAGGTTCTCGCGCCGGCAGAGTTCGCCTCTCCGCCCGGCAAGCGCGTCTATGACCTGCGGCACACCTGCCTGACCTCGTGGCTCAACGCGGGCATCCCGCCGGCGCAGGTTGCGGAGTGGGCGGGCAACAGCGTCCCTGTCTTGCTCGCCACCTACGCGCGTTGTATCTCTGGTCAGCTCAGGGATCACCAGGGGCGGATCGAGGCCGGGGGAGACCTCCCCGAGACGGACGAAGATCTCTGAACCGCTCCCCGGACTTCGACACGTATTCGACAGAGCCACCCGCGCAAACCCGGTGACAGCCGGACGGCGCCGGAGCACTCCCGTGATCACACGCGGGCGGTCCGGCGCTGCTTCACTCCAGGCGGCAAGGCTCTGACCAGCAAAAAGCCCCTCCGCGAAGGAGGGGCGCATGACGTGCCCCCGGCAGGACTCGAACCTGCGGCCAAGCGCTTAGAAGGCGCCTGCTCTATCCACTGAGCTACGGGGGCCGGACGTTGGCCGCGACCGAACCCGCCCCTTGTGTCGACGGTTCCGTGACCTTGCCGGGGACAAGGATAGGGCGCGGCTGATGTGCGGCCGGTTGCTTCGCCTTCATGACACGTTGTGTAGGTTCGGTGAAGCGGTCTGATAATCGCAGGCAGGTGCGAATGTCGCACCAGTTTTGGCGCCTCAGTCGGCGGCTGTTGTGCACTCGTTATGCCGGTGTCTCTTACGGCTCTTCTGTCCCGTTCCGGCGTTCTTGCGGGCCGAAAGGTGTGAACTGGGCGGAATACGCTTCAAAAACCCATCAAAATGGGGCATTCTGCCACTGTGGCGATCTTGGATGTACGGCCCGAACTCCTTGACGCGCTGTCCGCACTGCGCGACCGCGTCGAGGACGCGCGCTTTCCTCTCCCCCTTCCCGGAGCCGAGCGGGCCCGCCGCACACGCCAGGAGCTGCTGGCACAGCTCGACGACTATCTGGTGCCCCGGCTGCGGGCTCCCGAAGCGCCGCTGCTGGCCGTGGTGGGCGGTTCGACGGGAGCGGGCAAGTCGACGCTCGTGAACTCGCTGATCGGGCGGCGGGTGAGCGACGCGGGCGTGCTGCGCCCCACGACACGCACGCCGGTGCTGGTGTGCCACCCCCAGGACCGGGCGTGGTTCGCCGACCCGCGGGTGCTGCCGGGCCTGGCCCGGGCGTGGGCGCCGCGGCCCCGGACCGCCGCCGACGCGGACGGGGAGGAGGGGGCGGACGGGACCGACGAGGAACGCGAGGCGGAGGAGCCGCGGCAGCTGTGGCTGCGGCTGGAGACGGACGACACGCTGCCGCGCGGGCTCGCCCTGCTGGACGCACCCGACATCGACTCCCTGGTCTCCCGCAATCGCGAGCTCGCCGCCGAGCTGCTCTGCGCGGCCGACATCTGGATCCTGGTGACCACCGCGTCGCGCTACGCCGACGCGGTGCCCTGGCACCTGCTGCGTACGGCCAAGGAGTACGACGTCACGCTGGCCACCGTCCTGGACCGCGTGCCGCACCAGATCGCCGACGACGTCTCGCAGCACTACGCGGCACTGCTGACCCGGGCCGGACTCGGGGACGTGCCGCGCTTCACGGTGCCGGAGCTCCCCGAGTCCGCGGGGGCCGGCGGGCTGCTGCCGCACACCGCGGTGGCGGCGCTGGGCAGCTGGCTCGCGCACTGCGCCGAGGACCCCGCCGCGCGGCACCAGGCGGCGCGGCGCACCGCGTCCGGCGTGCTGGGCTCCCTCGGCAACCGCCTCCCGGAGCTCGCGGGCGCCTCGGCGGCGCAGCACGCGGCGGCCCTGCGCCTGACGCGGCACGTGGACGACGCCTACGACGAAGCCGAGTCCCGCATCCAGGACGCCGTCCGGGCCGGGGCGCTGCTCGCCGGGGAGGCCCTGGCCAGCTGGCGAGGCTACCCGGACTGCGGCCCCGAGGCACTGCAGGCCGCGCTCGCCGAGGGCCTGGCGGCCCTGCTGCGCACCGAGGTCGCGACGGCGGACGAGCAGACCCTGGACGCCTGGCGCCGGGACCGCGCGGGCGCCGTCCTGCTGGAGGGCGCGGACCCGGACGCGGCGGCCGACCACGCCGAGGACCGGATCGAGGAGGCCGTCGACGCGTGGCGCTGGACGCTGGCCCGCCTGGCGCACGAGGCGGTGCGCGCGAGCGCGGAGGCCGTCGACCCGGAGGACGCGGCGGTGCTGCTCGCGGTCGCCGTGCTCGGCGGCCGCAAGGGCACGGTCGCGGGCGAGCGGCTCGCCTCCCTCGTCGGGGCGTACGCCGCGCTGCGGGCGGGCGACCGGGCGCGCGAGGAGCTGGACCGGCTCGTCGGGGACGTACTGGACGCCGAGCGCGAACGGCGCGTGCTCCCCGTCGACGCGCTGGATGTGACGGCCCGCCAGCAGGCGTCGCTGATCGCGGAGCTTTCGGTCGTGCAGAAGTCGTACGGACTGTGGGAGAGGTGACCCAGGTGCTCACGGAGCGGGTGGACGCGCTGTCGGAACTGCTCGGGCTGTCGCGCACCCGCGTGAGCCACGAGGCGCTCGACGGGGCGGGGGAGCTGCTGGAACGGGTCGGCGACCGGCGCCGGCTGTCGGCGGACCACACGGTGGTGGCGCTGGCCGGGGCGACGGGCAGCGGGAAGTCGTCCCTGTTCAACGCGCTGACCGGACTGGAGCTGTCGCGGATCGGCGTGCGCCGGCCCACGACCTCGGCGCCGGTCGCCTGCGCCTGGGACCCCCAGGGCGCGACGGGGCTGCTCGACCGGCTCGGCATCGCGCCGAAGGCACGGTTCGCCCGGCACAGCGCCCTGGACGACGGGGCGGAGCGGGCGGCCGACGGACCGGCCGGGCTCGTCCTGCTCGACCTGCCCGACCACGACTCGGCGGCGGTCGGGCACCGCGACCAGGTGGACCGGGTGCTGAAGCTGGTCGACGTGATCGTGTGGGTGCTCGACCCGGAGAAGTACGCGGACGCCGCGCTCCACGAGCGCTATCTGCGGCCGCTGGCCGGGCACGCAGACGTGACGCTCGTCGTCCTCAACCAGACCGACCGGCTCCCGGAGGAGGCCGTCGCGCAGGTCCTGGACGACCTGCGGCGGCTCCTGGACGACGACGGGCTCGCGGTCGGCGAGCACGGCGAGGACGGTGCCATGGTGCTGGCCACATCGGCGCTGAACGGCGACGGCGTGCCGGAGCTGAGGGCGGCGATCGGCCAGGTCGTCGCGGAGCGCGCGGCCGCGAGCCGGCGGCTGTCCGCGGACGTGGACGGGCTCGCCGAACGGCTGCGCCCGCTGTACGTCTCCGAGGGCGCGACCGGGCTCACCGACCGGGCCCGTGAGGACTTCACGGCGAGCCTCGCGCACGCCGTCGGCGCCGCGGCTGCGGGCCGGGTGGCGGAGCGCGCGTGGGCCAGGGCCGCCGAGGAGGCGTGCGGCACCCCGTGGCGGCGACTGCGCCGCGGTCGCGGCGGCGACCTGCACGCGGGCTCCCTCGACGGCCGCCGTCCCGCTCTCTCGGCGTCCCGTGCGGCGGTCGACGAGGCGGTGCGCGCGGTCGCGGCGGAGGCCGTGGTGGGCCTGCCGGCTCCCTGGGCGCAGGCGGTTCGCGAGGCGGCCCGCCGCGGTGGGCGGACGCTCCCCGAGGCGCTGGACGCGGCGGTGGAGCGGACGGCCCCGGACGAGCCGCTGCGCCCCAGGTGGTGGTCGGTGGTCGGCACGGCGCAGTGGCTGCTGGCACTCCTCGCGACGGCGGCACTGGTGTGCGGGATCGTGACGGCCGCGGGCGCGCTGCGGCTGCCGTGGTGGCCGTCGCCCGTGCTGATGGTCGTGGGCGGGATGGGCGGTCCGCTGCTCACCCGGGCGAGCCGGTTCGCGGCTCGCGGCCCGGCCCGGCGGCACGGCCAGGCCGCGGAGCGGCGGATGGGCGACGCCGCGGCCGACTGCGGGCGGGCGCGGGTGCTCGAACCGCTCGCGGCGGAATTGCTGCGCTACCGGGAGGTGCGGGAGCAGTACGGAGTTCTCGCCGGCAACCACTTCCGGGTGACGGAGTTGTCCACAGCCGGGCAGTAATCCACAGGTTGAATTCGATTCCTCCACGGGTGGCGGGGCGGGCGCACCATGGACCCATCGCGGGGACGGCGGCAAGGGGCCGCCGGACGGCAATGGACAGCGGGGGAGCGTCGGAAATGAGCGAGACACTGGTCACCGTCGTGGGGAATGTCGCCACGAGGCCGGAATTCCGGAAGACACCCACCGGTGTCCCGGTCGCCAGGTTCCGGCTGGCGACGACGGCGCGCCGCTGGGACCGGGAGCGCGGCGGCTGGTCCGACGGGCACACCAGCTTCTACACCGTGTGGGCCTGGCGGCAGCTCGGCGAGAACGTGGCGGCCTCGGTCGGGGTCGGTGAACCACTCCTGGTCCAGGGGCGCCTGAGAGTCCGTGAGGAGGAGCGCGACGGGCAGCGCTGGATCTCGGCCGACATCGACGCGATCGCCTGCGGCCACGATCTGACGCGCGGAACCTCGGCGTTCCGGCGGGTGTCCGCGGCACATCCGGAACTCATGGTTCCGAATTCCGTCCCGGGCGCCGGGGATCCGCGCACCGGCGACCCGGTGGCCGCACTGTCCGGATAAGACGGACAGCTGGGTATTCGCCCGGCGCAGAAACGCCGACGATTTATCGACAATTTCCCGTTCATGCCTACGTGCGGGTAACGATTGCGATTCGAATTCCTGGGCGACCGTGAATCCTGGTGGCTTTGATGCGGTTGGTTCCTAGGATTCTGCGGTACCCCCGGCCTTCCCCGGGGATCCACAGCTGTCGGCGAGGCCTGCCCCCACGACCAACCTCGCCCGGAGGGGAAAATCATGTTCACTGCAAGGAGGCGGGGAGCTGCCCGTCTTGCCGTCGCGATGGTGGCCTCCGGGCTCCTCGCGGCGGGCTCCATGGCCGTTGCCGGGTCCGCCATCGCGGACGACGCGACCCCCACCGCGCCCGGTGCGACGGCAAAGCTCGGCGGACTGAAGACGTTCGACAAGGCCGTCATTCATGAGAACGGCCACGACGACAAGGTCTCCGCCGGGCTGTTCGAGATGTCCGTGGACGGTGGCGGCACCATACAGACGTACTGCATCGACATCCACACCCACACCCAGGGCGACGGCACCAAGTACAAGGAAGTCTCCTGGAACGAGTCGAGCCTCCACGACAACGCCGACGCGGGCAAGATCAACTGGATCCTCCAGAACTCCTACCCCCAGGTGAACGACCTCGCGGCGCTCAAGTCGGCCGCGAAGCTCGACGGTGACCTGACTCCGCAGCTGGCCGCCGCCGGCACCCAGGTGGCCATCTGGCGCTTCTCGGACCACATCGACGTCACCGCGGACAACCCCGACGCCGAGAAGCTCGCGGACTGGCTGCAGGCCAGCGCCAAGCCCCTGGAGGAGCCCGCCGCGTCGCTGACCCTCGACCCGGCCGCCGTTTCCGGCAAGGCCGGTGACCTGCTCGGTCCGATCAACGTGCGCACCAACGCGGCCAGCGCCCAGGTGAATCTCGCCCCGAGCGCCCCCTCCGGTGTCAAGATCACCGACAAGAACGGCAACCCGGTCAGCACGGCCAAGGACGGCGACGCGCTGTACTTCGACGTCGCGGCGGGCACCCCGGACGGCACCACATCGCTGACCGCCACCGCGACCACCAAGCTCCCGGTCGGCCGCGCGTTCACGGGTGTCGACACCAAGACGCAGGTCCAGATCCTGGCCGGCTCCAGCGACAGCTCCGTCTCCGCCACGGCGACCGGCACCTGGGCCGCCAAGGGCCCGATCCCGGCCGTCTCCGCCGAGGTGAACTGCGACAAGAACGGCGTCGACGTCACCGCCTCCAACGAGGGCGACCAGCCGTTCACGTTCACGCTGGCCGACAAGGAGTACACGGTCGAGGCCGGCAAGTCCGAGACCATCACCGTGCCGGTGGGCGAGGACCAGCCGTACAAGATCACCATCACGGGTCCCAACGGCTTCGAGAAGACCTTCGAGGGCATCCTCGACTGCGACACCGCCGGCAGCGGCGGCAGCACCCCGTCCTCCTCGCCCAGCCCGGCCACGGCCGGCGGCTCCTCCGAGGGCACCGGTGACACCGGCTCCACCGGCGGCGACCTCGCCGAGACCGGTGCGAGCAGCGCCACCCCGCTGATCGCCGGCATCGCGATCGCGCTCGTCGTCCTCGGCGGCGGCGCGGTCTTCTTCCTCCGCAAGAAGAAGGCGACCCCGTCGGCCGAGTGAGCTGACGCGGGCGCTGGCCGCTCCTGAGTGAAGGGGGCGGAGGTCATGGACCTCCGCCCCCTTCGCCGTTCCACGACCGAGGATCCCCGCTGCGCGGACGCGGCTGGGAGGGCTTCCGCGTCGACATGCACGACGGAACCGGTCGCTGCCACCGCTGCGGCGCTGTCACAAAACAGATCCCTGTCCGGTCGATCGCCCGAAAGGGGCAAAGAAGACCTCTGGCCCTATACCGCCTGTTTCCAACCATCAGAGGACGGCAACTCGATGACCACAGCCAGCGCCGACGCGGTGTCGATCGGTAAGCAACTGAACCCGTCCGAGATATCCGACACGGCAATCGCGCTCCTCGATGAGGAGGGGACGGTGGTCGGATGGACACAGGCCGCCGAGCAGCTTGCCGGATTCTCCGCCGGGGAGGTGGTGGGCCGGTCCGCCGCACTCATGCTGCCGTCCCTCGGGGAGGCGCCGACGACGTCGGCGTTCGTCGAGCAGTGCCGCGCCCGGAACGGCTGGCCGGGCACGACGGCAGTGCGCCATCGGGACGGCCGCGTGCTCGACGTCACCCTGCGGATCTCCATGGTGCGGGGGCAGGACGGAGCAACGCGGTGGCTCGCGTCCGCTGCCGACGTCGGCGCTTCGTCCGGAGACGCGATGAACGGATCGGTACGGGGACCACTGGTCACCCGCGCGCCGATCGGCATCATCATCCGTGACCGGCAACTGCGGTGCACCGGGGTGAACGACACGATGGAAAGCCACGACGGCCTTCCCCGTGACCGACGGCTCGGACGCCGGTTCACCGATGTGCGGTCCGACGGGGAGGCCAGGACGCTCGAGTCGCTGATGCGGCAGGTGATGCAGAGCGGCACCCCCAAGGTCCACGAGTACCGGACGTGGCTGCCCACGAACCTGGGCCGGGAGCAGTCGTTCGCGGTTTCGTTCCAGTGCCTCCAGGGCGCGGACGGCCGGGCACTGGGGGTGTGCGTCATCAGCGCCGATGTCATCGAGAGCAGGCGTACGCGTGAGCGCCTCGCCGTCCTCAGCGGGGCCAGTGCGCGGCTTGGCAGCACCCTGGACGTGATGCAGGCCGGCCAGGAGCTGGCCGACCTCGCCGTGCCCCTGCTCGCCGACTATGTCGCCGTCGATCTGGAGCAGTCGGTCTCGTTCGGCGAGGGGCCCCCCGTCCGCATCGGCACGACGAGCGAGCGCCTCCCCGGACTCCGCCGTGCCGGTCTGGCCTCGATCCACCACGGGGTCCCGGAATCGCCATGGGTGCGCGGTGAACTGGTCCTCGTGCCGCCGGTCTCACCCCTCACCGACGTCCTGCGCACCGGGAAGTCCCGCCTGGAGCCGGTCCTGGCCGCCGCATCGGGCACATGGTCCGACGAGGTACCGGCCCTGGCGCGCAAGGTCAGCGAGAACGGCATGCACTCGCTGATGGTCGTGCCCATCCGCGCGCGGCGCGCCCTGCTGGGCGTGGCGTTGTTCGTCCGCACCAAGGATCCCGTGCCGTTCCAGGAGGTCGATCTCGTCCTGGCCGAGGAGCTCGTCGGCCTGGCCGCGGAGTCGTTGGACAACGCCCGGAAGTACGCCCGCGAGCACACCGCCGCCCTCGCGTTCCAGCGCAATCTGCTCCCTCGCCGGCTGAAGGGCGGCTCGGCGGTCGAGGTGGCCTCGCGCTATCTGCCGGCCGACGTGGACCACTGTGTCGGGGGTGACTGGTTCGACGTGATCCCGCTGTCCGGCGCGCGGGTGGCCCTGGTCGTCGGCGATGTGGTCGGGCACGGCCTGCACGCGGCCGCGACCATGGGCTGGCTCCGCGCCACGGTGCACACGCTCGCCAATATGGAGCTGCCCCCGGACGAACTGCTGGCCCACCTCGACGGCACGGTCCAGCGCATGGTGGAGGAGGACGACGACGCCCCGGACCAGGCACCCGCGGTGGTGGGCGCCACCTGCCTGTACGTCGTCTACGACCCGGCCACCCGCATGTGCACCATGGCGGGGGCAGGACATCCCCCGCCCGCGATGGTCGACCCCCAAGGCGGGGTCACCTTCCCCGACCTGCCGACCGGAGCCCCCCTGGGCATCGGCATGGGGGACCCCTTCGAGGCCGTGGAACTGGAACTGCCCGAGGGAAGCATCCTCGCCCTGTACACCGACGGCCTGATCGAGACCCGCGGCGGTGACATCGAGGAGGGGATGCACCGCCTGGGCACCGCCCTGGCGCAGCCGGACCGCTCCCTGGAAGACCTCTGCGACCTCGCCACACAGACTCTCCGGGAGCAGGCGTCGTGCGACGACGTCACCCTGCTCCTGGTCCGGACCCGCTCGCTCAAACCCACCCGGGTCGCGTCCTGGACACTGACCGGTGACCGGACCGCCGTCCGTGACGCCCGTGACCTGGCGGCCCGTCAGCTGGCCGCATGGGGCCTGGAAGGGCTCGAGGACCCCATGAAGCTGATCGTCAGCGAACTGGTCACCAACGCCCTCCGCCACAGCGCCGGCCCGGTCGCTGTGCGCCTGATCAGGCACCAATTCCTGACGTGCGAAGTGTTCGACACCGACGTATGCGTCCCGCGACTGCGCCGCGCACGCACCACGGACGAGAACGGCCGCGGCCTCTTCCTGGTCGCCCAGCTGTCCCGTCGATGGGGCTCCCGTTCTGTACCGGGCGGCAAGGTCGTCTGGGCCGAGGCGGACCTGCCCGGGCCATCCGCCCCCGGGGTCCACTGCTGACGTCAACGACGGCGCGCGACCGCAGATTTGTGCACCCCGGTCATGAGTCCCCATGCAGGTGCCTGGCGTGGGCCAGAGGTCGATGATGATGCGGTCATGAGCGACGACTTGACGGAGTTCCCGTGGAGGCGAATCGACGAGGACGCCGAGCCGGCCGGCCGATGCGATGGTGACGGCCGCGGAGTGTGGACCGCCCACGGCCACACCGTGGACTTCTGCCAGGTGGACCTCTCCGGTTTCCATCCGGCGATCGCGGAGCACGCGGCGTCGCGCGATCCGGCCCGCGCCCTCGAGGAGGTCGCGGCCAAGCGCCGCGTCCTGGCCCGGCATGTGCTCAGCCCTGCCGCCGGCGATCCCGAGCTCCCCTGGGACAACAGGGACGACTGCCGATGGGACGGGGAGAGCCGGGAGAGTGGCTGCCCCACCAAATCCGGTAAGAAGCGGCGCGCGACCGGCGGTTGCCGATGACAGGGCACGATTCGTGCAGCCCCCGGTGCAATCGATAGGGTGCCAGGTCACGACCGCACCCTGTTCGATCCACAGGCCGGTCAGGGCTCTGCCGCAGCTTGTGGCACCTCCACGGCTGCCTTGCCGATTCCTGCCTGCCCGGGCCCTGGGACATGGGGGCGACCTCGACGCCGGGGCAGCCGGGCCCCGGTCGACGGTTCAGGAGGAACGAGTGGCACAGATCATCGCCGAGGTCTCACGGACGTTCAACGAATTCCTGCTCCTGCCGAACCGGACCCGGACCGATTGCTCGCCGGCGACGGTCGATCTGCGCACGCCCCTGGTGCGGCACCTCGCGGGCGAGGCATCGGCGATCGAGCTGCACTCCCCGTTCACCTCCGCGATCATGCAAGCCGTCAGCACGCCCGATCTCGCGATCGCGCTCGCACGCAACGGCGGTCTGAGCTTTCTGCACCACAACCAATCGATCCAGGACCAGGCGGCAGCGGTGCGCCAGGTGAAGAACTTCAAGGCCGGGTTCGTCACCAGCGACACGAACGTCCGCCCCGACGACAGCCTGGGCCTCCTGGCGGACGTCATGCGACGCACCGGCCACAGCACCGCCGCGGTCACCCACGACGGGAGCGCCACCGGCCGCCTCCTCGGACTGGTCACCTCCCGCGACTTCCACCCCCAACGCCACGACCTCGGCGGACCGGTCGGCGGCCGGATGACGGCCATCGCCGACCTTCCCCACGGCGGGCCCGACACCACGCTCTCCGAGGCCAACGCCCGGCTGTGGGACGAGCGGCTCGACTGCCTCCCGGTGCTGGACGCCGAGGGTCACCTGCAGCATCTGGTGTTCCGGTCCGACTACACCGACAACAAGCGCTTCCCGAACCAGGCCGTCGACGCCGCCAAGCGCCTGCGTGTCGGCGCGGGCGTCAACACCCATGACTACCGAGAGCGTGTCCCGGCCCTGCTGGAGGCAGGCGCGGACGTGCTGTGCTTCGACTCCTCCGACGGGTACAGCGACTGGCAGGCACAGGCGCTGACCTGGGTGAAGAAGCACCATCCGGAGATCCCGGTCGGTGGCGGCAACGTGGTCGACGGCGAGGCGTTCACCTTCCTCGCCGAGGCGGGGGCGGACTTCGTCAAGGTCGGCGTGGGCGGCGGCTCCATCTGCATCACCCGCGACCAGAAGGGCATCGGCCGCGGCCAGGCCAGCGCGGTGCTCGACGTCGCTGCGGCTCGGGGCGCCTTCCGTGAGCGCACCGGCGAATACGTGCCGATCTGCTCCGACGGCGGGCTCGTGCACGACTACCACGTGGCCCTGGCTCTGGCGATGGGAGCCGACTTCGTCATGATGGGGCGCTATTTCGCGCGCTTCGACCAGGCAGCGGGCGCGAAGCTGCCCACCCGCGACGGCTTCGTCAAGGAGTACTGGGGCGAAGGATCGAACCGTGCCCGCAACTGGCAGCGCTACGGCCAGGGAGGTCAGGGGCTGGTCTTCGAGGAAGGCGTCGACGGCTGCGTCCCCTACGCCGGCGACCTCAACGAAGGGCTCGCGGTGACCATCGCCAAGCTCAAGACCACGATGGTCTCCTGCGGCTCCACCACCCTGCCGGAGTTCCGGTCCACCGCCCGGCTCACTCTGGTCTCGGACCAGAGCTTCCAGGAGAGCCACGCCAACGTCACCCTGCGGGACACCCCGCCGGCACTCGCCTGAGACGCCGCCGAGGGCCGCGGAGAGCCGAGGGGGAAGGAAGACGGGCGAGCCCCGGTCGTTACGCTGCTGGGCCTACGCCAGGCCCAGCAGGCGTTTCGCGGCTTCCGGCACATGACTCAGGGCATGCACGAGAACGGTGGGATCGCACCTCTCCAGGGCGACCCCGGTGTACCCCCACGCAGCGCCGATCGATGGGATCCCGGCGGCTGAGGCTGCCGCGATGTCGCTGGGGCTGTCCCCCACGAAACAGGCACGGCCGGGCGGCACGCCCAAGCGGTCGAGCGCGAGCAGGATGCCCGCCCCTGAGGGCTTGGGCTCCGCGTCACCCCACCCGACCACCACGGAGAAGTACGACGAGATCTCCTGGGGGATCATCCATGCGACCCGGGTGCGGGGCTGCATGGTGACCAGTCCGATCTCGGTGCCGGCGGTGGCGAGGTCACGCAGGACATCGACCGCGCCGGGGAAAGGCGACGCGTTCCGCATCGCCACGCCCAACGCGATTTCCCATGCCGTCCCGAACGCGATCTCCTGATCGGCCACACCGAGATGCGCCAGAAGTTCGTCATGGCGCAGATGATCAAGGTCCGCGGGCAGTTCGCTCTCACCGAAGGGCTTGCCGAGCACGGCGCCGGCGACTCCGAGGACCGCCTGTCGCATGGCGCGCCGGCTGTCCAGCAGGACGCCGTCAAGATCGAAGAGAACGGCCGTCGGGGAACTGCTCACTATATAAATCCGCCACTCACAACGAGACCGCCCGGGCACCGGTCGCCCGGAGAAGGCCTCTCCGGAGACGGCGATGCGCAGGTCGGCAGCGATCGAAGTGCAACCGAGCATATGTCCGGGCATCCGGCCGGCCGCGACCGGGCCGGGTGCAGCCCTTCTCGTGGCGGCCCCGGCCCCACGAGCCGCCGACGGCGATGGCTGCGCGGCGCCACTGCTCCCCGGCCCGGTCCTCGGTGTGCGCCGCCTTTCACGGTGCGCGGCCCGTCCCGTACGCCCCGGCGCACCACGGGCGTCAGCGGCTGTTCGGGTGTGTACGCGATCTCCCGCCGCTGCTCATGACCGGAGCCCTCTCGCGGCGCGGAGAGCGACCTCCGGGCCGTCTGCGGGCCGCGCGGTGCCGCCCCGAGCCGGCCGGCGACGACCAGGGACGACGGGTCGCGGAATGCGCGAGCCCAGGTCGGAGGCGTGAGCGAGGTCGCCCGCCTACTCGTTTCCGCCCAGGGGTGGACGGCTGGCAAGATGGGGTGTATCTGCCCACACATCGAACGCCGGACGGTTTCTCTTGGCTGAGTTCATCTACACCATGCGCAAGACGCGCAAGGCGCACGGCGACAAGGTGATCCTCGACGACGTCACCCTGAGCTTCCTCCCCGGCGCGAAGATCGGTGTCGTGGGGCCGAACGGTGCCGGTAAGTCCACCGTGCTCAAGATCATGGCGGGTCTCGAGCAGCCCTCGAACGGCGACGCGTTCCTCTCGCCCGGCTATTCCGTCGGCATCCTGCTGCAGGAGCCCCCGCTGGACGAGTCCAAGACCGTGCTGGAGAACGTCCAGGACGGCGTGGGCGCGATCAAGGGCAAGCTGGACCGCTTCAACGAGATCGCCGAGCTGATGGCGACCGACTACTCCGACGCGCTGCTCGACGAGATGGGCAAGCTGCAGGAGGAGCTGGACCACGCCAACGCCTGGGACCTGGACGCCCAGCTGGAGCAGGCGATGGACGCCCTCGGCTGCCCGCCCGGCGACTGGGCGGTGACCAACCTCTCCGGTGGTGAGAAGCGCCGCGTCGCGCTCTGCAAGCTGCTGCTGGAGGCCCCTGACCTGCTGCTGCTCGACGAGCCCACCAACCACCTGGACGCCGAGTCCGTGCAGTGGCTGGAGCAGCACCTGGCCAAGTACGCGGGCACCGTCGTGGCGATCACCCACGACCGGTACTTCCTGGACAACGTCGCCGAGTGGATCCTCGAGCTCGACCGCGGCCGCGCCTACCCGTACCAGGGCAACTACTCCACGTACCTGGAGACCAAGCAGTCCCGTCTCAAGGTCGAGGGCCAGAAGGACGCCAAGCGCGCCAAGCGGCTCAAGGAAGAGCTGGAGTGGGTCCGCTCCAACGCCAAGGGCCGCCAGGCCAAGTCCAAGGCCCGCCTCGCCCGCTACGAGGAGATGGCCGCCGAAGCCGAGAAGATGCGCAAGCTCGACTTCGAGGAGATCCAGATCCCGCCGGGCCCGCGTCTGGGCAGCATCGTGGTCGAGGTCAACAACCTCTCCAAGGCGTTCGGCGACAAGGTCCTCATCGACGACCTCTCCTTCACCCTGCCGCGCAACGGCATCGTGGGCGTTATCGGCCCCAACGGCGCCGGCAAGACCACGCTGTTCAAGATGATCCAGGGCCTGGAGGCCCCGGACTCCGGCTCGATCAAGGTCGGCGAGACCGTCAAGATCTCCTACGTCGACCAGAACCGCGCCAACATCGACCCCAAGAAGAGCCTCTGGGCGGTCGTGTCGGACGAGCTGGACTACATCAACGTCGGCCAGGTCGAGATGCCGTCCCGCGCGTACGTCAGCGCCTTCGGCTTCAAGGGCCCGGACCAGCAGAAGCCGGCCGGCATTCTCTCCGGTGGTGAGCGCAACCGCCTGAACCTGGCGCTCACCCTCAAGCAGGGCGGCAACCTGCTGCTCCTCGACGAGCCGACCAACGACCTCGACGTGGAGACCCTGTCCTCGCTGGAGAACGCGCTGCTGGACTTCCCCGGTTGCGCCGTGGTCGTCTCCCACGACCGCTGGTTCCTGGACCGGGTGGCCACCCACATCCTCGCCTACGAGGGTGACTCCAAGTGGTTCTGGTTCGAGGGCAACTTCGAGTCGTACGAGAAGAACAAGGTCGAGCGCCTCGGCCCGGACGCGGCCCGGCCGCACCGCGCCACCTACAAGAAGCTCACCCGGGGCTGAGCGGCAGATGGCCCGTCACATCTACCGCTGCCCGCTGCGCTGGTCGGACATGGACGCCTTCGGGCACGTCAACAACGTGGTCTTCCTCCGCTACCTGGAGGAGGCCCGGATCGACTTCATGTTCCGGCTGGCGCCCGGGGAGGGCAGCGAGTCGTTCACGGGCGGGTCGGTCGTCGCCCGCCACGAGATCGACTACCTGCGTCCGCTGGTCCACCGGCATGAGCCGGTCACCGTCGAGACGTGGGTGACCAAGGTGGGGGCCGCCTCACTGACCGTCGCGTACGAGATCAAGGACGCGGAGACGGTGTACGTGCGCGCCTCCACGGTCGTGGTGCCCTACAACCTCGAGAAGGGCCGGCCGCGCCGGATCACGGCGGAGGAGCGGTCGTTCCTCCAGGAGTTCCACGACGACGGCGCCCGCGCGGGCGCCCCGGACGAGGCCGAAGAGGAGGCAGTCGCCGCATGACGGCGATCCTGCGACTCGCCGATGCCAGGGAGGCGGACGGTTTCGCCGCCTTCCTGGCCCGGCTGCTCGGCTGGGACAAGGCCGCCGTCGTCCGGCTGCGGGCCTCGGGCACGGTCCTCGCCGTGTTCGGGCAGCCGCCGTTCGGCGGCGGGGTCCTGGCGGTACGGACGGCCGAGCTGGACGCGGCCGCCGACGACCTGGACTCGACCGTCTCCGCCGGGCAGTTGCTCGACGGCATCGACGAGGCGGCCGGCGTGATCACCGTGCCCGCCGCCGTCACCGGGCCGGCCTGGGCCGGACTGCTCCCGCCGCGCGGCGGCTGGGAGCGGGTGGCGGGCCTGCCGCCCGCGGAGGACGTGCGCGCCGTGGCGGCCGCCGCCGTCACCGAGTTCCGCGACCGCAGCGAGGCGCTGCTGCCCGAACGCCGCACCCGCGCGGAGCTGGACGCCATCGCCGACGACATCTGGTCCCGGCAGCTCGGCGCCACCGGCCTGCCGCTGCGGGCGGTGCACGCCGCCCACGCGCTGGGCTTCCTGCGTCCGGTGCGCACCCCCGTCCCGGCGCCGCGCACCGGCGGTCAGCCGGCGGTGGTGCTGCTCACGGCGGGGCCGTGGCTGCGGCTGCGCACGCCCTACGGTTCGGTCGCCGTCCGGCGCGGGGTGCCGGGGCTGTCGGTCAGCCCCGTCTGATCAGCCCGCGGTGTTCACCATCGACGCCGCCGCGTAGACCAGGTAGTCCCACAGCTGCCGCTCGTGGTCGGGCTCCAGCTCCAGCTCGTCCACCGCGGCCCGCATGTGCCGCAGCCAGGCGTCGTGGGCGGCCTGGTCGACCCGGAAGGGCGCGTGCCGCATCCGCAGCCGGGGGTGTCCGCGGTTCTCGCTGTACGTGCGGGGACCGCCCCAGTACTGCATGAGGAAGAGCCTCATGCGCTCCTCCGCGGGGCCGAGGTCCTCCTCCGGGTACATGGGGCGCAGGATCGGGTCCTCGGCGACGCCTTCGTAGAAGCGGCGGACGAGCCGCCGGAAAGTCGGCTCGCCGCCGACCGCCTCGAAGAACGTCTGCTGCTCAAGGGTGCCCCGCGGGATCTCGTTCACGCTCCCATGCTCTCAGACGGCCCGCGTTGTCCGGAGGGGGTCACGGTCGCAGAGTGGTCATATGACGGAAGGTGACCGGTACGCGGCGGCGGCGCTGCCGCTGCGGGCCCGGCTGGTGCGCCGCATCGCCGCGGCCGGCGGGCTGGCGGACCCGCGGTGGCGGGCCGCGTTCGACGACGTCCCGCGCCATCCGTTCGTCCCCGTCTACCACCGGCCCCGCTCGGGCGGCGGGTTCACCCGGCTGTCGGCCGACGACCCGGATCCGCGCGGCCGGGCCCGATGGCTGTCGGGCGCCTATGCGGACACCCCGCTGGTCACGCTGGTGCGGGACGGGGAACCGGTCTCCTCCAGCAGCCAGCCCTCACTGATGGCCGCGATGCTGGAGGCGCTGCGGGTCGAGGACGGGCAGCGGGCCCTGGAGATCGGCGCGGGCACCGGGTACAACGCCGCGCTGCTCGCCCATCGCCTCGGCACCGCCGCCGTGACCACCGTGGACCTGGACGCGGAGATCACCGACGCCGCCCGCGCGCATCTGGCCGCGGCCGGGCACCCGGTGGCGGTGGTCACCAGGGACGGTGCGCTGGGCTGCCCGGAGCGCGCGCCGTACGACCGGATCATCGCCACCTGCGAGCTGCCGTCGGTGCCCGAGGCGTGGCCGCGCCAGTGCCGTCGCGGCGGGCTGATCCTCGCGCCCCTGGCGTCCGGGCTGATCGCGCTGCGCGTGACCGGCCCGGAGCGGGCCGAGGGGCGCTTCCTGCACACCCCCGCGTACTTCGTCTCGCTGCGGGGCGCCGGTGCCGCCCCGCGCCGGGACGCCGCCGGGACGACCGGCGGCTCGGGCGAGGGCAGCGGCGGGCGCAGCCGGGCCAGCGACACCCCGCCGCGGGTCCTGGAGAACGAGCTGTTCCGCTTCCTGCTCGGCCTGTACGCCGGGGACGCGGACGTCCGCTGGACCACGGGCGGCCCCACCGTCACCGCCGCCGACGGCTCCACCGCGCACGCCGTCCGCGACGGCACGGTCCTGCTCTCCGGGCCGCGGGACCTGTGGGCGGCCGTCGAGGAGGCGTACGCCCTGTGGCGCAGTGCGGGGCAGCCGCCCCGCGACCGCTTCGGCATGAGCGTGGAGGACGGCCGTCAGTGGACCTGGCTCGACCGCCCGGACGGACCGCACCGCTGGGAGCTGCGGTCCGCCCCGGGAGCGGCCGGTGTCAGTCGCGGACGACCGTGATCGTCGTCCAG
Organism: Streptomyces sp. NPDC001070; assembly: GCF_053598835.1. NCBI lineage: Bacteria > Bacillati > Actinomycetota > Actinomycetes > Kitasatosporales > Streptomycetaceae > Streptomyces > Streptomyces sp. NPDC001070. Next base: position 188,773 of record NZ_JBSFLB010000002.1, read on the forward strand.
GCGCCGACGTGCACCCGGTCCCCGTCCTTCAGCGGGACGGGCACGAAGGGGTCGATGGGGTCCTCGCCGCCGTTGACGGTGGTGCCGTTGGTGGAGCCCTGGTCCACCACCGACCAGCTGCCGTCCGGCTGCTGCACCAGCACGGCGTGCTTGTGGGAGACGCCCGGGTCCTCGGGCGCCCGGGACAGGTCGATGTCGGGCGCCTCGCCGGTGCTGTGCCGGCGCCGTCCGACGGTGATCTGCGCGCCCGTCAGCGGCAGTCGCTGCTCGGGGGAGTACGACGGGAAGTACAGCCCGCGTGCCTCCGGGCCGCTGCGGGCCATCATGCCGGCGAAGTAGTCGCGGTCGGCGGCGATGACGGCGGTCCAGGTGGCCGGGCCCGCCTGCACGGGCTCGGGCTCCGGCGCGGTCGGCGGCGGGAGCAGGAAGTCGCCGGAACCGGAGGTCACCGACTCCGGGGCCAGCGGCTCCGCCGGGCGGTTGATCTGCGACGGCCGGGACCGCTGCGACTCGTAGCGCTGGTACGGCGGCCCGTCCGGCGGGAAGCCGGGGGAGGCGGGCGGCCCCGGCGGGACGAAGGTGGTGCCCGCGTGGGTGACGAAGTTGTAGCGGCACTCCTCGCAGAACTGGGCGTAACCCTCGCGCGGGGTGCCGCAGTTGGGGCACGGCTCGGCGGCCGCGGTGGCGTCGGGGTCGTAGCCGGGGCCGCCTCGACCGTGGGCCTGGCCGGGGTCGTACGCAGGCTCGTAGGCGGGCTCGTAACCCGGCGTGTAGCCCTGCGAGTAGCCCCCGGAGTAGGGCGGCGGGGGCGGTGGCGGTCCGGGCGCCGCATACGTGGGCGGCGGGGCGGGGGCGGCGGGAGCCGAGGAGGGGGGTGGGGACATGCGCATTCCGCACACCTCGCACCAGTCGTCCGTCGCGGACCGGTGACCGTTCGGACAAGTCGACATGTCGCCCTCTCCCCTCTGCCCCTCTGTGTCCCGCTGCTCTATTTCTTCACACGGACGGTCTTCGTCGAACGTGTCTCGAGGGTCATCTCGTCGGCGTCCGCCACGCGGGCCTTCAGCCGCACAGTACCCGTCGCCGCGTCCACCACGTCCACCACCTTGGCCAGCAGCTTGGCCGTGTCATCGTTGCCCGAGGCGCTGGCGAGCTGCACGGCCCTGCCGAGTTTGGCGGTCGCGGAGTCGAAGTCCCCCTGCTTGCGGGCCTCCAGGCCCTGCTGGATGACCTGGGCCAGCTCCGCCTGTCCGGTGTAGTGGGCGACCTGCGGGTTGATCCGCGTCGAGGCCGCCATGTCGTCCGTCCACACCGCCCGCACCAGCCCCTGGCCCAGCACCCGCGGGGTGCCGTCCGGTTGGGGCAGGACGAGGGAGATCCGCGCGGCCAGCATCTCCTGGCCGATGCCGGCCGTCGGCACCAGCACGTTGACGTGGTAGTCGCGCGACTCGTCGCCCCAGGAACCGGTCGGGTAGTCGCCGGCGCGGGGGCCGGCCTCGGTGCGGCGGGCGGTGAGGTCCTCCACGGTGGGCGCGACCTGCTTGACGTACTGGATCTCCGCGCCCTGCGGGGACCACACGCGCAGGGAGACGTCCGCGACCTCCTTGCCCATCGCGTTCTCCATCATCTGCCGGAAGTCGGCCTCCAGGCCGGACGGGTCGGCGACGATGTCGACCGTGCCCAGCAGCGCGGAGGCGATCCCGGTCAGCTCCTTGACCTCCCAGTCGGTGCCGACGCCGCGCGCGTCGCAGGTGAAGCGGCCCGCGCAGGCGTCCAGCGCGGCGCGCAAGGCCTCCGGCTTCTCGTGCTCGTTGCGGCCGTCGGTGAGCAGGATGCCGTGCCGTATCGACACGTCGGCCGTGGCCAGCAGCCGGTCGGCCAGCCTCAGCCAAGTGCCGATAGCGGTTCCGCCGCCCGCGCCGAGCCGCCGCAGCGCCTCTTTGGCCTGGTGGCGGGTGGCGGGGCCGGCGACGGCGAGGCCGCCGTCGGCCGGGTAGACCTCCTTGGCCTGGTGGGTGCCGGCGACCACGGCGAAGGCGACGCCGTCGCGGATGGTGTCGATGGCGGCGGCGGTCGCGTCGCGGGCGCTGCGCATCTTGGTCGGCGGGTAGTCCATGGAGCCCGAGCAGTCCACCATGATCACCACGGCGGCGCCGGGCCCGGAGCCCGGCACGTCGCCCGGCGCCTGGGTGGCCAGCGGCAGCCCTCCGGAGGTGCCGCCGCCGGTCGAGGTCACGGTGACGATCGCGTTGACCTCGCGCCCGCCTTCCGGGAGGAACTCGTTCTGGTAGATGTCGACGGAGAACTGCGGCACGTTTGACTTGGAGAAGTTGGCCATCGGGTGCGCTCCTTGCGCTTGTCAACCACCGAAAGAGAGCATCAGGAAGGTCACGCGGCCGGGAACGGGAGCACGGCGACGGTGATGTTGTCGTGCCCGCCGCCGTCGATGGCGAACCCGACCAGCGTCCGCGCGCAGTGCAGCGGGCGGGTGCGGGCGTCCGCGGGCACCACGGAGGCCAGGTCCGCGGCCGACTCCGCGTAGTTCCACAGTCCGTCGGTGCACACCACCACTACACCCGGTTCGTCCGGTTCGAAGGAAGCGGTGTGCGGGTCCAGTTCCACCGCGTCCGCGCCGAGCCAGCCGGTGATGGCGTGGGCCCGTTCGTCCGCGTACGCCTCGGCCTGGGTCATCAGGCCCAGCGCCACCATGCGTTCGGCCCAGGAGTCGTCCTCGGTCAGCCGGGAGGCGGGCACGGAGCGGTCGTCGGGGATCCAGTAGGCGCGGCTGTCCCCGATCCAGCCCACGGTGAAGGTCTTGCCGGAGGTGATCGCGCTGACGCAGGTGCAGGCCGGCGCGTTGTGGTGGCGCCGGGCCTCCTCCTCGGGCGTCTCGGCCGCGAGGTCGGTCACCGCCTGGGCGGCCACGAGCAGCGCGTCGCGCATCGCGTCCTCCGGATGCGCGCCGCGGGCGAGGGAGTGCACCAGGGCCTTGCTCGCGGTGCCCGCGGCGGCCTCGGAGGCGTCGTCGGGCCGGTACGCGGAGGACACCCCGTCGCACACCACGGCCACGACGGCGGGCGTGCCGTCGGGCAGCGCGGTCGTCGCCAGCGCGAAGGCGTCCTCGTTGCGGTGGTGCCGCAGGCCGCGGTCGGTCACGGCGGCCGCGCCCTCGGACTCCTGCTCCTGGTGGTCGCGGGGCCGGGGCTGCGCGTGCCCGCAGTGCTCGCAGTAGCCGTCCGGGTCGACGTCGCCCATGCCGCACGCGACGCAGCGCGGCGCGGTCGCGGACAGGCCGCCCGACGGCGGGTCCAGACGGGGATCGGTGATCCGTGCCCGGGGCAGGTCGGCGGTGCCCAGGCCGAAGGCGAGCGTGTCCGTGTCCCCGCCCGGCGGGGCCAGTTCGTACGACTCCGGCTCACCGCCCGGCGGTTCCGGGGCGGCCGCGGGGTCGGGCGGCGCCAGTTCGTACGCCTCCGGTTCCCGGGGCGCGGCCAGGTCGGCGCCGCAGACGCCGCAGAACTTGTCGTCGGGCTCCAGAGGCTCGGCGCACTCCGGGCAAACGGTCACGTGCGGCATGGCGGTTACACCCACGTCCGGGGGCGGAGGCGGTTGGCCCGCTCCACCAGTTCGATCCTTGTCCGGCCCTGGTCCGCGAGCCGGGCCAGCACCCGGTACGAGTGTTCCAGGCCGAAGCGCAGGCCTCGTTCGTCCAGGTCCCGGCCCAGCAGCCCGGGCGTGGCGAATCCGACGGCCGAGCCGCCGGCCGCGCCCTGCTGCCCCGCCAGCACCCAGTCCAGCGCGCTGCCGAGCACCTCGGTGGACAGCTGCTCGCGCAGCCGTGTGTCGAGCCCCAGCCGCTGCAGGTCCTCCACCTGCACGGCGGCGGCCCGCAGGTCCTCCAGCAGCGCCTCCTGCGGGGCGCGCCCGCGCAGCCGGGCGCGGACGGCCGCCACCCGGGCCGCCGTGTAGTGGATCGAGGACTCCGGCACCGACTCCAGGGCCGCCACCGCCCCCGCCCGGTCGCCCGCCGCGAGCCGCACGCGGGCCAGGCCGAAGGCCGCGCTCACGTAGCTCTGGTCGGTGGTCCACACCAGCCGGTAGTACTCGGCGGCGTTGTCCAGCTGGCCCAGCACCTCGGCGCAGACGCCCAGCGCCAGCTTCGGGGCCGGCTCGCCGGGGAAGGCGTCGTAGACGGCGTCGAAGGACAGGGCGGCGGTCTCGTGGTCGCCGGTGACGAGCGCGGCCAGGCCGCGGTGCCACACCACGCGCCAGTCGTCGGGATGTTCGTCCTGGAGCGCGATCAGCGCCTCGACCGCCGTGTAGACGTCCGTGTTGTCGAGCCAGGCGCGCACCATGCGCAGCCTCAACTCCGGCGACCGCACCGGCGCCGCCTGCAGCGCGGCCACCAGCTCGGACGGCGCGGCGGCCGCGAGTCCGGCCAGGAAACCGGCGTTGGGGTCGGCCGGGTCGACATGCGGCACCGGCAGCGCGAGCGCCGCCGCCCGTACGTCGAGGGGCGTGACGGCGGGCCCGGCCGCCAGGGGCGGTGCGGCGGTCCGCTGCGCGGGCAGGGTGAACGGGGCCCCCGGTACGGTCGGGCTGTGGCCCCCCGGAGCCGATGCCGGTGCCGGTGCCGGTGCCGCGGGCAGGGCGGGAGCGCTGACCGCCGCGGACAGTGCCGCCGCGGAGCGCTTCCGGCCGCCGTTCGCCCCGGCGGCGATGCGGTCGCCCAGGGTGGAGGCGTCCTCGGCGGGCGCCAGCAACTCGGTGTCGACCACTCGCAGTTCCGGGCCGAACAGCGTGGACAGCGCGGGCCGCGGCTTGCCGATGCCCAGCGCGACGACCTCGCGCAGCACGCCCAGCAGCTGCTCGCTCATCTCCTCCGCCGAGGCGAAGCGCCGGCCCGGGTCGGGGTCGGTGGCCCGGACCAGGAGCCGGTAGAAGGACTCGTAGCGGGAGAAGACCTCGATGCCGTCCGGGTCCGGCAGGCTGTCCACGAACACGTTCGTGTAGCCCTGGAAGTCGAAGGTGAGCACGGCCAGCGTCCGCGCGACCGTGTACAGGTCCGAGGCGACGGACGGGCCGACCTCGGGCACCTCGGGCGCCTGGTAGCCGACCGTGCCGTAGATCGGGCTGTCCTGGTCGTCCATCCTGCGGACGGCGCCCATGTCGATGAGTTCGAGCCGGTCCTCGGTCTGGATGGCGTTGTCGACCTTGAAGTCGCAGTAGAGCAGGTTGCGGCTGTGCAGATGGCCGAGCGCGTCCAGCGCCTCGATGGCGTACGCGATCGCCTGGTCGACCGGGAGCGGCTCGCGTCTGCCGTCGGCTGCCCGGCGCTCGTTGGCGATCTCCTTCAGGGACTTGCCGCCGACGTACTCCATGACGATGTAGCCGTCGAGACTGCCGCCGCGCGCGTCGAGGTGCTCGACGAAGTTGTAGATCCGCACGATGTTGGGGTGCTCGATCTCGGCGAGGAACCGCCGCTCGGAGACCGCGGCGGCCAGCGCGTCCTCGTCGCCGGTGTCGAGCAGGCCCTTGAGCACCACCCAGCGATCGCTGACCGCCCGGTCCACGGCCAGGTAGATCCAGCCGAGCCCGCCGTGCGCCAGGCAGCCCACCACCTCGTACTGTCCGTGCACCACGTCGCCGGCCCGCAGCTTGGGCGTGAACGAGTACGGGTGGCCGCACTTGGTGCAGAAGCCCTCGGTGCGCCCGGGACGGTCGCCGCGGCCGCGGCCGACCGGCGCCCCGCACTCGCTCCTGCTGCAGAAGCGCTTCCGCTCCGGCACCTGCGGGTCCTGCAGCACCGCGGCGGCCGGGTCGGGCCGGGGGATGGGCGGCACGACCACCAGCCCGGCGCCCAGCTTGCCGCGGGTCGGGCCGCTGGAGCCGGAGCGCGAACTGCGCACGGAGACCGAGGCGGTGCCGTTCGTGCTGCCGCTCAGCGAACGGGACAGCCGCCCGGACACCGAACGGCGCGAGGAGCGGGACGAACCCGAGGCCCGCGAAGATCGCGAGGACGCGCCGGAGCCCGGACCGGTCCCGGCGGCCCGCGACGGCTGCGACGGCCTGGACGAGCCGCCGCCCCCGGCCGCCGCCGGCAGCGGCGAGAGCCCGCACGTGTCGCAGAACAGCTCACCGCCGCCGACGTCCTCGATCGTCCCGTCGCAGCCCGGACGCTGGCACTTCATCGTCCATCCCCCTTGTGATCGGCAGGTTCCGCCTGCCCCGGCACCAGCACGTCGGCCACGGCCTGCTGATAGCGCAGTACCGCGTTCTCGGCGGCGCGCAGATCGCACGGCGCACTCCACAGAAGACGCCGCGCGTGGTCGTACCGCTCCATCAGGAGCGGATCCTCCGCCATTCCGTGACGCGCCACCTTCGCCCGGTAGGCGTCGAGCCGGCCGCGCAGCTCGGCGCGGACGGCGAGCGGCGCGGTGACCGCGGTGAGCGACTCGCGGGCACGCAGCAACTCCTCGTCCGCCTGCTGTTCGAGGCCGTCCAGCAGCGGCGAGAGCCGGTGCCACTGCCCGGTCCTGCGGAAGTCGACCGCCGCGGACAACTGCTCGTGGAGCGCGACCGGCGCCCCGCTGACCGCGGGCACCTCCGAAGCCGCGATCTTGGCGAGCACCTCCACCCGGGCGCTGCGCGCCTCGGTGAGGGTGCGGTCGGCGCGCGACAGGACGTCCCGCAGCCGCATCAGCCGGTGGTCGGCGTCGTCCCGGACGTGCAGCACGGCCTCGACCTCGCGCCGTATGTCCTCCAGGGTCCGCCCCGCCCGTTCGTAGCGCTCGGTGTCGGGCCGGCCGCCGGACCAGAAGGCGAGCGGGTCGGAGACCACCTGGGCGCGCAGTGCCGCCAGCGAGTCCAGCATCTCCGCGAGGTCGTCGCCGGACGGGTGGGTGCCGGGGCGCACGCCGACGGACTCGGCCAGCGAGCGCACCCGCTGCGCCTCCGCGGCCAGCAGGTCGATGCGTGCGGGCAGCGCGGACCACACCGCGTCGACGGCGGAGACGACCTCCATCACCTGCGCGTACCACTGGTTCATCCGTGCCAGCAGCTGCTCCAGGCTCAGCCGTTCGCTCAGCCGGGCCGGCCCGGTCAGGCCCCGCGCCGCCTCCGGCACGGCGCCGCCGGAGACGGTGACACCGGAACCGCGCAGCAGCTCGGTCAGCTCCCGCAGTTCGCTCTGGGTGGGCCAGCGACGCCGGGCGCGCAGGGCGCGGGCGGTGGTCAGGGCGTCCGTGTACGTGTCGAAGTGCGTCCACAGCACGGCGACGGCCTGCTCGGCCGCGGCCCAGCGCTCCTTGGTGGCACCGCTCAGCTCCGCGCCCTCCAGCAGCCTGCGGCCGGAGTGGTCCTGCAGCGCGAGCAGGGACGCCTCGACCGCGTCCCGCTCCTCACCGAGCCGTGCCAGGGCACGGTCGACGTCCTCGCGGCTCATCGCCGGTCCGGATGGTCCCGCGACCGCCATCGCACCTTCTCTCTTTCCCGCCGGTCCCTGTGATTCCCGTCAGTGGTCTGTCAGTTCCCCGTCGGCTGTGCGGCAGTTCGTGTCGTGTCCGTCAGTCCTTGTAGAGCGGTTCGGGCGGCCCCCCGATGCCGGGGAGGTCCGCCTCCAGCCAGGTACGGTACGCCTGCATCCACCGGCTGTCCGGACCCCCGCTGCGGTAGTCCTCCAGCACCTTGTTGACCCGGCGCACCAGGTCGGTGTCGTGCTCGTTCATCGCCACGCCGTAGTACTCGGTGGTGACCGGGGAGCCGATCAGACGCACCGCCGGGTCCTGCGCGGCCTGGCCGGCGGCGAGCGCGTTGTCGGTGAACACCGCGTCCACCTCGCCCAGTTGGAGGCTGACCAGGCAGTCCAGCTGGTTGGCCACCAGGACGATGCGGGGCTGCAGCCGCCCCTTCTCCCTCTCGAGCTCGGCCTGCCCGGTGCTCCCCTGGGCGACGCAGATGCGCTTGCCCTTCACGGAGGAGTCGAACCCCTTGATGGTGGAACCCTGACGGGGGACCAGCAGTTGCTGCCCCGCCTTGAAATAGGCGGTGGAGAAGGCGATGTGCTTCTCCTTGATCCGTTCGCAGGTGATGCTCACGGTGCGCACCAGCAGGTCCACGTCGCGGTTGTTGACGGCGTCGAAGCGCTTGGCGGTCGGCACGGTCTTGTACAGGATCGCCTTCTCGCTGCCGAGGATGTCCTTGGCGATGGCCTTGGCCAGGTCGATGTCGAAGCCGACGATCTTCCGGGAGGCCGGGTCGCGGTAACTCCAGCGGTAGCCGTTCTGGTCGACCCCGATGACCAGTTTGCCGCGCTTCTTGATGCGCTCGATCGCGGGACCGCTCGCGGAGGACGGCCGCAGGCTCGCCTCCGGGTGGCCGCCGCAGTCGTCGTCGGCAGCGGCCTTCCCCGGCGCCGCGGCGGGCGCCTGCGTCGTCCCGCGGGCCACCGGTTCCCCGGGCCCGGCCCCGTCGTCCAGCGGCAGCACGGCACCGGCGGACGCCAGCGCGCACAATCCGGCGGCCGCCACCACGGCCGCCCAGCCCCGCACGCGCCGCCGCCCGTGCTCGTCGCGACTCATCCGCGTCCTCCCCCCGCTCATCGGTACTCCGACAGCCGGCGCCCGATGCCGAGCACCGCGCCCGCCGCGCCGAGCACCGCCAGCAGCGCCGCGCCCGGCACCAGCCCGTTCAGCGCGCCGCGCCCGTCGGACGCGGCCTTCTCGAACTCCTCCTGCTCGTGGTCGACGGACCCCGCGAGACTGGTGTCGACCTCGTCGAAGCAGAAGCCCGTGTACAGCTTGGCCGGCTCCCCGTTCTCGTACGTGCCGCCGATCGTCTGGGCCACGGCGTCCAGGTAGCTGCCCGCGTCGTCCTTCTCGCGGGCCTGGCCGTGCAGTCCCCACCAGGCCTTGGCCGCCTTCATCGCGGACGTGATGCTCTCGCGGCCCTCGGAGTCGTCGGCGAGCCCCAGCGCCTGCGCCAGCAGGCCCGTCCGCCCGTCCGCATTCGTGCCCGCCAGGCCCTGCAACTGCTTGTCGTACGCCGCGCTGTAGGCGTCCCCGCCGCCGCGGGCGACGAGGGTCAGGTTCTCGTTGCCGCGGGCCTGCAGCGTCTGGATCCGGGCCTCGTTGAGGACCTGCAGCGACCGCGCGCCGTGCGCGTAGGACTCGTCGAGCCGGGCGCGGGCGACGCCGTGCCCGGCCACCAGCCACAGCAGCACCACGACGGTGGCCACCGTCCCGGCCAGCATGCCCGGACTGAACACCCGGTGCGTGCGCCGGAACGAGCGGCGCTGTGCCCACAGCAGCCCGCCCAGCGCGAGGACGCCGAGCGCCCAGGCGGCCCAGGGCAGCGCCTTGGCGTCCGCGTAGTCCTCGCCCAGCCGCGCGGTCTCGATCGTCCACAACTGCTTGGCGTCCGGGAGGATCTGCTCGTTCATCATCTTGTTGGCGCGTCGCAGGTACGCCCCGCCGACCGGGAAGCCCTGGCGGTTGTTGGCCCGGGCGCGCTCGACCAGCCCGGTGTACTCCGACAGCCGCTGGCTGAGCCGTTCCAGCCGGGCGCGCGCGTCGGCGGAGCCCTCCGAACTGGCCGCCGCGTCGGCGATGTTCCGCGCGGCGCCCCGGATGTCCCGCGCGTACCGCTCGCGGTCCTTCTCGGGGTCGTCGCCGCCGGCGAGGAAGCCGCCGGCGGCGGTGGCGTCCGCGTCGGCGAGCGAGCGGTAGATGTCCGCGGCGCGGGCGCTCAGCGGCTCGCTGTGGTGCATCACGTCGTCGGCCGCGGCCGAGCGCTCCGTGATCTGCCATGCCGTCACCGCGCCGAAGGCGACGACCAGCACGACCAGCAGCGCTCCGATGATCCGCAGCCGGCCCGGCTCCGTCGTGGCCGCGCCGCGCCACGCGCGCAGCTGCTCCACCCATGCCCGCGGCCGCCTGCCGCCGGGCGCGGGCGCGTGCGCCCGCACCGTCGGCAACTCCGTCTCCATCGGCGTCCGTGTCACCTGCCGGCCCTCCCCCCGACCCGTTCGCCCGCGCGTACGCGCGACGAGCCCATGACCAGCAGTATGGCCGTCGTCACCGGCATCCACCCAGGGATTGCGTGGATCTTGCCGCACCGCTGATCCGGCCTGTGCCCGTCGGGTCCGCCTTCGCGCCGCCCCCTCGCAGCTCACCACGCACGTGGGTGCGTGTCCGGTTCCCCGGCGCGCGCGCCGGTTATGACACGGAGCCCACCGATTCGTAGTGCGCCCGCAGCCGCGCGTGCGCCTCGGCGGCCGCGCCGGTGCGGTCCAGGCCCAGCAGGGCGGCGCCCAGTACCGGCGGGGAGGTGACCACCTTCGGGACGGCCTTGGGCGCCGCGGCGGCCAGCAGGGCGGTCACGGAGTCCATCAGCAGGGGGTGACGGGCGGCCAGGACACCGCCGCCGAGGACGACGTCGGTCTCCTCGTCGAGCAGGTCGAGCCGGCGCAGCGCGACCGTGGCCATGACGACGACCTCCTCGGCCTGCCGTTCGACGATGGCCCGGGCGACGGGATCGCCCGTCTCCGCGGTCGCGAAGAGCACGGGGGTCAATTCGTGCTTTCGGGAGAAATCGATGTGTCCCAGGTGCAGTGCTTCGATCAGCGCGTACATCGAGGTCAGTCCGAAGTGCGCGGGCAGCGCGGCGGCGAGCGCGGTGGGGCCGCCGCGCCCGTCCTCGGCGCGCGCAGCCCACCACAGGGCCTCGTCGGCCAGGCCCGATCCGCCGCCCCAGTCACCGGAGATGTGGCCGATGGCGGGGAAGCGGGCCGTGCGGCCGTCCGGCAGCATGCCCGCGCAGTTGATGCCCGCGCCGCACACCACGGCGACCCCGCGCGGCTCGTCGACGCCCGACCGGAGCAGGGCGAAGGTGTCGTTGGCGACGCGGGTGCTCACCCCCCAGCCCCGCGCGTGGACGGCGAGTTCGAGCTGCTGCTCCTCGACGGGCAGGTCGGCGTTGGCCAGGCACGCGGAGACGTGCCGCACGAGCGGCTGCCCGGGGCGCGGGGCGAGCCCGGCCGCGTCCGCGGCCCGCTCCACGATGCGCGCGATCACCTCGACGGCCGCTTCGGTGCCGACGATCGGGGGCTGGAAGCCGCCGCCGCGGGCGGTGCCGAGCACCGACCCGTCGGCGGCGACGATCGCGACGTCGGTCTTGCTGTTGCCCGCGTCGACGGCGAGTACCCCCTCGGTCAGGGGATGGTTCAGGCCCACGCGAGGTGCTCCCGGTTGTGCGCGATCAGACGGTCGGTCAGGGCCTCGGCGTACTCGTACTGGCCGACGAGGGGATGGGCGAGCAGGGCCTTGAAGACGCGGTCCCGGCCGCCGTGCAGGGCCGCGGTCAGGGCCAGGTCCTCGTAGGCGGTGACGTTCGCGACCAGGCCGCCGTAGAGCGGGTCCAGGGGCGGTACGGGCAGCGGGTGCGTCCCGTTCGCGTCCACGGTCGCCGGGACCTCGATGACGGCGTCGTCGGGGAGGAAGGGCAGGGTGCCGTTGTTGAGGGTGTTGACGACCTGGACGTCGCCGGTGTTCCGAAGCAGGGAGGAGGCGAGCGCCACGGCGGCCTCGGAGTAGTAGGCCCCGCCGCGCCGGGAGAGCAGCTCCGGCTTCTCGTCGAGGCTCTCGTCCCCGTACATCTCCAGCAGCTCCGCCTCGATGGCGGCCACCTCGGCGGCGCGGGAGGGCTTGGTCCGCATCTCCCGCACGACCTCGTCGTGGGCGTAGTAGTAGCGCAGGTAGTAGGAGGGCACCACGCCCAGCCGGTCCAGCACCGTGCGGGGCACGTGGAGGTCGGCGGCGACGGCGTCGCCGTGCTCGGCGAGCAGCTTGGGCAGGACGTCCTCGCCGCCGGGGCCGCCGAGCCGGACGCCGCGCTCCCAGGTGAGGTGGTTGAGGCCCACGTGGTCCAGGTGGACCTCTTCTGGCGCCACACCGAGGAGGCCGGCGAACTTCCGCTGGAAGCCGATCGCCACGTTGCACAGCCCGACGGCCTTGTGGCCGGCCTGCAGCAGGGCACGGGTGACGATGCCCACGGGGTTGGTGAAGTCGATGATCCATGCGCCGGGGGCGGCCCTGCGGACCCGCTCGGCGATGTCCAGCACCACCGGTACCGTGCGCAGCGCCTTGGCCAGGCCGCCCGCGCCGGTGGTCTCCTGGCCGACGCAGCCGCACTCCAGCGGCCAGCTCTCGTCCTGCGCCCGGGCGGCCTGTCCGCCCACGCGCAGCTGCAGCAGCACGGCGTCGGCCCCGGCCACGCCCGCGTCCAGGTCCGAGGTGGTGGTCACGGTGCCGGGGTGGCCCTGCCTGGCGAAGATCCGCCGGGCGAGCCCGCCGACCAGCCGCAGCCGGTCCTCGGCGGGGTCGACGAGGACCAGCTCCCCGACCGGCAGCGTCTCCCGCAACCGTGCGAAACCGTCGATGAGTTCGGGGGTGTACGTGGACCCGCCGCCCACGACCGCCAGCTTCATCCCTTGACTCCCGTCAACGTCACGCCTTCGATGAAGGCCTTTTGCGCGAAGAAGAAGACGACGATCACGGGTGCCATGACCAGCACCGTGGCGGCCATCGTCAGGTTCCAGTTCGTGTGGTGGGCGCCCTTGAAGGACTCCAGCCCGTAACTCAGTGTCCAGGCCGCCGGGTTCTCGCTCGCGTAGATCTGCGGACCGAAGTAGTCGTTCCAGCAGTAGAAGAACTGGAACAGCGCCACGGCGGCGATGGCGGGCTTGGCCATCGGCAGGACGACGCGCAGCATCGTGCGCAGCTCGCCGCAGCCGTCGACCCTGGCCGCGTCCGTGTACTCCTTGGGGATGGTGAGCAGGAACTGCCGCAGCAGGAAGATGCTGAACGCGTCACCGAAGGCCATCGGGATGATCAGCGGCCACAGCGTGCCGGACAGGTGCAGCTGCTTGGCCCAGAAGAGGTACATGGGCACGATGACGACCTGCGGGGGCAGCATCATCGTGGAGACCACCAGCATCATCGACAGATTGCGCCCGCGGAAGCGGAACTTGGCCAGCGCGTAGGCGACCGGCGTGCTGGAGACGATGGTCAGCACGGTCCCGAGGCCCGCGTACAGCAGGGTGTTGCGCCACCAGGTGAGGAAACCGGGGGTGTCCCAGACGGTGGCGAAGTTGTCCCACTCCCAGGTCCTGGGCCACAGGTCGCGGGTGAGGGCCTGGTTGTCGCTCATCACCGCGGTGAGGAAGACGAAGACGAAGGGCAGGACGAAGAAGAGCGCGGCGGCGATGCCGAGGGCGTGCACCGCGATCCAGTGCAGCGCCGCCCTGCGGGCCGCGGCCCGCCGCGCACCGGAGGGCAGCCCGGTGGCGGTGGTCGCGGCGGAGGGGGCGAGGGTCGCCTGGGTCGTCATGGGTGTCAGTCCTCCGCCGTCAGGAAGCCGCTGCGGCGGCGCATCAGGAGCGCGGTGAAGGCCATGGCGAGCGCGAAGAGCACGAGGGCGATCACACAGGCCGAGCCGGTGTCGAAGCGCTGGAAACCGAGGTTGTAGACGAGCTGCGGCAGGGTCAGCGTGGACTTCTCCGGGTAGCCCGGTTCGAACTGCTGGCCGGAGCCGCCGATGATGCCGCTGGCGACCTTCCCGGCGACCAGGGGCTGTGTGTAGTACTGCATCGTCTGGATGACCCCGGTCACGACGGCGAACATCACGATGGGCGAGATGTTCGGCAGCGTGACGTAGCGGAAGCGGGCCCAGGGGCCGGCTCCGTCCAGTTCGGCGGCCTCGTACTGCTCCTTGGGCACGTCGAGCAGCGCGGCCATGAAGATGACCATGAGATCGCCGATGCCCCACAGCGCCAGCAGCGTGAGCGCGGGCTTGGACCAGGACGGGTCGTTGAACCAGCCGGGCTGCGGCAGGCCGATGCTGCCCAGCAGGTGGTTCACCGGCCCGGTGCCGGGGTTGAGCAGGAAGGCGAAGGCCATGGTCGCGGCGACCGGCGGGGCCAGGTAGGGCAGGTAGAAGGCGGTGCGGAACAGCCCCGCACCCGTCTTGATCTTCGTGATCAGCAGTCCGATCCCGAGACCGAACACCACGCGCAGGCTGACCATCACCACGACCAGCCACAGGGTGTTGCGCAGTGCCGGCCAGAAGAAGGGGTAGTCGTTGAAGACGTACGACCAGTTCTTGGCGCCGTTCCAGGTGGGGGCGGTGAAGCCGTCGTACTTCATGAAGGAGAAGTAGACGGTCGAGATCAGCGGGTAGGCGAAGAAGACGCCGAAGCCGATCAGCCAGGGCGAGAGGAAGGCGAGGGTGCGAAGCGCCTCGCGACGGCGCTTCGCCCTCAGCAGCGGATGGACGTCGGCGCTCATCACTTGGCCTGCGCGATGTCCTTGTCGACCTGGGTGTCGACGCCCTTGAGGCCCGCGGCCAGGTCGGTCTGCTTGCCGGACTCGTAGGCGTAGCCGAAGTCCTGCAGCGTCAGCTGGTAGGTGCCGCCGTTGACGCTGGCGGGGGTGGTGGTGCTGTTCGGGTTCTGCGCGATCTCCACGAAGGTGCGGAAGAGGGGGTCGGCGTCCAGCTTCGGGGACTTCAGCGCGGCGAGCGTGGAGGGGACGTTGTGGATGGCGTTGGCGAAGCTCACCACGGCGTCGGTGTCGGTGGTCATGTACTTCACCAGCTCCCAGGCGGCGTTCTTCTTGGCGCTGGTGTTGGCGATGCCGATGATCGTGCCCGACAGGTAGCCCTTGCCGTACGTGTCTGCCTGGTCGTCAGGCACCGGGAAGGGGGCGACGCCGATGTCGAACTTCGTGCCCGCATCCTTGGCCATGCCCGCCCGCCACTCGCCGTCGACGGCCATGGCCACCTGGCCGGTGTGGAAGGGGTTCTTGGCGCCCCACTCGTCACCGAAGGTCGACCGGTACTTCTCCAGCTTCTCGAAGCCGCCGAGTGCCTTCACCATGTCCTGCTGCCAGGTGAACATGGCCGCGAAGCCCGGGTCCTTGGCGACGCCCGACTTGCCTTCGGCGTCGAAGTACTTGGCGCCCCACTGCGCGGCCAGGTGCGTGGTGGTGGACTCGTAGCCGTGGAAGTTCGGCATGAAGCCGAGCTGCGCGTAGGAGTCGCCCTTGCTCTTGGTGAGCTTGACCGCGTCGGCCTTGAACTCCGACAGCGTCTTCGGCGGGGCGGAGATCCCGGCGGCCTTGAAGGCGTCCTTGTTGTAGTAGAGGCCGTATGCGTCGCCGAGCAGCGGCAGTGTGCAGCGCTTCCCCTCGAACCGGGTGTACTCCAGCATCGGCTTGGGGAAGGTGGCCGCGGTGTCGATGCCCGACTTCTTCAGGAACGGGTCCAGGTCGGCGAAAGCGTTGGACGAGCAGAACTTGCCGACGTTGTCGGTGGTGAAGGAGGAGACGACGTCTGGGGCGTTGGGGCCGCCCGCCCGCAGCGCCTGGTTGATCTTGTCGTCGGTGATGTTGCCCTGCACCTTGACGTGGATGTTGGGGTGGGCCTTCTCGAACGCCTTGACGTTGGCGTCGATCGCCTTCACCTCGCTCGGCGCGGACCAGCCGTGCCAGAAGGTGATGGTCACGTCCTTGCTGGGGTCGTCACCTGCGGTGTTGTTGCCGGAGCCCGTGCACGCGCTCGTCAGCAGGGATATCGCGGCCGCGGCGGCGACGGCGGCCGCGGCCGTCTTGGTGGAACCGGACACTTCGCTTCCTCCGGGGGACTTCGGGGCGTTCGAGGGTGTGCGAGACCGGCGGACGCGCCTGACGGGCGGGCGCGTCCGCTGTGTGCGGGTGTGCGGGTGTGCGGGTGTGCGGGTGTGCGGGTGTGCGGGTGGGGCGGGGTGAGCTGGGGGCGGTCGGTCAGCGCGAGGTGTCGAACACCTCGTCGCGGGTGGTGACGAGGGCGTTCTGCAGCGCCCCGGACAGGACTGGGTCGTTCGGTACGCCGCCGAGCACCAGCCGGGGCCGGGGCACGGCCAGTTCGGCCAGCTCGGCCTGGACCAGGGAGCGCAGCGGCTCCCCGCCCGCGGCGATGACCCCGCCGGCCAGGACGATCAGTTCGGGGTCGAGGACGGTCACCAGCGAGGCGAGCCCGATGGCGAGTCCGGTGGCGAAGCGCCGCAGCAGCTCCGCGTGGGCGCCGTCACCGGCCTGCGCCGCCGCGGCCAGCAGCGCCGAGGCGCTCTCGGCCTGTGTGCCCCGGGGTACGGCGAGCCCCAGTTCACGCGCGATGCGCAGCACCGCGTTGCAACCGGCCAGCTCCTGGAAGCCGCCGGCGTTCGCCTTGGCCACGTGCCGTACCAGGGGGGTCCCGGGCACCGGCATGAAGCCGACCTCGCCCGCGCCGCCGGTCCAGCCGCGGTGCAGCCTGCCGCCGATCACGATGGCCGCGCCGATGCCCTCCTCGTTCCACAGCAGGACGAAGTCGTCGTGGCCGCGGGCCGCGCCGAGCCGCTGCTCGGCGACGGCGGCGAGGTTCACGTCGTTGTCGTACTCCAGGGGGACGGGCAGGGCGGCGGCCAACTCGTCCAGGAGGGTGGGGGAGTGCCAGCCGGGGAGGTGGCTGGCGTACCGCAGGCGGCCGGTGCTCGGGTCGAAGGCGCCGGGGGTGCCGACGACGATCCGGTGCAGGTCGGTGCGGTGCAGCCTGGCGGCCTTGACCGCCCCGTCGACCGCCTGGACGACCTGTTCGACGGCGCCGCCCTGGCCGCGCCGGCCGCGGCCGGGGGTGGCCAGTTCGAACGCGCCGATCACCCGGCCGGTGATGTCGGCGACCGCGGCACGGATGTGCTCGGTCGTCACGTCGAGGCCGGCGACGTGCGCGGCGCCGGGGTTGACCGAGTACAGCTGGGCGTTGGGCCCCGGGCGCCCGGCGGTCGTGCCGGTGGCGAGGACCAGCCCGGCGGCCTCCAGGCGGGCGAGCAGCTGGGAGGCGGTGGGCTTCGACAGGCCGGTGAGCTTGCCTATGCGGGTGCGGGAGAGGGGGCCGTGTTCGATGAGCAGGTCGAGCGCGGCGCGGTCGTTCATGGCCCGCAGTACGCGCGGTGTGCCGGGGGTGCCAGGTGTGCCTGGGCTTCCGGGGGTACCGGCCACGGTCTCGTCCTCCCTCACGGTGACGGCTCGCGCCGCAGGCTACGCCACGGGGCTGATGGGCTGGGTGGGGTCGGGGTGCAGGGTGTGCCTGGTGTTGGTAGTTAGGAAACTTTCCTGTTGGTGAAAGGCAAGGTAGGCGCCCGTGGCCGGAGCGTCAAGGGCCGGAACAGGGGTCGGCGCCGAAGTGTTATCGCGGCCGCCGGGGGCACGGAAACACGAAGAGGGGGCGCCGGGCGGTGCCCGGCGCCCCCTCTTCGGGGTGGCGCTACTTGACGGTGCTCGCCTGGGCCGGAGCCGCGGACGGCGACGCCAGCGGCTGCGCCGCCAGCGCCTGGGGGGAGGCGGGATTGGCCAGCGCGGACGGCGGCGCGACGGCGGCCGAGGGGTCGGCGGCCTCGTCCTCCTCCGTCGCGGCCTGCGGGGTGCCGCCGACGATGGCGATCCCGGCGGCGTCGAAGGCCCGCTTGACCCGCCAGCGCAGTTCCCGGGCGACCGCCGCCGCCTTGCCCGGCATGGTCTTGACCTGCGCCTGGATCAGCACCGACTCCGAGGTCACGGCCTCCAGGCCCAGCACCTCGACCGGCTCCCAGAGCACCTCGTCCCACGGCTGGTCCTTGGCCATCGCGGCGGAGGCCTCCTCGATCACCGTGCGGGCCCGCTCCAGGTCCTCCCCGTAGCCGACCTGGACGTCCACCACGGCCGTCGCCCAGCCCTGGCTGAGGTTGCCGATCCGCTTGACCTCGCCGTTGCGGATGTACCAGATCTCGCCGTTGTCGCCGCGCAGCTTGGTCACCCGCAGCCCGACCTCGACCACCGTGCCGCTGGCCACGCCCGCGTCGATGACGTCCCCGACGCCGTACTGGTCCTCCAGGATCATGAAGACGCCGGAGAGGAAGTCCGTCACCAGGTTGCGCGCGCCGAAACCGATCGCCACACCGGCCACACCGGCACTGGCCAGCAACGGAGCCAGATTGATCTTCAGGACGGAGAGCACGGTCAGGGCCGCCGTGCCCATGATCACGAACGAGGCCACACTGCGCAGCACCGAGCCGATCGCCTCGCTCCGCTGGCGCCGCCGCTCGGCGTTGACCAGCAGCCCGCCGAGCGCGCTCGTCGCCGCGGCCTCGGCGCCGCGGTTCATCCGCTCGATGAACTTGGTGATCATGCGGCGGACGACGGACCGCAGCACCAGCGCGACCACCACGATGAGCAGGATGCGCAGTCCGGCGGCGAGCCAGTCCGCCCAGTTCTGACTGATGTAGTCGGCGGCGTTGGTCGCGCTCTTCTGGGCGTCGTCGATCGTCGTGGCGGCGGACGGCGGTGTGGACACAGGCGGAAACCTCCGGATTGGGCAGGCTTCCCACACTAACGGGGTAGGCGAAGTGTCCCGTTGTGTTGTTCGAGCGCGACGTGCGGTGATTCAGGGCATGTAAAGGAGTGTGGTTGAAAACACCCTCGCTCCGTTACCCGGTCATGGTGGCGCCGCGGCCGGGCTTCCGGAGAGACTGTGGGCAGATCGTCCCGGCGCGAGCCACGCGCCGCCGGCGTAAAAGGAGGCACCCGTGCCGCATGTCCTGGTCCTCAATGCGTCGTACGAGCCGCTCGGCGTCGTACCGCTCCGCCGCGCGCTCATCCTCGTACTGAACAACAAGGCCGTGTGCCTCGAGGAATCCGGCGCCTATATGCACAGCGCGACCTGCAGTGTCCCGGCTCCCAGTGTTGTCAAACTCACCAAATTCGTTCGAGTCCCCTTTCGCGGCCCTGTGCCCCTGACCCGGCGGGCGCTGTTCGCCCGGGACGGCGGCCGGTGCGCGTACTGCGGAGGCGTCGCAACCAGCGTCGACCACGTGATCCCGCGCAGCCGCGGAGGCCAGCACACGTGGGACAACGTGGTCGCTGCCTGCCGCCGGTGCAACCACATCAAGGCCGACCGCCATGTCGCCGAGCTCGGCTGGCGGATGCGCCATCAACCCGCCCCGCCGTCGGGCCTCGCCTGGCGGATCATCGGGACGGGGCATAGGGACCCGCGCTGGCTGCCATACCTGCAGCCATTCGGCGCGGAGGACGCCATGGCCCGGATCGACGGCATATCCGCCTGAGTCCGGGCCTTTGTGTTGTCCTGAACCCGTCCTGAACCGGGCTCGGGGCCCCGGACCGCACCTGGTGCCGGTCCGGGGCCCCGTGCTGCGCCCTCTGAGGCCGCCTATTCGTGGCGCAGCTGCGCCGGCTGTACGGTGCGGCGCAGCAGCGGCAGTGACGCGGCCGTGGCCAGCAGGGCGGCGGCGAGCAGCCCGGCGGCGGTCAGCAGCGGTTCGAGCAGTGGCAGGGACAGCGACTCGGGGAGCCCCACCCCCGCCCACCAGGTGCCGGTGATCATCAGCCCGCATGCGCCGGCCAGAGCGGTGGCCGGTACCAGGGGAAGGGCCGTCTCCAGCAGCGCCGCCCGGCTGAGCACGCTCCGGGGCACCCCGGTGGCGGCCAGCGCGGCCAGTGTGCGACGGCGGGTGATCACCGACTCGATCGCCCCGACCGCGAGCCCGCTGATGGTGACGGCGAGGCCGATCAGGATGCCCAGTCCGGTCAGGTTGAGTCCCCCGAAGTAGAAGCCGAGGTCCTCCGCCGTGTACGGATACGGGCGGGGCGCGGTCAGGTCCTCGATCATCAGTCGGCGGACGCCGATGAAGCCGACCCCGATCAGCACGGTGAGCATGACCGCCGCATGCGACCGGGCCGCCGCCCATGGGTCTGCCTGCAGCCGCTCCCCGGCGATCAGCAACTCCGGACGGCCGGAGCGCGCGGCCAGGCGGCCGGTGACCATGGCGAGCCCGGCGGTGCCGTAGAGCAGTCCGATCGCGCACAGCACGACGACCACCGCGCTGACCAGGCTGTAGGCCCCGAGAATCGTCGAGCCGCGATTGCTGGGGCCCAGGACGAAGATGTTCAGCAGCTGCAGCCCGGTCGCAGCCACCAGTGCCAGCGGCGCCAGCGCCCACAGCGCCAGGCGTCCCAGGCCCACCCGGGGACGCGGGCGGCGGCCCTTCGACACGACGCCCAGCGCGTCCTCCCCGGACCGGCGCAGCGTGAACCGTGCCTCCAGCGTCGCCAGCACCGGCACCGCAGCCACCACCAGCAGCGCCGCGAACCACGGCACCCGCACCTCGGTCGGCCACGTCAGCACCCGCATGGGGGTGCCACGCTGCCCGGAGGTCTGCTGAGCGGCCCCCAGCACCGCCCGCAGCACCAGGAAACCGGTCAGCCCGGCCAGCGACCCGAGCCCGCACACGGCCCCCGTCTCCAGCGCCGAGATCTGCCGGACCTGGCGCGGGGTCGCCCCGGCCAGCCGCAGCGCGGCCAGCCGGCGCTCGCGCCGCAGCGCACCGATCCGGGTGCACTGCCCCACGAAGGCCAGCACCGGGAGGATCAGCAACAGCAGTCCCCCGATCACACCGCTCCGCAGGCCGGCCGAATTGAGCAGGTCGTTGGTGTACTGCGTGGGCCCGCCGCCGAAGCGGGTGCCGATCACCGCGACGGTCAGCGCCGCGAGCCCGAACCCCGTGCCAAGCGTCGCCCCCAGGCCGGTCAGGGCCAGCCGCCACCGTTCGCCCCGCGGGGAGCCTCGCAAGAGCGACCAGGCCAGCAGCGCGTCGGCCCGCAGCCCCCTCATCGGGCCACCTCGGCGGACTCGCTCTCGACGACGCCGTCGCGGACGGTCGCCTCGCGGTCGGCGTACGCCGCGACCTGGGCGTCGTGCGTGACGAGCAGCACGGCGGTGCCGGACTCCCGGGCGGCGTGGACGAGGGCGGTCATGACCTGCTCGCCTGCGAGGGAGTCCAGGGAGCCGGTCGGCTCGTCGGCGAAGACCGCCTTCGGCTCGGTCACCAGTGCGCGGGCCAGGGCGACGCGCTGCGCCTGGCCGCCGGACATCTCCCCGGGACGCAGGGCGGCCTGCCCGCGCACTCCGAAGCGCTCCAGCCACGCTCCGGCGCTCTCGTGGGCGGCCTGGCGTGAGGCGCCGGCCAGCAGCAGCGGCAGGGCCACGTTGTCCAGCGCGGTGAGTTCGCCGACCAGTTGCCCGAACTGGAAGACCACGCCGAAGTCGGTGCGCCGCAGGGTGGACCGGCGAGTCTCCCCGGCCTGGTCCAGCCGCTCCCCGCCCGCGTACAGCACCTCGCCCGCGTCGGGTCGCACGATGCCGGACATGCAGTGCAGCAGCGTGGACTTGCCGCTGCCGCTGGGCCCGGTCACGGCGAGGATCTCGCCGTGACCCAGGCTCAGCGAGGCGCCGCGCAGGGCATCGGTGACGCCGTACCGCTTGACCAGGCTGCTGGCCTCGATCAGGGGTGTGTTCATGCGGAGGTGACCTCCTTGGCCAGGGCGTCGAGGCGCTGCGCGGCGTTGGCCATCCAGCGCAGGTCGGCGTCGATATGGGTGAGGGCGTAGTCGGCGGAGAGGACGGCGGACAGCGGGGCGCCCGGGGCGGACTTCACGGCGGTGAGTTCGCGCATCCGGGCGAGGTGGGCGGAGCGCTGGAGGCGAAGGAAACCGGCCGGGTCGCCGTGGCCGGAGGCGATGATGGCGGTGACCTTGGCGAAGATCTCGTTGGCGGCGCTGACCGGCGCGGGCGGGACGGGCTCGGTGAGCCACGCGCGCAGCGCCAGCGTGCCCTGCTCGGTGAGCCGGTACGTGGTGCGCTCCGGGCCGCCCTCGCTCTCGGTGGCGTCTACCTCGGCGAGACCGTCGCGCACCAGGCGCTGCAGCGTCGTGTAGACCTGGCCGTAGGCGAGCGGGCGGGCCTGCGGAAATCGCTCGTCGTGCCGCCGCTTCAGGTCGTAGCCGTGGCCTGGGCCCGCGGCCAGCAGGCCCAGTAGGACGTTTCCGGTGCTCATGCGTTCACCACCCCCTTCTATTCACTCAATACATGTACTGAGTGAATAGTGACAGGTGTGTGATCACCGGCGCAAGGGATCGGTGCTCAGTCCATGACGGCGGGGCCCGCAGCGAGTACAGCGAACAGCCGTACTTCGTTCCGCGCTCGATCTCCCGGACCGAGAGGAAGCGGGTGTCCTCGGCGGCTTCCAGCCGTACCGACTCGGTGCCGCCACGCTCGTCGCCGGCGACCGCCGCGATGTGCCGCTTTGCCGGTCCCGGCCTGCCGCGGCAGCTCGGCCTGCACCCGGGCGTGGTCCTGCGCGGGTGAGGACCGGCGGGTCGCCGGGTGCGCCGCCGGCGAGCGCCGAGGCCGGGAAGTCCGCCGTCGCGTCACCCGAGGACGTCGCCGCCGTGCCCGCGGCGAGATCGGGGCGGCCGGCGTGCGGACAGGCCTGCACGGTCACGGGCCGGCGGGCCGTCAGGCGACACCGTCGGCGCGGCACCTGCATCTGCGCCGGCCTCGCGTGTTCGCCGTATGTACGGGGCAAGCGGACGTCGTCCGCGCTCGCGCGGGGGATCGGGGGAGACCCTCACCCCGCGGGGGTACGTCTACCGCCTCCGGGCCGGGTCGGTCCGGCCGCCTTCCTGGACAAGGCCTTCGAGGGTGCCGAGGCGGGGGCCTGAGACGTCGCCCGCCCAGGGCGGGGAGCCCGCCCGCTCGGGGGGGGCGATGCCTGCGCCGGCGGGGCGCCGCTTTCCGGTCGTGACGGCCGACCGCCGACCAGCGCCCCGACGTGTACGCGGTGTATCAGGCGGTCGCCCATTCGGTGTGGCAGTCGTACTCCCTGCCGGCGTCGGTCTGGCAGGACGTCACCTCGACGCGGGTGCCTTCGGCGATGCTGAGGTTGTACTGGACCGGGCCGTAGGCCGAGGGCTGTCCCGGGTACCTGACGCCGTTGATGTAGGCGGCGACGCCCTCGCCGTTCGCCACCAAATCGTTGATCGTGAGGATTTCGCCCCATGCGTCGAACTTGACCGAGTCGACGTGGTAGCCGTCCTCCTCGTGGTAGATGTAGCACGACACGCCGCCGGCATCGCCGTCGTTGGCGAAACAGAAGGCCTCCATCGCGAAGGCGCTTCCCTGGTTGAGGCCGAAGCACGCCGCCAGGGCGGCGAGGACGACGACGAGGCGTCCGAGCTTGCGCATGGCACTTCCCTTACATCAGCGTGTACATGACGTAAACGATCAGGATCTTGACGGGCTCATGACGCACTTGGGAAGTGCCTTGGCCTTCCTTTGCCTTACCGTGACATGCGCCTGGGGCGCGCCCTCGACGCCTCGGCCGAGTAGCAGGAGGTTCCAGCCGACACCGGAGCACTCTCTCGGGACAGCCCGCGTGATCCCTGGCGACCACCGGGCGGTGCGCGGCCTCTTGATCCGCCGCCGATCGCGCTCCTCCGCGGTGGCCGGGCCGGTGCCCGGGACGGTCGCCGGGGCGGCGGGCGGGGTGGCGACGCCGGGCGGCGCCGTGCCCAGGACACCGCCGAGGAGCGCGGCCGCTCGCGCAGCGGCGATCCCCCTGTCCGTGGTCATCGGTCCGAGAGCCCGTCACCCGCGCGGAGGGCGCGTCAACGCCCGGACGCGGCGCCTGCGCCGCGCCTGCCCGCGCCCCGTACCGCCGGTAGCCCACCGCGGTCGGGGACACGACCGCCGGTCGAGGGAAAACCCCCGGCCGTCCGACCCCTGCCGCGTGCGAGGATGGCCGAAAACCCGACGAAGGAGACGGACACGTGCCCGGCACGAACCTCACACGTGAGGAGGCGCGGCAGCGAGCGCGCCTGCTCACCGTGGACGCGTACGAAATCGACCTCGACCTGAGCGGGGCCCAGGAGGGCGGCACCTTCCGGTCGGTGACCACGGTGCGTTTCGACTCCGCCGAGGCGGGTGCCTCGACCTTCATCGACCTGGTCGCCCCCACGGTCCACGAGGTGGTGCTCAACGGCACCGCGCTGGACCCGTCCGAGGTCTTCGCGGACAGCCGCATCACCCTGCCGTCGCTGCAGGCCGGCGCCAACGAGCTGCGGGTCGTCGCGGACGCGGCGTACACCAACACCGGCGAGGGGCTGCACCGCTTCGTCGACCCGGTCGACAAGCAGGCGTACCTCTACACCCAGTTCGAGGTGCCGGACGCCCGCCGGGTGTTCGCCAACTTCGAGCAGCCCGACCTCAAGGCGAGCTTCACCTTCACCGTGAAGGCCCCGGCCGGCTGGACGGTCATCTCGAACTCCCCGACCCCCGAGCCGGTCGACAACGTCTGGAGCTTCGCGGCCACCCCGCGCATCTCCACGTACATCACCGCGCTGATCGCCGGCCCCTACTACGCCGTGCACAGCACCTGGGAGGGCGAGGGCGGCCGCACCGTGCCGCTGGGCCTGTACTGCCGTCCCTCGCTGACGGAGTTCCTCGACGCCGACGCGATCTTCGAGGTCACCCGGCAGGGCTTCGACTGGTTCGAGGAGAAGTTCGACTTCCCCTACCCCTTCGCCAAGTACGACCAGCTCTTCGTGCCGGAGTTCAACGCCGGCGCGATGGAGAACGCGGGCGCGGTCACCATCCGTGACCAGTACGTCTTCCGCTCCAAGGTCACCGACGCCGCCTACGAGGTGCGCGCCGAGACGATCCTCCACGAGCTGGCCCACATGTGGTTCGGCGACCTGGTCACCATGGAGTGGTGGAACGACCTGTGGCTGAACGAGTCGTTCGCCACCTACACCTCCATCGCCTGCCAGGCCTACGCGCCCGGCAGCAGGTGGCCGCACTCCTGGACCACCTTCGCCAACTCCATGAAGACCTGGGCGTACCGGCAGGACCAGCTGCCGTCCACCCACCCGATCATGGCGGAGATCAACGACCTGCAGGACGTCCAGGTCAACTTCGACGGCATCACCTACGCCAAGGGCGCCTCCGTCCTGAAGCAGCTGGTGGCCTACGTCGGCATGGACGAGTTCTTCACCGGCGTCCAGGCGTACTTCAAGCGCCACGCCTGGAAGAACACCCGCCTGGTCGACCTGCTGTCCGCCCTGGAGGAGACCTCCGGCCGCGACCTGAAGACCTGGTCGAAGAAGTGGCTGGAGACCGCCGGCATCAACATCCTCCGCCCGGAGATCGAGACCGCCGCCGACGGCACCATCACCTCCTTCGCCGTGCGCCAGGAGGCCCCGGCGCTGCCGGCCGGCGCCAAGGGCGAGTCGATCCTGCGGCCGCACCGCATCGCGATCGGCGCGTACGACCTCCAGGACGGGAAGCTGGTCCGCGTCCAGCGCGTCGAGCTCGACGTCGACGGCGAGCTGACCGCGGTGCCCGAGCTCGTCGGCGTCAAGCGCCCGGCGGTCGTGCTGCTCAACGACGACGACCTGTCGTACGCCAAGGTGCGGCTCGACGAGGTCTCGCTGGCGACCGTCCGCGAGCACCTCGGCGACTTCACCGAGTCGCTGCCGCGCGCTCTGGTGTGGGCCTCCGCGTGGGACATGACCCGCGACGGCGAACTCGCCACCCGTGACTACCTGGAGCTGGTGCTCTCCGGCATCGGCAAGGAGAGCGACATCGGCGTCGTCCAGTCCCTGCACCGTCAGGTGAAGACGGCGCTGGAGCTGTACGCGGCGCCCGAGTGGCGCGAGACCGGCCTGGCCCGGTGGACCGAGGCGACGCTGGAGCACCTGCGCGCGGCCGCCCCGGGCAGCGACCACCAGCTCGCCTGGGCCCGCGCGTTCGCCGCCACGGCCCGCACCAAGGACCAGCTGGACCTGATCGCCGGGCTGCTCGACGGCACGGCGACGGTCGAGGGCCTGGCCGTCGACACCGAGCTGCGCTGGACGCTCCTGGAACGGCTGGCGGCCACCGGCCGTGCCGACGAGGACGTCATCGCCGCCGAGCTCGGCCGCGACGCCACCGCGGCGGGCGAGCGGCACGCGGCGACCGCGCGCACCGCGCGTCCGACGGCCGCGGCGAAGGCCGAGGCGTGGGCCTCGGTCGTCGAGGCGGAGAAGCTCACCAACGCCGTCCAGGAGGCGGTCATCGCGGGCTTCTCCGAGCCGGACCAGCGCGAGCTGCTGGCCCCGTACACGGAGCGGTACTTCGCTGCCGTGTCGGACGTCTTCGCGACCCGCAGCCACGAGATGGCCCAGCAGATCATCGTCGGGCTCTACCCGGCGCTGCAGGTCTCCCAGGAGACGCTGGACGCCACCGACGCCTGGCTGGCGGCGGCCGACCCGGCGCCCGCGCTGCGGCGCATGGTGACGGAGTGCCGTGCCGGGGTCGAGCGCGCGCTCAAGGCCCAGGCCGCGGACGCGGCGGCCGGCTGACCCGGAACCGCACCGACCACCGGGCCCCCCGCGGCGCGGCGCCGCGGGGGGCCCGGTGGCATCCGCTCCCCGCCGTGCCGGGCCCCGGCCGGAGCGGGCGACGACCGGCTGGCAGCTGACCGCGGGCGGGCTGCTGCCGGTGCCGGTGACGCTGCTCGGGGAAGGACCACCGCCCGCGCTCGACGGCGCGCGCTGGCCGGGCACCGTCGCCCGCCACCACCACCCGCCCGCGCGGCAGGGCGCGGCGTCGGGCGGGGCGAGTTCGACGTCCTGGCGACGCTGCGCCACTCGGGGGAGCCCTACAGGCTGTCGCCCCGCCGGCTGTCCGCGACGCTCATGCTCACGACCGGGGGAATGACGGGCCGGCTGGACAAGCCGGAGCGGGCCGGGCTGCTGGAGCGCGCCCCGGACCCGCACGACCGGCGCGGTCTGACGGTGACGCTCACCGACCGCGGATTCGCGGTGGTCGACGAGGCCGTCGGCGCCGGGCTCAGGATGCGGCACGAGGTGCTGGAAGGCGTCGGCGAGGCCGACCTGGAACGGCTCGCGGACCTGCTGCGCACGCCGCCGGCCGCTACCGGGAACGCCTGAGCCGGGCCGCGGCGGTCCGCGGCCCGGCAGGCGAGGTGGAAGGGATCAGCCCTGAGCCTTGCGGGACTTGTCGGTCACGATGACCAGACCCGCGATGACCAGGAACAGGACGATCGGCAGGGCGACGTACAGGCCCAGCGTCTGGAGCACGCTCAGACCGGAACCCGGGTCCTCGCCGTCGTCGTGGGCGTTCGCGAACGCGGGGGACGACATCAGCAGCATCAGCGCCGTACCTGCCGTCACGGCACCGGCGCGCAGGGCGTTCTTGTTGAGCTTGTCCACGGTCTCAAAGTAGCGAACGCTTCCGCGGCCCGCGCGTCCGGGGTGGTGTTAAGGCTCGTCCGGCGCCGCCATGGCGGTCCGCACCTCGTGCGCCAGCGCGTGCAGCCGGGGTGAGGCGGTCAGCTGCTCCAGGGTGAGCGGCCGGCCCTCGGCGTCCGCCACGGGCAGCCGCCAGTTGGGGTACTGGTCCCAGGTGCCCGGCAGATTCTGCGGGCGGCGGTCGCCGACCGCGTCCGGCAGCCAGACGCCGACCATCCGCGCCGGAGTCCTCGCCAGGAAGCGGTGGACGGCCTTGACGACCGCCTCCTCGTCGCGGGTGCCCTCCGGCAGCATCCCCAGCCGGCCGAGCAGCGCCAGCCACTCGGCGACCTCCACCGCGTCCTCGGCCTGCTCCACCTCCAGCGGCCGGGTCAGCAGCCCCAGCCGGTGCCGCAGCCCGACGTGCTCCCCGGTCAGCCGGGCCGCCGTCGTCGGCAGGTCGTGGGTGGTCACCGTGGCCAGCGCGTCCGCCCGCCACGCCGAGGGCGGCAGCGGCCGGGCGTGCGAGGGGCCGCGCGCCCCCTCCCAGTCGCGCTCGAACCACAGCACCGACGTGCCGAGGATGCCCCGGTCGGCCAGCTCCTCGCGGACGCCCGGCTCGACCGTGCCGAGGTCCTCCCCTATGACGACGGCGCCGGCGTGGTGCGCCTCCAGGGCGAGGATGCCGAGCATCGCCTCGGCGTCGTAACGCACGTACGCGCCCTGGGTCGGGGGCTCGCCCTCGGGCACCCACCACAGGCGGAAGAGCCCCATCACGTGGTCGATGCGCAGCCCCCCCGCGTGCCGCAGCACATTGCGCAGCAGGTCGCGGTAGGGCGCGTACCCCGTGGCGGCCAGGGCGTCCGGGCGCCACGGCGGCAGGCCCCAGTCCTGGCCGTGGGCGTTGAAGGCGTCCGGCGGGGCGCCGACCGACATGCCGCGGGCGAGGGCGTCCTGCAGCGACCAGGCGTCGGAGCCGGAGGGATGCACCCCGACCGCCAGGTCGTGGACGATGCCGACCGCCATGCCCGCGTCCCGCGCCGAACGCTGCGCCGCACCGAGCTGAGCGTCCGTCAGCCAGGCCAGCCAGCAGTGGAAGTCGACCTGGTCCAGCCGCTCGCCGCGGACCCGCGCGACCTGCCCCGAGCGGGGGTCGCGCAGCCCCGCCGGCCAGCCGCGCCACTCCGGGCCGTGCAGCTCGGCCAGCATCGACCAGGTGGCGTGGTCGTCCAGCGCCTGCCCCTGCTCCGCCAGGAAGTCGCAGTACGCGGCCCGGCGTCCCGGCGACAGCGGCACCTTGCGGACCAGCGCCAGCGCCTCGCGCTTCAGCTCCCACACCGCGTCGCGGTCGATCAGGGCGTCCTTCAGCAGCACCGAATCCCGCAGCACGGCCGCCTTGCGCAGCAGGTCGGCCGCCCGCTCGCGGTCGTCGGGGTCGAGGTAGGCGTACTCCGGGATCTCCTCCACCCGCAGGTACACCGGGTCGGGGAAGCGGCGCGAGGACGGACGGTACGGCGACGGGTCCGTCGGATGCCCCGGCACGGCCACGTGCACCGGGTTGACCTGGAGGAAGCCCGCGTGCAGCGCCCTGCCCGCCCACGCCGCGAGGTCCGCCAGGTCGCCGAGGTCGCCCATCCCCCAGGAACGCGAGGACAGCACGGAGTACAGCTGCGCCATGAAGCCGTGGACCCGCTCCGGGGGGCCCGGCAGCCGCTCCGGGGCCACCACGAGCTGCGCCTGCGCGGTACGCCCGTCGGGGGCCTGCGCGCGCAGCACGTGCCGGCCGACGGGGAGCGGCTCGGCGCCGTCCCAGGCGGTCTCGGCGCCGCCCTCCGGCGTCACCCGCAGCGCGGTGCCCTCGGGCATCGGATGCCGCAGCGGGCGGCCCGCCCGGACGACGACCGAGCGGGGGAGCAGCCGGCGCCCGGCACGCAGATCGTGCTCCGCCAGGGCGTCCCGTACCGCCGCCGGGGTCGAGGCGTCGACGCCCAGCGCGGCCAGCACCGCGACCACCGTCCCGTCCGGCACGCGCACCTCGCGGTCCGGCGACGGTCGGTACGTGACGTCCACGCCGTGCAGCGCGGCGAGTCTGTCCCGGTCGGCGGCTTCGGTCATGGGATGCCCTCCCGGGGCGTCATCGCGCTTTCTCCGGACAGCCTCAGCCATACCCACTGCGTGGCGGGCCAGTCGCGTTCCGTGTACGTCGTCACCGCTGCGAGCGGCGCCCTCGGCCCCGCCGTGGCGGTGCTGCCGCCGGCGCCGGGGGCCTGCCGAGCGCTGTCGGACGTATGACCTAATCTTCAAGATCCGGGCCCGGAAGGCGGGCCCGTTCCTGGGGTGGGGGTTGACGACTCGTGCGAATGCGCACCCTTCCGACCGCGACGGCGCTCGCGGTTCTCTTCAGCTCCGTGGCACTGGCCACGGGGACGGCCGGTACGGCCTGGGCCGATTCCACCAAGGTCCTGCCCATCACCGGTTTCGGCGACATGGTGGTGGACGGGGCCCACCAGAAGATCTTCATCAGCGACCCGTACAACGGCAAGATCGTCGCCACCGACTACGCGGGAACGCCTCTGGCGACCCTCACCGGCCTGGCCGGCGTGGACGGCCTGGCGCTCTCCGCCGACTCCGGCCTGCTGTACGCGGCCGTGCCCGGCGACGACTCCATCGTCTCCGTCGACACCGGGACGGTCACGCAGACCGCGCGGTACGCGACCGGTGACGGCACCGACCCGGAGCATCTCGCCCTGGCGGGCGGCAAGATCTGGTTCGGCTACGGGAACAAGGACCACGGCGACATCGGATCGCTCGACCTCTCCGGTCCCGAGCCCGTGGTCGCCCTCGACCAGGATCCCGACACCGACTACCCGGGAGCCCCGCGGCTCGCGTCCACCCCGGGCGTGCCCGGCATGCTCGCCGCGGCGGCCCCGGAGTACTACGGCTCGTGGATCGGCATCTACGACGTCTCGGGCGGCACCGCGGCGCGGACCGCCCGCACCGGCGGGTGGTCCGCCGACATCGGCTCCACCGCCGACCTGGCCATCACCCCCGACGGCACCCGCCTCATCACCGCGAATCCGGGCAATCACCACCGGGTCTGGCAGACCTCGGACCTGGCCGAGGTCGCCGGCTACCCCACCACGTACCACCCCGAGGCCGTCGCCGTGGCCGAGGACGGCACGGTCGCCGCGGGCAGCAGCGCGCCGTACGAGCCGGGCATCTACGTGTTCACCCCGGGCGCCACGACCTCCGTGCGGCAGTACGTCCTGCCCGGCACCGGAACGAGCAGCGGCTACGACGAGGTGGACGCCGGGGGGGTGGCCTGGGAGCCGGGCGGCGGCCGGCTGTTCGCCGTGTCCGGGAGCTCCGACAGCACCCACATCCTGCACGTCTACACCGACCCCACGAAGTCCGTGCCGTCGATGACGATCAGCGGTCCGGCCTCGGCGACCCGCGGCAAGCCGCTGACCGTCAAGGGCAAGGTCACCGGCACCCTGCCGCTGCCGGCCGGCACCCCGCTCACCGTCACCCGTACCGACCTGGAGTCCCCGGCCGGCAAGGCGCTGGCGTCGACCCCGGTCAAGGCCGACGGCACCTACACCTTCACCGACACCCCGCCCGCCGGCGGCAAGGTCACGTACAAGGTGTCCTACGCGGGCGATGCCACCCGCACGGCGGCCGCCGCCTCCTGGTCGCTGGAAGTCTCCCGCGCCACGCCGGCACTGACGCTCAACCACAACGGGAGCGTCTACTCCTACGGTGCCGACGTCTCCTTCACCGCGCACCTGGGCTCGACCTACAAGAACCGCACCGTCGAGATCTGGGCCAACCCCTTCGGCGACGACAAGCCCAACAAGCTGCTGAGGACCGCGAAGGTCAACTCGAGCGGCAACCTCTCCGCGACCGTCGACATGACCCGCGACACCACCGTCACCGCGGTCTTCAAGGGCGACGCCCGTTACGCCCCCAGGAGCGTGAAGGTCACCGCCTACGCGAAGGTGCGGGTCTCCACGTCCGTCTCCAAGCACTACAAGACGGGCAAGATCGGTTCCACCACGTACTACTGGTTCCACAAGAACACCGAACCGCTGCTCACCACGACCATGAGCTACTACACGGGCCGCAAGCAGCGGTTGGAGCTGCAGGTCTACTACCGGGGCACGTGGTACGACGGCGGCAGCCAGTACTTCAAGCTCGCCACCAACGGCAAGTCCGCCGTACGGCTGGAGGCGCCCGGCGAGTCCGGAATCCGGGCCCGCGTACGCTCCTCGTACGTCAACGGGTCGTCCGGCGACAACGTGAACTCCACGACGCACGGCTCCTGGAAGTACCTGTACTTCACCAAGTAGCCCCCAGGCGGCGCCGGCGCCGCCCCGTGTGGTCACGGGGCGGCCCCGGCGCCGTACCGACGGGTCAGTCCGGTTCTCCCGGGGCGAACGCGCGGGCCGCACGCCCGTGCCAGGGGGACGCGGCCTCGAGCTGGGCGGCGAGTGCCAGGAGGGGGCCCTCCTCGCCGTGCGGGGCGCCGAGCATCATGCCGATGGGGAGACCCGCCGCGGACCACTCCAGCGGCAGCGACACCGCCGGCAGCCCCGCGATGTTCCAGGGCGCGGTGAACGGCGTGAACGCCAACTGCGCCGCGAAGTCGGCCTCCGGGTCGGCGTCGTCGCGCAGGGCGCCCACTGGGGCCGGGAGCTGCGCCAGCGTCGGGGTGAGCACCGCGTCGTACGGCTCGACCGCCTCCGCGAGCTTGCGGCCCACGCCCTGCATCGCCCCCAGCGTGCGCGCGTAGTCCAGGCCGCCGACGTCCCGCCCCCGGGCACGCAGCCAGCGGGTGAGCGGCAGCAGTTCGCCCTCGCTTTCGGGCGCCACGGGCGTCAGCGCGGCCAGTACCGCCCACACGGGTGTGAACGCGTCGCGGTCGCCGGGCGCGAGCGGCTGCGCCACGTCGACGACCTCGTGCCCGAGTCCGGCCAGCAGCGCCGACGTCCGCTCGTACGCCGCCAGCACCTCGGGATCGACCTCCGCCCCCGCGACGTCCGGCACCGACCAGCGGGCGATCCGCAGCCGGTGCGGCTCGTGCTCGCACCACGCCAGGAACGACCGCTCGGGCAGCGGCAGCCGGAAGGGGTCGCCCGGGGCGGGCACCGACATCACGTCCAGCAGGGCCGCCGTGTCCCGGACCGTGCGCGCGATCGGCCCGTTGACGGCCAGTCCACTGGCGTCGCCCCACGGTGCGGGGCTCACCCGCCCCCGGCTGGGCTTGAGCCCGACGACCCCGCAGCAGCTCGCCGGGATGCGGATCGAGCCGCCGCCGTCGCTGCCGTGCGCGGCCGCCGCGAGCCCGGCCGCCACCGCCGCGGCCGCGCCCCCGCTGCTGCCGCCCGCGCCGCGCGCGAGGTCGTGAGGGGTCCGGGCCGGCGGGCCCGCCGCGCCCTCGGTGTAGGCGGGCAGCCCGAACTCGGGGGTGTTGGTCTTGCCGGTCAGCACGGTCCCGGCGTCCCGCAGCAGCCGGACGAGGTACGCGTCCCCGTCGGCGACCCGGTCCGCGAAGACCGCCGACCCGGAGGTGAAGCGCACCCCGGCGACCGGTGTGAGGTCCTTGACCGGCACCGGTACACCGAGCAGCGGCGGGGGCTCCCCGCCCGCCGCGAGCACGCGTTCGGCGCGCCGCGCGTCCTCCAGGGCGCGCTCGGGCGTGACGGTCAGATAGGCCCCGACGGCGGGATCGAGCCGCGCGATCCGGTCGAGGTAGTGGGCCGTCAGCTCCACGGGAGACAGCTCGCCCCGGCGGATGGCCGCGGCCTGTTCCAGCATCGTCAGTTCATGAGGGGCGGACACCCGGCCAGGCTAGAGCCTGTCGTCGGAACAGCGGCCCGGCCCGCTCCCGTCGTGAACGTTTTCCCCCTCTGCCGCGTCATAGGGGAAATCGCGGAAGGGGAGGGGCGTGGCGCTGCTGAGACGGAGATCCCGGCCCGGGGACGGGGAGGACCCCCTCGCCCCGGAGCACCTCGATCGCGTACGGGCGGTCCTGGCGCTCGGCGGGGTGCCCGCGGGGGATCTGCAGGACGGGGTGCAGCAGGTGCGGCTGAAGCTGCTGGAGCAACGGGCCGGCGGCCGTGAGCCGCTGCGGGACCCGGGGGCGTGGGCGGCCGTGGCGGCCTCCAACGTGGCGATGGACTGGCACCGTTCGCGACGCCGGCAGGAGCGGCTGAGCGAGCGTCTCGCGGCGCTGGGGCCCCGGGGCGAGGCCCGGCACGGCGGGGGAGAGGCGCATGTGCTCGCCCTCGCGATCGCCGACGGGCTGCAGGAACTCCCCCCGCAGCAGCGGCAGGTGCTGACGCTGCGGTTCTACGCCGACCTGCCGGTGGCGGAGATCGCCACGGCACTGGGCGTTCCCGAGGGCACGGTCAAGAGCCGGCTGCACGCCGCCGTCCGCGCGCTGCGCGGCCGGCTGCACACCAAGGAGGTGGTGTGACGATGAGCGGAACCGACGAGGCGGCCGACGAGGCCCTGTCGGCCGCCCTCGCGGACGTGCCGCCGGCCGGCGCCGCGGACGGCGAGGCGTACGCCGCCGCGCGCGCCGACGTCGCGCTGCTGCGCACCCAGGTGCGGCTGATCGGTGACACTCTCGCCACGCGGCCCGCCGCGCCCGTGAGGCGCCCCCGCGGGCGCAGGGCGCTCGCCCTGGGCCTGGCCGCCGTCGTGGCGGGTGCGGTGGCGGTCGCGGGGGTCGGCATCGCACGGCACGCGGCCCTGGGCGGCGGCGGGTCGACGAGCGACGCGAGGCCCGGTCTCGAGGGGATCGTGGCCTGCGCGAGCGACATCGCCGAGGGCACGGTGCGCGAGGTGACACCCACCCGCACCCCGGGGGACCTGCGCGTGGTGATGGACGTCGACCGCCGTCTGAAGCCCGCCGAGGGCGGCGCCCCCCGGCTGACGTTCACGATCCACATCGACGACGGCCACGACGACGTGGTCCCGCCCCCCGAGCCGGGCTCGCGTGTCCTCGTGCTGCTCTCCACCCTCCCCCGGGAGCAGCCGGACTGGTACGAGGGCGCGGACATCGCCCCCGCCCGGACGTGGATGGAGCGGGCACTGCCCGGTGCCCGGGGGCTGTCGTGCGAGAGCGACGACCTCGGCTGACGGAAGAGGACGGACACGAGACACGGCACGGGGGCCGCGGGGACCGCGGCGGCGCTGCTCGCGCTCGCCGTACTCGCCGTCGGCTACGGGGCGGACGCGGACGCCGATGCGGGGAGCGGGACCGACTCGGTCCGGATGACCGATGCGGAGCTGCCGGCCTGCGCCGAACTCGTCGCGGAGGGCACGGTGCTGCGGGTGACCCCCGGGAGGGACCGGACCGGGTGCGGGTCGAGCCGGAGGTGGAGCGCTATCTGAGGGTGACCGCGGCGCCCGCCGGCTGGCCTTCCCCGTCGACTACGACGAGGAGGGGGAGCGGCCGGTGGCCGCGGGGAGCCGGCTGCTCGTCAACCTCATGCGGCCCGGGGGCGACACGGCCGTCTACCAGGGCGAGGACATCGACCGCGCCCGGGATTGGATGGAGCGGGCACTGCCCCGCGCGCGGGCGCTGCGCTGCGGGGAGCAGGAGCACGAGCGGGAGGAGAGCTGAAGGGGCGGGCGCTCCGGGGAGCGCCCGCCCCTTCAGGCGGTGATCAGGCCGCGGGTCAGCCCGCGTTGACCTTGTTGATCAGCACGCTGCCGGTGCCGGCGGCGGTGCCGTCGGCGTCGAGCAGCTGCACCTCGCCGAAGAACTGACGTCCCTCGGGAGCCGGGGCCGCGACCACGACGTTCGCGGCGACGGTGGCGGAGGCGCCGTTGGCCAGCGGCACGGTCGCCGCCTCGTCCACGTTCACCGAGCCCAGCGTCGTCGAGTAGAAGACGTCGCGGTAGTTGTACTCGGTGGTGCCGGCCGGGACCGAGTAGCCGTCCACCGTGATGGTGTACGTGCCGGCCGCCGGGTTGGCGATGCTCACGGCCTCCTCCGAGTCGCCGTCCGCGGACTGGCCGACCACCGCGCCGTTGAAGGACACGGACAGGTCGAGGTCGGCGGAGGTGTCGGAGGTGCCGCCGATGGCGACGTCCAGGCGGGACGCGCCCTCGGGGACGACGACCGTGGTGGTGACCTTTTCACCGCCGGCGATCGACTTGCGCGAGGCCGCGGCCGAGCCGAGCGCGCCGCCCTTCAGCTTGCCCTGGACCGGGGCGTAGCCGTTGGTGACCTTCCACGAGACCGGGGCGGCGGTGCCGATCGTGGCCTCGTCCACGGTCTGGACCTCGGGGTCGAAGGAGACGCCGAGCGCGGTCGCGGTCAGGGTGTACGGGTTGTTCAGCACCGGCGACGTACGGCGCGCCTCGACCTCGATCTCCCACACGCCCGGGATCGGGTTGGCGTAGGAGCGCAGGTCGGGGCGGCAGCCGTTGGTGGTGGTGTAGTTCGGGTAGCAGAACGTCGTCGTGGTGGTGTCCGCCGGGACGCCCCACGGGGTGATCGCGATGAAGCGGGTCTGGCTGCCGGCGGCCAGGCCGCCCATCTTGATCTCGAGCGTCTTGGCGCCCTCGGGGACGGTGACGAAGTACGACTTGGTGCCGTTGCGCTGCACCGAGCTCGCCGCCTTGACCGCGAACGACGGCTTGGCCTGCGGGCTGGCGACGACCACGGTGTTGAGGATCTGCTGGTCGATGCCGCGCGTCGCCGGGTCGTCCACGTTCAGGATCGCGCTGTGCAGACCGGCCGAGCCGGCCTTGGCCTTGACGCGCACGGTCACCGGCTTGTTCAGCGGCAGCCACACGGTGTCGTCGCCGGCGAAGCGGAAGGTGCCGTCGTTGTTCGCCCACTCCAGGTCGTGCCGGATGGACCGGTTCGGACCAGTGGTGCGGGTGATGGTGACGTCGTAGGTCCGGCTCTGACCGGCCTTCAGGCCGCCCTCGCGGTCGTAGATGCCGGTGCCGTAGCCCGGGGTCGCCAGGAACTGCGACAGGACCGTGTCGACCGGGGCCTTGACCGTGTAGGTGTGGGCGGTGGCGCCCGCCTTGATGAGCCGCCAGGCGTCGACGATGTCGATCAGGCCGGAGCCCTGCGCGTACGCCGGGACGTCCTTGATCTTGTTCGCCGTGCTGGTCAGCGCGGTGCGCAGGGTCGCCGGGGTCAGGGCGATGTGCGCCTGCTTGGCCGCGGACAGCAGCAGCGCGGAGGCGCCGGCCGCCTGCGGGGAGGCCATCGACGTGCCCTGCAGCATGGCGTAGCCGGGCGGCAGGGTGTAGCCGGCCTCGGCGACCGGGCCGCCGGGCTCCCAGGTCGGGATGGTGTTGATGGAGGCACCCGGCGCGGAGATAATCGGCGCGAAGCCGCCGTCCTCACGCGGGCCGCGCGAGGAGAAGGGCATCATGTCGTACGCCTTGGTCACCTGCGAGCCGTAGTTGGCCGCCCAGGTCTCCCGGGAGATGGTGGCGCCGACGCTCAGGACCTTGTCGGCCAGGCCCGGGTCTCCGATGGTGTTGGCACCGGGACCGCTGTTTCCGGCCGAGATGACCAGCTGCACGCCGTACTCGTCGATGAGGCGGGTGTACAGCTGCGCGCGGGCGTTGTTGCCGTCGTTCAGCGCGGGGAGGCCGCCGATGGACATGTTGACGATGTCCACACCGCGGTTGACCACCAGGTCGATCATGCCCTCGGTCAGCGCGACGTTGGTGCAGCCGCCGGACCAGGTGCAGGCACGGGACGACACGATCTTCGCGCCCGGGGCGGCGCCGTTCATCCTGCCGCCGAACAGGCCGTTGGCGGAGGTGATGCCCGCGACGTGGGTGCCGTGCTCGGACTCGATGACGCCGATGTTGACGAAGTCGGCCTTCTTGCCGACCCAGGTGCCGCCGTACGGGTCCGTCGGGACGTCCTTGCGGATCTCGACCACGAAGGGGATCCGCTCGGAGATGGCCGTGGCGGGGTCGTCGGTGCCGAAGTAGCCGATCTGGAAGCCGTCCTTGTACGGCTTCATCTCGGCGTCGTCGGTGAAGTCGCCGTTGTCGTTCAGGTCCAGCCGGACGGTGCCCTTGGCCGGGTCGTAGAGCAGGCCCCAGATGTCGGTGGTGTCGCCGTCCCGGTTGAGGTCACCGGCCATGTCGCCGCCGACGGTGGCCGACTCGCGGAACACGCTGACCTGCTGCGAGGCGTCGGGCGCGGTCCAGGTCCGGGTGCCCACGGTCACGGTCGGGCCGTTGGTCATCCGGCGCCACGTGGCGTCGCCGTCCAGGATCGGATCGGTCGAGGTGACCCAGTCGACGATCTTGCGCTCGCCGGTCGTGGTCTTCTGCAGCGCCGGGTGGCCGAGGTCCACGCCCGAGTCGAGGATGCCGATGGTGATGCCGCGGCCGTCGGCCTTCGGGTTGTCCTTGACGAAGTCCACCGCGCCGGTCTCGAACGCCGGCTGGTAGGGGTTCTTCGCCGGGGTCTTCGCGTCGGGACCCGGGTAGGTGGTGCTGCCGTGGCCCATTGACGAGGCGCCCGTGGCGCGGTCGGCCGCGGGGCTGGGGTCGTCGAGAACGATCTCCTGCTTGAGGTCGATCGCCTGCACCGTGGACAGCTTCTGCGCCGCCGCGATCGCCGCGTCCGCCTTGCCCGTCGGAACGGTGGCGCGGACGTAGCCGAGGTTGTCGTAGGTCCGGTCCACCGAGGCGCCCTTGAGCGCGTCGAGCTCCTGCGAGACCTGCTCGGTGGAGCCCTTCCGGGTAGCGATCATGAGGGTGACGTTCTTGTCGCCGCCGGCCTTGGCCTCGGCGAGCAGTTCGGCGTCGGCCGCGCCGAGCTTGTCGCCGGCGGTCTTCACCGCCGCGTCCGCGGGGTCGCCGGTCGTGTCGGCGAAAGCGGTCGACGCGGAGATTCCGGTCGCGGTCAGCGCGGCCACCAGGCCCGCCGCGAGCGCGACACGGACCACGCGTCTCTTCCCGCGTATGTGATCGAGAGACATGGGCATCCTGTTCAAGATTTGGGCGCCAGTTGACCGACACATTGCGCCATCTGGGGGGTTGTTGGGGAGTGTGGAAGATGGCGTAAGACCGACATGACGCGAATACGTCAAGAGCTCGCCCGGGCACACGGGTGCGAAGCGCCCTGAATCGGCCCATTGCGCAAGGCCCTTCGGTGCCTTCCGCGACGCGCGGAGCCCAAGGGCGCCACGGCGGTTGTTGAACGCCGGATGAGCGTCCGGTCACCGTGGGACCGCCGCCGGCGACCGGCAGGAGGACTGCTGATCCATGTCCGGAGATGGGTGCCGGGCGTTCCGTTTCCGTTGCACCGCAGGCCATCCCGGATGCCAACGATCCCGGTGAACGCCGCACTTCGACGATGTGCCGCCGCAGTCGCCGCCCACCGGGAGGGGAACTCGTCATGCATGGCCCCGCGTCCGCCGCCTCCGCCCTCAACCGCCGCAACTTCCCGATCGCTCCGGGCGCGACCGCCCTGGGTACGGGACTCGCCGTCGCGTTCGTCCCCGGTTCCGGCGACGCGACAGCGGTGCCCCCGCTCGCCGGGCCGCCCGCGGGCGCCGCCCCCGGCGCGCCGTCCACGTCCGCCGCACCCACCGCGCCCGGCACACCCGGCGCGACCGCGCCGTTCACCGCGGGTACGGCCCTGCACTTCGTGGCGGCCCCGCGCGGCAGCGGCGGCTACCGCCGGCTGGCCGAGGGGCCCGGTTGGCGGCGGGTCGTCCGCACCGAACTGGCGGCCGCCAGGAGCGGCCGCGCCGGGCGCCGTACGACGCTCTCCTGCTTCGTGCACTTCACCGACCTGCACCTCACCGACGTGCAGAACCCCCAGCGGTACGCGTTCCTGCGCTCCGCGACCCCCGCCGCTGGCGGCCCCAGGAGGCGCTCGCCAACGCCGGCGCGATCTCCCTCGTGGAACGGGTCAACGCGCTGCGGAACGGGCCCGCCACCGGCGCGCCCATCGGTTTCGTGATGACCACCGGGGACAACACCGACAACAACTCGCGCATCGAACTGGACTGGTTCCTGAAGGTGATGAGCGGTGGCCGGCTCACCCCCGACTCCGGCGACCCAGGCCACTACGAGGGCGTCCAGGACTCCGAGCCGAAGGGCTTCTGGCAGCCGGACGCCGCGCTGCGGGACGCCGACAAGGCGCTCGGCCACCCCCGGCTGGCCGCCGCGATCCGTGAGCTCAACATCCCCGGTCTGCGCGTCCCGTGGCACTCCACCATCGGCAACCACGACCAGCTGTACGGGGGCTCCTATGCGGCCTCGTCCTTCTTCCACGACCTCGCGGTCGGCTCACGCAATCTGTTCTGGCTGCCCCCCGCCGAGGCCGCCTCCGTCAACGCGGCCCTGCGCAAGGGGCCCGACCCCAAGGGCACCCGCTTCCGCGAGGCCTGGAACCGCAACAAGCGCTCCGCCCGCAGCGTCACCCCCGACGAGCGCCGCGCTCCGGTCACCCCGCACCAGTACATCGCCGCCCACCCCGGCCCCGCGAACACCGGCGCAGGCCCGGTCGGCCACGGCTGCACACCGGCCGACCTCGCGGCCGACCGCCTCCACTACACCTTCCGGATCTCCGGCGACGTGGTCGGGGTCAGCCTGGACACCACCGGCCGCGGCGGCGACTACCGCGGCTCCCTCGGCACGAGCCGGCTCAAGTGGCTGGACCGGACGCTCACCGCCCACGCCGACGACACCGTCCTGGTCTTCAGCCACCACCCCAGCTGGCGATGACCAATCCGGTCCGCGACCCCGGGCCCCCCGCCGAGCGCCGGCACGGCGGCGACGAGGTGCTCGCCCTGCTCGGCCGGCACCGCAAGTGGCGGCGTGGATCAACGGCCACAGCCACCGGAACAAGATCGTCCCCCGCGGCTCCTTCTGGGAGGTCTCCACCGCCTCCCACGTCGACCACCCGCAGCTGGCCCGGGTCATCGAGCTGGCGGACAACCACGACGGCACGCTCTCCCTGCACTGCGCCCTCGTGGAGTCCGCGGCCCCGTACCGGACCGACTTCTCCGACCTGTCGCAGACCGGCCTCGCCGCGCTCTACCGCGAGCTCTCCAGCAACGCCCCGGGGGGCAACAGGACCCTCGCCGGCGAGCCGGGCGACCGCAATGTCGAACTGCTGCTGAAGAAGCGCTGACCCCGCCGCTCACCGCGGCAGCACCACGACCCACGAGGCGGGATCGCGGTCGCAGGCGGCCATCAGGGCCGTGCGGACGACGGTGGCCTGCTGCTCCAGGGACTCCCGGAGCTTGCGCGGTGTGATGTGCACGACGGAGATGCCCAGCCGCTCCAGGTGCTCGCGCCTGCGGGTGCACTCGGCCGACAGGGCGTCCTCGTCGTGCCGTCCGCCGTACCGGGGCACGCGCGCGTCGATCTCCACCGCGACGGCGTGCTCCGGCCAGTAGGCGTCCACGCCGCCCAGGTGCGGTCCGCCCGGCAGCCGCAGGTCCACGTTCCACAGCGGGTCCGGAAGCCCGAAGCAGCGCACCATGGCGTACAGCCGGCTCTCGGCGAGAGCGCGGCCCTCGGCCAGCAGCGCGTCCACGGCCTCGACCACGTGCGGCCTGGACAGCAGGCGCGCCCGGCTCACCTCCCCGACCAGCGCCGTCGCCTCGCAGTGGCCGCCGCGCACCGCCTCGGTCAGCACCTGGCGTACCGCCTCGGCGTCGTCCAGTTCCTCCACCGCGTCCGCCACCGCCCGGGGCAGCGGCGCGCACGGCACGCCCTGCACCTCCCGCGGGCGGGGCAGCGCCTGCGCCCGTACGAGCCCCACGTCGCCGACCGCGCGCAGCCGGCGCTGCCGTGCCACCAGCAGGTCGATCCGGTCCAGGCCGACCAAGGGCGGCACCGAGGCGAACCGGTGCAGCGCGAGCGCCGCCAGGCCGGTGACCATCGCCTCGCGGCCCGCGTAGAGCAGGGCCGCCCGCACCCGCTCGTCACCCGTGGGCCGCCCCCGGTGCAGCACGTACACCCCGGGCAGGACCTCCTGCCAGGGGCCGCCGGGGCGGCAGCGCGCGGCCAGCGTCTCGGGGGTCACACCGTGCTCCCGCAGTTGCCGTGCCGTCAGCACGGCCGGCCGCGTACGGGAGAGGTGGTCGAGGGGACGGGGGCTGAGGGGGATGTTGTGGTTCATGGCGGGTGAATTCCCGCATCCCTCATGGGGCCTAACGGCTGTTACCGTCCTGTTGACAAATGCGGACATCTCCGCACTAAAGTTCAGGCGTTCGGTTGCCGAATGCCATTTTTCACCTATCCGGATGACCGCCCCTCTCTCACCTGCTCCCCGGCCCCGGGTGCGCTGCCGCGCAACCGGGGCCGTGTGGTGCCCGGAGTACGCCGTCCGGGTGGCCGGTCACCTGTTCTCTTCCGGGCGGGACCCGTCAGGCGGCGGCCGCCGCCGCGTCCCGTTCCTGCGCGCGCAGCGCACGCGCGAGGTCGTCGCGGCACTCGGCGACCAGCCGGCGCAGCGCGGGCGGCGCGTCCGTGTGCCCGGTCAGCCAGGCGTCGGCTGCGTCGAGCGTGGCGGGCCGGTCCTGGTGGTGCGGGAAGAGCCCGCGGACGACGGCCATGCCGATCTCGATGGACCGTTCCGCCCAGATCCGCTCGATCGCGGCGAAGTAGCGGTCCGCGTACGGCGCGAGCAGCTCGCGCTGACCCGGCTGGTCGAAGCCCGCGATGGTGGCCTCGACGAGCGCGTTGGACAGTGCGTCGGACTCCACGACCGTCGCCCAGCACTGCGCCTTGACGGCAGCGGAGGGCCGCGCCGCCAGGCAGCGCACCTGGTGCCGCTTGCCGGACGCGGTGTCGTCGCGGGCCAGCTCCGCCGCGATGACGGACTCGTCGGCCGCGCCACCCGCTGCCAGCGCCTCGAGGAAGACCCAGCGCAGCTCCTGGTCCACGTCGAGTCCGTCGATCTTCTCGGTGCCGTCGAGCAGCTCGCGCAGCACTCCCGTCCCGGCGTCCCCGGAGGCGACGCCGGCGTGGAATCGGGCCCACGCCAGCTGGTGGCCGCTGCCGGGTGCCGCCGCGCGCAGCTCGCGCAGCGCGCCCTCCGCCAGGTCCCGCGCGCCCTGCTCGCGCCACTCGGGTGCCACGTAGTCGTTCAGGGCTGTACGGGCCTGCATGTGCAGCCCCTGCAGGACGCCGATGTCGGTCTCCGCTCCGGCGAAGCGCAGCACCAGGCCGAGGTAGTCGCGCGCGGGCATGATCCCGTCGCGGGTCATGTTCCACACCGCGGACCAGGCCAGGGCGCGGGCCATGGGGTCGGTGAGCGAGCCCAGGTGCTCCCGGACCGTCGCCAGGGAGTCCTCGTCGAAGCGGATCTTGCAGTAGGTCAGGTCGTCGTCGTTGACCAGTACCAGGTCGGGCCGCTCCGCCCCGGCGAGCTCGCCCACCACCGTGC
Source organism: Streptomyces sp. NPDC001070 (assembly GCF_053598835.1). Taxonomy (NCBI): domain Bacteria; kingdom Bacillati; phylum Actinomycetota; class Actinomycetes; order Kitasatosporales; family Streptomycetaceae; genus Streptomyces; species Streptomyces sp. NPDC001070. The sequence goes on from NZ_JBSFLB010000002.1 coordinate 231,379, forward strand.
GCGGGCCCGCGACGTCGGTCTCGGTGCGCGCGTACCGCTCCACGGTGCCGTCCGCGGTGCGCCGGTAGAGCCCCACCGCGACCCGGTGCGGGCGCAGCTCGGGGTGCGAGGCGGCGGCCTCCTGCACCACGGCGAGCTCCGCGACCCGCCCGTCGGCGTCGTAGCTCACCTGAGGCGTCAGCGAGTTGACTCCCGCGGTCTGCAGCCACGCGCGCGACCACTCGCCCATGTCGCGCCCCGAGGTCTCCGCCAGCACCGACAGCAGGTCGCCGAGCTCGGTGTTGCCGTAGGCGTGGCGCTGGAAGTAGCGGCGCGCGCCCTCCAGGAAGGCGTCCCGTCCGACATAGGCGACCAGCTGCTTGAGCACGCTGGCGCCCTTGGCGTAGGTGATGCCGTCGAAGTTGAGCTTGGCGTCCTCCAGGTCGCGGATGTCGGCCGTGACCGGGTGCGTGGAGGGCAGCTGGTCGGCGCGGTAGGCCCAGGCCTTGCGGCGGTTGGCGAAGGTGATCCAGCCCTCCTGGTAGCGGGTGGCCTCCACCAGCGAGAACGCGCCCATGAAGTCGGCGAAGGACTCCTTCAGCCACAGGTCGTCCCACCACCGCATGGTGACCAGGTCGCCGAACCACATGTGCGCCATCTCGTGCAGGATGACGTTGGCCCGGCCCTCGTACGACGCCTGGGTGACCTTGCCGCGGAAGACGTACTCCTCGCGGAAGGTGACCAGACCGGGGTTCTCCATCGCGCCGATGTTGTACTCGGGGACGAAGGCCTGGTCGTACTTCCCGAAGGGGTACGGGTAGTCGAAGTGGTCGTGGAAGAAGTCCAGGCCCTGCCGGGTGACGGTGAAGATCTCGTCGGCGTCGAAGTACCGCGCGAGGCCCTTGCGGCACAGGGCGCCCAGCGGGATCTCCAGCTCCGAGCCGTCCGGCAGCGTGCGCCGGTAGGTGTCGTGGACCATGTGGTAGGGCCCGGCCACGACCGCCGTGATGTACGTGGAGATCGGGCGGGTCGGTGCGAAGTGCCGTGTCCCGCCGCCGTCCGAGACCCCGGTGGCGCGCTCGTTGCTCAGCACCACCCAGGACTCCGGCGCGGTCACGGAGAAGGTGAAGGGCGCCTTGAGGTCGGGCTGCTCGAAGTTGGCGAAGACGCGGCGCGCGTCGGCCGGCTCGTACTGCGTGTAGAGGTAGACCTCGCCGTCCTCCGGGTCGGCGAAGCGGTGCATGCCCTCGCCCGTCCGGCTGTACGCGCACTGCGCGTCCACGACCAGCACGTTCTCGTCGGCCAGGTCCTCCAGTGCGATGCGCGCCCCGTCGAAGACCGCCGCCGGGTCCAGCTCGCGGCCGTTGAGCGTCACCGCCGTGACGGACGGCGCGACCAGGTCGGCGAAGCTCGCCGCCCCCGGCTCCGTGCAGCGGAAGCGGATCGTGGTCACGGACCTGAACGTCTTCTCCTCCGGCACGAGGGCCGACCGCAGGTCGAGCGCGATCTCGTAACCGTCCACGGCCAGCAGCCGTGCCCGCTCTCGGGCCTCGCCACGCGTGAGGTTCTCGCCGGGCACGTGGTCTCCATTCGTCTCGTCTTGTGGACGCCACGCATCTTCGCACGCGGCCTTGCACCCCGGCACGTGGGAATGAGCGCGGCGACCGCCGGTGTTCTCCCCCTGATCCGTGCACCGATCAGTCATGCCCCCGAGGAGATTTCCGTGACCGAGACCACAGTCGACAACTCAGCCGAGAATGCCCTCCCCTCGACTTCGTCGGGGGCGACCCCAGTCGACTTCTGGTTCGACCCCGCCTGCCCTTGGGCGTGGATGACCTCCCGCTGGATGCTGGAGGTGGAGAAGGTGCGCCCCGTCGAGGTGCGGTGGCACGTGATGAGCCTCGCGGTGCTCAACGAGAACCGCGACGAGCTGCCCGAGCAGTACCGGGAGTTCCTGACCACGGCCTGGGGCCCGGTTCGCGTGTGCATCGCGGCCGAGCAGAAGTACGGCAGCAAGGTGCTCGGTCCCCTCTACACCGCGCTCGGCACCCGCATCCACAACCAGGGCCTCGGCCACAAGGACCACGACGTCCTCGTCGCCGCCCTGGAGGAGGCCGGCCTCCCCGCCGACCTCGCCGACTTCGCCCGCAGCGACGCCTACGACGCGGAGCTGCGCGCCTCCCACCAGGAGGGCATCTCCAAGGTCGGCCAGGACGTCGGCACGCCGGTCATCGCGGTCCCCGGCGCCGACGGCGAGCAGATCGCCTTCTTCGGCCCGGTCGTCACCCCGGCGCCCAAGGGCGAGGCCGCGGCCCGCCTGTGGGACGGCACCCTGCTCGTCGCATCCACCCCCGGCTTCTACGAGATCAAGCGGACCCGCGACCAGGGCCCGATCTTCGACTGATCCTCCGGGCCCGGGGACGCCGGGTCAGAAGTGCCGGAGCAGTTCGGGGAAGGCCGCCAGCCGCAGCACGCGCTCGTCGGCCGGGTCGAGCTCGGACTGCTCCAGCACCCAGGTGTTCACGTTCGGGATGAACACCGCGCTCATACCCGCCTCGCGCGCGGGCAGGATGTCCGACTTCGGGGAGTTCCCGATCATCCAGCTCCTGCCCGGCGCGAAGCCGTACTCCGCCAGGAGCGCGCGGTAGGTCCCCGCGCCCTTCTCCGGGACGATGTGCACCCCGCGGAAGCGGTCCGCCACTCCGGAGGCCGCCACCTTGCGCGACTGCTCCTCCTCGTCGCCCTTGGTGAGCAGCAGCAACTCGTGCCGGGTGCCCAGCTCCTCCAGCGTGCTCGCCACGCCGGGCATCAGCTCCACCCGGTGCTCCACGAAGGCGACCGCCAGTTCGTCCACCCGCCGGAGCTCCGCCTCCGTCACCGGCCGCTCCCGCAGCCGTTCCAGGCACTCGCCCAGGCTGCGCAGGAAGACCTTGCTGCCGTAGCCGTGGGTGACCGCGTTCGCCGCCTCGATCTCGTCGAGCAGCGCCCTGATCTGGCCGCGGTCCAGGACGGGATGGTCCACCCAGTCCAGGAAGTCCGCTATGACCCGCTCGAAGACCACGTTGTTCTCCCACAACGTGTCGTCCGCGTCGAAGATGAGTACCTGTCCGGTCAGCCGTGCCTCGTCCATGCCGCGAGGGTAACCAGCGCCCCGGTCCTGCGGCCCGGCATTTTCCCGCGGGTCGGACCGTGGGCCCGCCGGGACGGGCGGCCGCGCCGCTGCTACTGCGCCGGCCCGAGCGCCGCGTCCAGTTCCGCGCGCGAGGGCGGATCGGCGCCCACCCGCGTGCAGTTGAGCGCGGCGGCCGTGACACAGCGCTCCAGCACGGCGGTGAGCCCCTGCGCCGAGGCGGGGACGCCCGAGCCGGCGATCGCGTCGAGCAGCGCCGCCTGGAAGGCGTCACCCGCGCCGATGGTGTCGACGACGGCCACCTCCGGCGCCTCGACCCGTACGAGGGTGTCGTCGGTCACCGCGAACGCGCCGTCCGCGCCCAGGGTGACGACCGCGAGCCGGGGCCCCTCCGCGAGCAGCACCCGCGCCGCCTCGGCCGGGTCGAGCCGCGGGAAGAGCCAGGCCAGGTCGGCGTCGCTCGCCTTGACCACGTCCGTGACTCCGGCCAGCCGCAGACACGCCCGGCGGTAGGCGAGCCGGTCCGGCTGGACGGCGGGCCGCACGTTGAGGTCGGCGACGACGGTGCGGCCCGGCAGGGCGTGCAGGTCGCGGCAGAGCTCCAGCACCCGTGTGGCGCCCGGCTCGACCACCGCGGCGAGCGAACCGGTGTGCAGCACCCCGGTGTCCGCGGGAACCGACAGCTGCTCCGGGTCCCAGGCCGCCAGGAAGTCGTAGGAGGCGGAGCCGTCCCGGTCCACGTAGGCCATCGCCAGCGTGGTGCGTCCGGCCGGGCTCGCGGCCCGTACGACCTCGACCCCCGTCGACTCCAGATGGGCCCGCACCAGCTCACCGGGCGGGTCGTCGCCCCACGTGGTGACGAGGGTGGTGGGCCGCCCGAGCCGGTGCAGGCCCACCGCCACATTGGCCGGACTGCCCCCCGGGAGCGGGGTGACCTGCCGCTCCCCGGAACGCCACAGCAGGTCGACGAGGACCTCACCGACGACGCCGACGCGGGAGGGTGACGGAGCGCTCATGCGGGCAGCATAGGAGGCCCGATCGCACGCGCCGGAGCGGCGCCGCGCGTCACCGGGAGCGCCGCGCCGGCACCGATTGGAGAGTCCCCACAGAGGCTCCCGTGACGAAGCTCACGCCCGGCGCCCCTGACTTGTAGGAAGGCGACCAACGCTGTGATCAGGCCTTTGTGATCGGCGGACGATGATCGGCGAGGGCCCCGCGGGTTAACGTCACGGTGTCCCGAACCGACCCTCATCCCGCGGAGTCACCCGATGGCCAGCGCAGTTCCCGCCGCTTCCGCCGTACGGACCCACCCGGTCCTCGCCGACCTCATCCCCGCGTCGCGGCTGCGCGACGTGGCCCTCGTGGCCGGCGGCGCCGTGCTGACCGGCCTGGCCGCGCAGTTGTCGGTGCCGGTGCCCGGGTCCCCGGTGCCGGTGACGGGCCAGACGTTCGCCGCGCTGCTGGTGGGCACCGCCCTAGGCGCGCGCCGAGGCTTCCTGGCGCTCGCGCTGTACGCGGTGGCCGGCGTGGCCGGGGTGCCCTGGTTCGCGGGCGGGGCGTCCGGTGCGGCGGCGCCGAGCTTCGGCTACATCCTCGGCATGGCGCTGGCGTCCGCGGTCGTGGGCGCGCTGGCCCGGCGCGGCGCGGACCGCAGCGTGTGGCGGACGGCGGGCGCCATGGCGGTGGGCAGCGCCGTCACCTACGCCGTGGGCGTCCCCTACCTCGCGCTGGCCGCGCACCTGACGCCGGGCCAGGCCGTCTCTCTCGGCCTCACCCCGTACCTCATCGGGGACGCGCTCAAGGCGGCCCTCGCGATGGGTGCGCTGCCCGCCGCGTGGAAGCTCGTCGGCCGCCGCGGCTGACCCCGCGCGACCTGACGCACCCGGGTGGGGGCGGGGCCACGGCCCCGCCCCCACCCGTTTTCCGTCAGTGCCGTGCCGCCGGCCGGCGCCGGGTGGGCCACAGCCCCGCGCCGCCCGCCGCCGGCAACAGGCCGCCGCCCAGCGCCAGGACGACCGTGCGGTCGGGGGCGCCGGTGCCCGGCAGCGCGCCGGGGCGGAGGGACTCGGGCTCGCCGAGGTGTCCGCCGTTCTCCCGGGCCACCACCCTGGCACCGTCGTGCGGGAGTACTCCTTCACTCAGGCCGGTGCGCCCTGGAGGGCGCGGCGGCTCGGCTTCACCGGGGGAGGCAAGTCGTACCAGCTGAACATCTGGTACGCGGCTGCCGCTGAGTCCGCCGAGTCCGCCTACGACCCGGTGACGGACTCCTTCCGGCCCTTGTGAAGCACCTGTCGCACCACCGCGATGGCGACCACGCCGAGCCCCACCAGCACCGAGACGACCACCTGGTCCCGGCCACCGCCGTCGGAGGTGTCGGTGAGCATGTAGCCCAGCACGAAGACGATCATCGCGATCGTCGCCCAGGTCAGATACGGGTACAGCCACATCCGCACCCGAAGCCGCTCCGGGGCCTCCCGCAGGATGATCCTGCGCATGCGCAGCTGGGAGAAGCAGATCACCAGCCACACGAACAGCGCGATCGCGCCGGAGGCGTTGAGCAGGAAGAGGAAGACGGTGTCGGGGTACTTGTAGTTGAAGAAGACCGCGACGAAGCCGAAGACGACGGAGCCGAGAATCGCCGCCTGCGGCACACCGCGCTTGGAGGTGCGGGCGAACGCCTTCGGCGCGTCACCGCGCTGCCCGAGCGAGAAGGCCATGCGCGAGGCGGTGTAGAGGCCGGAGTTGAGGCAGGACAGCACGGCCGTGAGCACGATCACGTTCATGATCTGGCCGGCGTGCGCGATGCCGATCGTGTTCAGCGCCGCGACGTAGGAGCCGTCCTTGGTGATCGACGGGTCGTTCCACGGCAGCAGCGACACCACGATGAAGATCGAGCCCAGGTAGAAGACGCCGATCCGCCAGATCACGCTGTTGGTCGCCTTGGTGACCGCGCGCTCGGGGTCGGCGGACTCGCCGGCGGCCAGGGTGACGATCTCGCTGCCCATGAAGGAGAACACGACCAGCAGCACACCGGTGAGGATCTTGCCCGGGCCGTTGGGCAGGAAGCCGCCGTGCTCGGTGAGGTTGCTCAGGCCCGCGGTGCCCTCGTGCGCGCCGGGGAGCACACCGAAGATCGCGAGCGCGCCGAGCACGATGAAGCCGGCGATGGCGACGACCTTGATCCCGGCGAACCAGAACTCGAACTCGCCGTACGAGGCCACCGAGGCCAGGTTGGTCGCGGTCAGCACGACCATCACGATCAGCGCCCAGCCCCACTGCGGCACGGCCGGGACCCAGCCCTCCAGGATCTTGGCACCCGCGGTCGCCTCGACGGCCAGCACCACGACCCAGAAGAACCAGTACAGCCAGCCGATGGAGAAGCCGGCCCAGCGGCCCAGCGCGCGGTCGGCGTAGGCCGAGAAGGAGCCGGACGTGGGGTTCGCGGCGGCCATCTCGCCCAGCATGCGCATGACGAAGACGACCATGACGCCGACGAGGGCGTACGACAGGAGGATGCCGGGGCCTGCGGCTGCGATGCCGGACCCGGAGCCGACGAAGAGACCGGCGCCGATCACGCCGCCGATCGCGATCATCGACAGATGGCGGTTCTTGAGCCCGGCCTTCAGGCCCGAGCCGTCCTGCGCCTCCGTCGCGGCTTCGTGAGCCGGAGCGGTGGAGTCGGCCACAGGGGTGGGGGGACGTGTACTCATGGGGTGGCATGAAACAGGCTTCGACGCGAGCGGGGAACCTTTGATTCCGTTTTGTTGTTTCACTCTCAAATCAAGCTCAAATCCCCCTCACCGAACACCCACGGCATGTCGCCCAGCGTGGCCGTGCCACACTCGTCCGTATGCGCGTGTACCTCGGCTCCGACCATGCCGGCTTCGAACTCAAGAACCACCTCGTGGAATGGCTCAGGGCCAACGGCCACGAGCCCGTCGACTGCGGCCCGCACATCTATGACGCCCAGGACGACTACCCGCCGTTCTGCCTGCGCGCCGCCGAGCGCACCGCCGCCGACCCCGACGCCCTCGGCATCGTCATCGGCGGTTCCGGCAACGGCGAGGCCATCGCCGCCAACAAGGTCAAGGGCGTGCGCGCCGCGCTCGCCTGGAGCCAGGAGACGGCGACGCTCGGCCGCGAGCACAACAACGCCAACGTCGTGAGCATCGGCGCCCGCATGCACACCACGGACGAGGCCACCAAGTTCGTCGAGGTCTTCCTCGGCACGTCGTACTCGGGTGAGCAGCGCCACACCCGCCGCATCGACATGCTCTCCGCCTACGAGACCACCGGCGAGCTGCCCCCGGTCCCGGCCCACCACCCGCAGGAGGGCTGATCCGGGCATGCCCGAGGGGCATACGATCCACCGGCTCGCCGCGGACCACGAGGAACGCTTCGGCGGCCGCGTGGTCCGCGCGGGCAGTCCGCAGGGCAAGTTCTCCGACGGCGCCGCCCTCCTGGACGGCACCGTGATGGAGACCGCGGAGGCGCACGGCAAGCACCTCTTCCTGGGGTTCGGCCCGGCCGGCTGGGTCCACGTCCACCTGGGCCTGTACGGGAAGTTCGGCTTCGGCACCGGCCCGGGCGGCGCCCCCGTCGGGCAGGTCCGGCTCCGCCTGGCCACCGACGAGCACCACGCCGACCTGCGCGGGCCGACGGCCTGCGAGCTGATCACCGACGCCGAGAAGCAGGCGATACACGACCGGCTCGGCCCGGACCCGCTGCGGTCCGCCGACACCGGCGAGCGCGCCTGGGCCCGCATAGCGCGCAGCCGCACCAGCATCGCCGCGCTGCTCATGGACCAGAAGGTCGTCGCGGGCGTCGGCAACGTCTACCGCGCCGAGGTCCTCTTCCGGCACGGGATCGACCCGTACCTCGCGGGACGGGACCTGGGCCGCGCGCAGTGGGACGCGATCTGGGCCGATCTGGTGGCCCTGATGCGCCAGGGAGTGCGGAACAACCGCATCGACACCGTGCGCCCCGAGCACACCCCCGAGGCCATGGGCCGTCCCCCGCGCGTCGACGACCACGGCGGCGAGGTCTACGTCTACCGCCGCGCCACCATGCCGTGCCACATCTGCGGTACCGAGGTGCGCACCGCATCCCTGGTGGCGCGCAACCTCTTCTGGTGCCCCGCCTGCCAGCCCGCCCGCGGCTGAGACCCGATCCGCCGGGCCGAGTTCCGCCGTGCGGTGCCGTACCCGGTTACGGGGCGACGGTCTGGCCGCTGCCGCAGTAGCGGCACTTGCGGGCGGCGGCGGGGATGTCCTCGGACAGGCACTCCGGGCAGGTCCTGACCGGGCCGGGATCGCCGAACACCGTGACGCCCCGCCGTGCCTGGTAGGCCTTGTACGGGACGATGATCACCAAGTAGACGACCGCCATGAAGATCACGAAGTAGATCAGCGTGGAGATGAAGGATCCGAGATCCAGATAGGTCCTGCTGTTGCCCGGCCTGCCGAGCTGCCAGCCGAGGCCGGGTGACGACCCGCCCTGGGCACGGGCGATGATCGGGTTGATCACGTTGGTGGTGAACGACAGGATCAGCGTGCTGAACGCCAGGGCGACGATCAGGCCCACCGCGATGATGACGACGTCGCCGCGCAGCAGGAAGTTCTTGAAACCCTTGAGCATGACGATTCCTCCCCGTCGCTCGACCGGACACCTCCGCGGGGCCGGCGTCGTCGGCCCCGTCCCCCCAGGCCAGTCGGTGGGGACGGGGTCCGCAAGCGGCGCGGGGCCGGTCGGGGGAGGGCCGTGCGGGGGAGCGGCCCGCCGGCCCGACCGCGGGGTGCCGGGTCCGGCCCGCCGCGGTCCGGCCGTGAGGCAGGCACCTGATCCGGTCTAGAAGCCGTGCGGCAGCCAGGGGGCGACGTCGCCGCCGAAGGCCACCGCGGCCTCCCGCAGCGCGCCCTGGCGCAGCTCCCGAACCCGGCCGGCCCGTGCCAGCGCGGTGAGCGAGACGTCGCCCAGGTAGGCCGCGCCCAGCTCGCGCACCGACAGCGCCAGGTCCGCGGGGTCGGCCGTGCGCTCGCACGAGGCGCCCTTGGTGTCGCCGCTGAGCCGCCAGCGGCCCTCGTTCCACGGGCAGAAGGCGTCCGAGACCTCCAGCACGACGTCCACCGGAGCCGCGTAGGTGCGGGCCCCCAGGGCCGCGCCCACCTCGACCGGGCGCAGCAGCATGCCCTCCTTGAAGCGCACGCCGCAGCGGCGGACGTCGTCGACCAGGTGCAGTACCGGGTCGTCGGCGGGCCGGTTGCGGGAGGTGATCCGGCAGGTCAGGTCGATGCCGAAGAGGTATCGCCACAGCGCGGCGCATGTGTCCGGATCCAGCGCCTCCAGGTCGCGCAGGACCACCGTGCCGTCGGGGCCGCCCGCGTTCCAGGCGGACTTCACCGCGTACCGCGCGTAGCCCCGCACCTCTCCGTCGCGCTCGGCGACCACGCACAGCAGATTCGAGGCGCCGTCCCGATGCGCCTCCGGGTCGACCACGCCCCTGCGCTCCCAGTTCGGCCGCCGTTCCAGCATGCCCGGCCGGGTCGGGACGAGCCGCGCGTAGACCGCCTCGCAGACCGCCAGCGCCTCCTCGGGGTCGGCGAAGCGCAGCGTGACGTCGTCGGCGCCCGGCGGCACGGTGAGGCCCGCGCGCAGGGTGTCGACGTCCAGGATCATCTGGCGCGTGGTGACCTCGTAGCCGTACCGGCCGTAGATCCCCGGCTCGGACGCCGTCAGCACCGCCAGCGGCTCGCCCAGCTCGCGCACCTCGTCCAGCTGCCGCCGCATCATCGAGGTCAGCAGGCCGCGGCGGCGGTGCGTCGAGGCGACGCTGACCATGGTGACGCCGGCCGCGGGGACCACGGCGCCCCCGGGCACGGTCATCCGGAAGGAGAACGCCCCCGCGGTGCCCACGATCTCCTCGCCGTCCCAGGCGGCGATCGACCGGGCGAGTTCGGTGACCCCGCGGTCGAAATCACGCTCCTCCGCCGGACTGACCGCGCCGCCGAACGCCCGTTCCAGCTTGCTGAACCACTCGTCCCACTGTTCGGACTCGAGAACCCGCAACTCCACCGTCATGTGACCTGCCTATCAGTCGCCCCACCGGCGAGCGACCGGTTTTCGCCGGTCGTGGCGGCGAATCGGCGCACCATGAGGGGCACCTCCCATGCGGAGAACGGGTGAGGGTGGATAGGGTCGCCGGGAACATGGCACGACGCCCGGTAGGAGACGGATTCGGGGCCCGGTGGCGCAGGACGGTCCACCGGGCCCGGGTCGGCCTGCGCAAATCCGCCGTGGACTACTTCCGCGGGGACGCCGCCGACTGGCTCGCCCTGACCGTCCTGACGATCAGCGTCCCGCTGATCGCCTGGGGCACGGTGCTGGCCCCGCAGTGGTGCCCGCCCACCACGCTGGTGCTGCCCGTCCTCGTCGGCGGCCTGCTGCTGCGCCCTTCCAGCCTCCTGCTGCTGTACGGGGCCTCCGCCGCCGCGATGGTCGTGGAGTCCGCCGTCCTCGGTCCGTACCGCGAGGGCGTGGGCCGGGTGACCCCGGGCACGGTCCTGGTGGTGGCGGCGGTGGCGCTGGCCGGGCTGATCGTCGCGCAGTTCCGCGCCCGGGTCGGCGTGCCCTGGATGCGCGGCGGCACGATGCTCTTCGACCTGCGCGAACGCATCCGGGTGCAGAGCCGGCTGCCGCGGCTGCCGGACGGCTGGCACGCCGAGATGGCGCTGCGGCCGGCCGGCGGGCAGTCCTTCTCCGGCGACTTCGTGGTGGCCACCCGCACCTCGGGCGGGCGGATCCTGGAGGCCGTCCTCACCGACGTGTCCGGCAAGGGCATGGACGCCGGCTCCCGCGCCCTGCTGCTGTCCGGGGCTTTCGGCGGCCTGCTCGGGTCGCTGCCGCCGCACGCCTTCCTCACCGCCGCCAACGGCTATCTGCTGCGGCAGAACTGGGACGAGGGCTTCGCCACCTCCGTCCACCTGGTGCTGGATCTGGAGACCGGCGACTACGAGCTTCTGTCGGCGGGCCACCTGCCCGGCATGCAGCTCAGCGCGGGCACCGGCCGCTGGGAGGAGAAGGCGGCCGAGGGCCCGCTGCTGGGGGTGTACGACGGCGCCGAGTTCGACAGTGTGAAGGGCACCCTGCGCTCCGGCGACGTATTGCTGCTCTTCACCGACGGCCTCGTCGAGGCGTCCGGCCGCGACCTCACCGAGGGCATCGACCGGCTGATCGGTGAGGCCGACCGCTATGTCGCGCACGGCTTCCGCGGCGCGGCGTGGCAGCTGATCGAGGCGGTCGCCAAGGACGTCAACGACGACCGCGCCCTGCTCATCGTGTGCCGGGACTAGGCAGCGGCCGGAACGCCCAGGACATCCTCGGCTCCATCGCGAACCGGAACACCCGCTGCACCGGCGGCGAGCACAGCGCGGTGACCACCACGGCGGCGATCGCGGTCACCGCGATCCGGCCCAGCGGGGTGTGGATCCAGTCGTGGTCGTACCAGCCGCCGAAGCGGGAGCCCTTGGCGAGGAAGCCGTGCAGCAGGTAGCCGTAAAGCGTGCCGGCCCCCAGGGCCGTGAACCACGTGCGGCGGCGCGGCACCCAGGCGAAGAAGCACACCGTCAGCGCCAGGGAGCAGCAGAACAGCGCCAGCGTCATGATCGGCCCCGTCCACCAGGGCGCGCCCAGCTCCTGGGCGCTCGCGCGGTGGTAGAGCCAGGCCCGGTCCATCCGCGGCACCACCCAGTAGGCGCACACCAGCGCGGCGAGGCCCACGGGGACGGACAGCACGCGCACCACCCGGCGCCGGACGAGGCGGAAGTGCTCGGCCTTCAGGCACATGCCGAGCACGAAGAACGGCAGGAACTGCAGGACGCGCTGGAGCTCCAGGTCGTCGCCGATGCCGGGGGATACGGAGGCCGAGGCCGCGATCAGCAGGGCGACCGCCACCGGCTGCCGGACGATCCGCCAGATCGGCGAGGTCAGCCGCCAGACGAAGAGGGCGATCAGGAACCAGGTGAGGTACCAGGGGTCGAGCAGGCTGATCGGCTGCGCCGATCCCTCGTCGGCCCAGTCCCTGAAGAGGGAGTAGGCGATCTCGAAGAGGACGTAGGGGACGGCGACGCCGCTGATCAGTTTCCTGACGTGGTCCGGGCGGGCGTCGAAACTCCGTGAGAAGTAGCCGGAGATGAGGATGAAGGCCGGCATGTGGAACGCGTACACGAGGGTGTAGAGCGCGCCGGCCGCCCTGCTGCGCCCGATGAGCGGTTCCCAGGCGTGGCCCATCGCGACGAGCACGATGGCGAGGTACTTGGCGTTGTCGAAGAACGGGTCCCGCCCGGCGGAGGGCGGGGAGGACGCGGCGGGAGCGGCCTGCCGGGTCCCGGGTGCGGTGGAGCTCTCCTTGCGCGGAGTCGGGAGGACGGAATTCCCGGTCCGGTTCCTGCCGGGGGACAGGGTGTTCGTGCTGGGGGGCTGGAACATTCGATGCACCATAGCGGGCGCCTCTGGCTGAGTAAATTTGGGGGCGGAATGCGGGTTGCGGCGCTGCTACCCGGGAATGCAGGTGTCATGCCGCTGTCCGGTCTGTGACGCTATGGGTGGTCATATAACGGTTGAAGGGGGCGAATCGGCAGACGAGTTGACGTCTGTGCAGGTTTTTTGATGATCGTTTGTGTGGCAAGTGAGTGTGTGGGGAAATAGCTTGGGGGAAATTCACTCGAACGTGCCCTGCAATTGCGAGATTCGACTCACCGGAAGTGTTCGGAAGTGATCGCGATGCCATACGTCACAGGTGTGCGACCCCGGCGCGCGGGGAAGGGTGTGTCCCGCGGGGTCACGGTGTCGGCGGCAGGTGGCACGATGGACGTCGCGGGGGTGTGGCCGCCGTGGCTCCCCCCGGAACGGTGAGGCGTCAGACCGAGGATGTGATCCCCAGTGGCCATCTCCCTGTCCGTGGTGCTGTTGTTGGCGATCATCATGATCGTCCTGATACGGGGCAAGTCGCTCAAAGTCGGGCCGGCCATCGTGGCCGCGCTCTTCGGCTTCTTCCTTGCCTCCACGGGCATGGCCCCGGCGATCAACAAGTTTCTCGACTCACTGGCCGACACCATCAACCAGATAAACCTCTGACGCGTCACCCGGCGTGGTGGCCACGCCGGGTGACGTGGAGTCAGGCGACGGCCGGCGTGCGGTCCTCGGCAGCCCCGATGATGCGGCGCAGCGCGGCGGCCCGCTCCTCGGGGCCCTCCGCGGACAGCAGCGCCGCCAGCACGGCGATACGGGCCTGCCCCGCGCGCAGCGTCCCGGCCAGCACGGCGCCGGCCGCGGCGAGGTCCACCGCCCCGCCCCCGGTGTACATCGGGGCCACCGGCCCGGCCGCAACCCGGGTGCTCACGGCGACCAGCACACCGGCCTCCACCGCGCGGCGCACCGCCGCCACGAACTCGGGCGTGGCGTTGCCCGCGCCGGTGCCGACCAGCACGATGCCCTCGGCGCCGGCCCCCAGCGCGGCCTCGAAGAGCACGGGGTCGGCGTCCACGTGGTGCATCACCACGTCGACGCGCGGCGCCTTCGCGGCGGCGTCCGGCGGCGGCAGCGCCGCGGCCCGCGGCTGCGGCCTGCCCCAGGCGATCTCGCCGAACTTCACCCGGCCCAGCGGCCGTCCGGAGGGGTCGGCGAAGGCCTGGACGTCCAGGGTGTGCGCCTTGACCGTGCCCCGGGCGGCGTGCACGAAGCCGCCGAAGGCGATGACGACGCCGATGCCCCCGCCGGTCGCGGCGGTCAGCAGCGCGTCGTAGAGGTTGCCCGCCGCGTCCCCGTCCACGGAGTCCAGGGGCAGCTGAGCGCCGGTGAGGACCACCGGGCGCCGGTCGTCGTGGTAAAGGTCCAGCAGGAAGGCGGACTCCTCCATGGTGTCGGTGCCGTGCGTCACCACGATGCCGTCCACGGCGGGGTCGGCCAGCACTTCGTGGACCGTCCGCAGCAGCTCCAGCTGGTGGGCGGAGGTCAGCCGGGAGCTGTTCACGGTGAACAAATCCCGTACGGTCACCTCGACGCCTTCGGGAACCGCGCCCGCCGCCAGCACCTCGTGGCCGGCGGCCTCGGCCGCGTACCCGGCCCCCTGCCACCGGCTGGCGATCGTGCCGCCGGTGCCGATCACGACGATGTGCTTCACGTTTCCCTCGCTCGTGTGTTCACCCGATCCACCACGGCAAGGATATGCGCTGAACCCTGGAATCGGATTGCCAATCAGCCCGCGTAGATCGGCTGAGTGTGGTATGTATCGCCCCTGTGGACGCCATCGACAGAAGAATCTTGCGTGAGCTCCAGGCGGACGGCCGGCTCACCAACCAGGAGCTGGCCGCAAGGGTCGGCCTCACCCCCTCCCCGTGCCTGCGCCGCGTGCGCCAGCTGGAGGAGGACGGGGTGATCCAGAGCTACCGGGCGGTGGTCGACCCCACCGCCGTCGGCCGCGGCTTCGAGGTCTTCGCCTCGGTCGAGGTGCGCCGCGACCGCGAGTCCGTCGCGTCCTTCGAGGAGCAGGTGCGGGCCATCCCCGACATCGTCGAGGCCTACCGGCTCTACGGCGCGCCCGGCTGCCTGCTGCGCATCGCGGTGGCCGACAGCGACGCCTACGAGCGCTTCTGGACCGAGAAGCTGATCGCCCTGCCGGGCGTGAGCGAGGTCAACTCTCAGATGATCATGAAGAGGATCAAGGGGCCGAAGGGTGTGCCGGTCGAGTAGCCTCCCGGGTTCAATGGCCCGGTGGACTACCAGCGCTTCCTCGATCAGGCCATGGCCGCGGCCCTCCCCGTACTCGGCCGCGGCAAGGTCGCCGACTACATCCCCGCGCTCGCGGCCGCCGACGCCGGCGCCTTCGGCATGGCCCTCGCCACCAGCGACGGCGAGGTGTACGGCGTGGGCGACGACACCACGCCGTTCTCCGTCCAGAGCGTCTCCAAGGTCTTCACGCTCGCCCTGGCGCTCCACCACGGCGGCGACGCCCTGTGGCGCCGCGTCGGCCGCGAGCCGTCCGGCAACCCGTTCAACTCCCTCATCCAGCTGGAGACCGAGCAGGGCATCCCCCGCAACCCCTTCATCAACGCCGGGGCCCTCGTCGTCACCGACGCCCTCCAGACCCTCACCGGCGACGCCTCCGGCGCCGTACGCGAACTGCTGCGCGCCGAGTCGGGCAACGCGGCCGTCGCCACCGCCCCCGCTATCGCCGCCTCCGAGGCCGCCCACGGGCACCGCAACGCCGCCCTCGCGCACTTCCTCGCGCACTTCGGCAATCTGCACAACCCTGTGGACAGCGTTCTGGAGCACTACTACGCCCACTGCGCCCTGGAGGCCTGCTGCCGCGACCTCGCCCTCGCCGGCGGCTTCCTCGCCCGCCACGGCCTGCGCGCCGACGGCAGCCGCCTGCTGTCCCGGACGGACGCCAAGCGCCTCAACGCCGTGATGCTCACCTGCGGCACCTACGACGCGGCTGGTGAGTTCGCCTACCGGGTGGGGCTGCCCGGCAAGAGCGGCGTCGGCGGGGCCATCCTCGCCATCCTGCCGGGCCGGGGCGCCCTCTGCGCCTGGAGCCCCGCCCTCGATTCGGCCGGCAACTCCGTCGGCGCCATGGCCGCCCTCGACGCGTTCACCACCGCCACGGGGCTCTCCGTCTTCTAGACGCGCCCCAAGTGCTTCAAGTGCGCCCCCCGTACGCCCTACGCGCGCCCGAGCGCGTCCCGGACCGCCTCCTCGGACCGCGCGACCACCGCGGTACCGTCCTCCGCCGTGATGATCGGCCGCTGGATCAGCCGCGGGTGCGCCGCCAGCGCCCCGATCCACCGCTCCCGCTCATCCGGCTCCCGCGGCCACTCCTTCAGCCCGAGCTCCTTCGCCTCGGCCTCCTGCGTCCGCACGATGTCCCACGGCTCCAGCCCGAGCCGCTCCAGCACCGTCCGCAGTTCGTCCGCGTTCGGCGGGTCCTCCAGGTACCGGCGCACGGTGTACTGCGCGCCCTCCTCGTCCAGCAGATGCAGCGCCGAGCGGCACTTCGAGCACGCGGGATTGATCCAGATCTCCATGAGGCCAATGTAGTGAGGGACCGAGACGGGAGGCGTCCGGGAGCTCACCGGTCGTCATTGCCGTCGTCGCGCAGTTTCCGCCAGATCCGGGTGCGGTGGAGCACGTACAGGGCGATGAACAGCACGATCGCCTGCAGCCCCACGGCGAGCAGCCAGAAGACGACGCCGCTCTCCAACTCATCGGTCATGTAGGTGAAGTTCATGCCGAAGAACCCGGTCAGGAAGGTCAGCGGCAGGAAGATCGTCGACACGATGGCCAGCCGGTTGATCACGCCGTTCTGCTCGCCCGACACAAGGGAGGAGTAGCTTCCGAAGGCCCGCCGGGCGGCGTCCTGGAGCGACTCGATGCTCGTGAGCACCAGCCTCGACGAGCGCTGGTACGAGCGGGCGAGCCGCTGCCGCTCCTCGGGGAAGCCGCCGCTCATCATCCGCCGCGTGAAGGTCTCCTCCATGGCCTCCAGATAGGGCAGGAGCGCGTGGTGCAGGACGGCCGCGCGCCGGCGCAGCCGCGCCAGCCGGTAGACCTGCTGCGGGTGCCGCACCTGGAACATCTCGTCCTCCAGGTCCTCCACCTCCAGCAGGGCCCGCACCGCCGACCGCCGGAAGGTCTCCAGCGCCTCCTCCAGCAGCAGGAACAGCGCGGCCACGGTGTCGGTGGGCCGCTCGTCCGGCAACCGGGCGAAGAAGCTCCCGATCGGTCCGTTCGGCCCCCGGTGGACCGTGACCAGGTGCCGATCGGTCACGAAGACGTGGACATGGGTGACCTCGCCCTTCTCGATCACGGGCACCACGAACCGTGCGTTGTCCCCCAGGAACTCCGCCCGCGCGGCCTCGCCCTCCCTGCCCAGCCAGGCCATGTCCTGGGCCTCCAGACCGAGCTCGTGGGCGATCGGCGGCTCGTCGGGCGCCACCTCCCCGGGCAGCTCGATGTCCACGAGCAGGAACCCGGACGCCGCGAGCCGCTCGCGCGCCTCCGACACGGCTGCGCGGGCGACGATCCCTTCCGGCATCGACACCACCGATATGATCATCGTCCCTCACCGCGGATCGCCGGCACACCTGCCAGCCTGCGCAGGTTCCGCCACGCACGCATGCCGAGTGCTCGTTCGCACGGCCCGGCGGGCCCTGAACGGGTGAGCGCCGCCCTCTGCCGAGGGCCGCCGGCGAACGCCGTGGCCGCCGGCCGAGGCGGAGTCCCGCCGGTGCTCGCGGTGCACTTCTTCCGCGGGGGAGGCAGGCCGGGGCAGGCTTTCTCACTCCGGCGCGGGTGTGGCGCGAGCGGGCATACGCTCTCACCGTTGTCCGTGGCCACACCTGCGGACACGGCCCAGGGGCCCCGCTGGCGACCCGGGGGCCCTTCTTCGTGTCCCGGGCGGCCCCGCCCCGAGGGCACCGATGGCAAGCGGCTGGGACGGGGCCGCACTTCCACAGTGCACCTATGTCGTCCCCGGTTCATCCTGGACCGATCTGCCAACCAGCGGCCGGTGGTGCCCCGAGCTGTCGACGGCCGAGGGGACGACCCCGAAGCGTGCTGACGTCCACGTCGCCGGATCCATCGCCTGGGGCATGGTCGCCGGCGGCTACCGCCCCGACCGCAACGACATCGTCGGCGCCCTGGTCTGCCTCGTCGGCGTGGCCGTCATCATGTACACACCGCGCAGCCACTGATGGGGCGGACACAACAGCCCTTGGGAACAGGGCATCGCCTTCGGATCACTCTGCTGACGGGGCACATCTGCCTTGTAGGCCTGGTGGTCAGGGGCGTCGAGGGTGCGCAGGTCGGAGCGGCGTTGAAGAGGCCCCGGCTCTTCCGGTCAACTCGACTGCGGCAGACCGCCGTTGATCGTGGTTGCCCGCTCGATGTGGCGCGGTTGCGGCACGTGCCGATAGCCGCTGTGGCGAGCGCCGCCAGGACTGCACCGCCGACGTCTTCCTCCGAGAGGGGCATCCCTTGGCGCTGCCGGTACGACTCCCCCGGGAAAGCGCTATGGGGCCGGCCGCCGAGTGGCGCCGGCCCCACATGTCACGCTCCCGGCGTCAGCCGACCGGGATGATGTTCTCCGCCTGCGGGCCCTTCTGGCCCTGAGTGACGTCGAAGCTCACCTTCTGGCCCTCCTGGAGCTCGCGGAAGCCCTGGGTGGCGATGTTCGAGTAGTGGGCGAAGACGTCGGCGCCGCCGCCGTCCTGCGCGATGAAGCCGAATCCCTTTTCCGCGTTGAACCACTTCACGGTGCCGGTTGCCATGTTGAAGCATCTCCTTCGGGAGCAGTGCATGAAGTCCGCACTGTGCGCACTTCCGTCGCCGCAATGACCCTCCGGAAGGACCGGAAAAACAAAAATGCGCCTGTCGGTTACGTCCCGTCAGGCGCACATGAAGTTCATGGGTACCAAAACTGCAACAAATTCAACCTAACACACACTTCGCGTGAGCGGTGGATCGCGGAGCCGGAAACATTCGTGCCCTCTTCCTGTCGCTCGGGCTGCCGCACTGTGCGACGCTGACTGTCCCAGCACATCCGTCCACCGTGTGGAGACCCAGTGCGCTGCATCATCGCCGGTTACCCGTTCGACTTGACCGCGAGCGAGGTGCAACGGGCGATGAGCGGCATCATCCCCGAATCCTTGACCGGCGAGTCGGTCCGCATCGGGCAGCAGTACTACCCAGTCAAGCAGGTCGGCGCCGTGATCACCCGCCAGGACCGGCGGGACTTCACCGCAGCGGAGGTCACGCGTGCCATGACGCGCCTCGGATTCACCTGCCACTCAGGCCCCGGCGCCGATCTCTGACCGTCCGGTCTCTGATGTCCGGCCGCGGTCACCCGGTGCGGGCGCCGTCGGAGGCGACGACACTGTCCATGAGGCGGCACGCCTCATCGGGTGTCGCTCCCGGAGGCACGACCAGGAGGTCGCAGCGGCCGACCCCGTAGGACAGCAGGCAGATCGTGTTCGGCCGCGGGGTGGCGGTGGACCGGGTGATGTGTATGTTCCGACCGCCGAGCCGCAACTCCTGGGGCCCGATGCGCCACATCGGACCGCTCACCGTGATGCGGCTGATGCCGGGCCAGCGTTCGTCCAGGGCGGCCAGCAGTCCGGGCAACGCCATGCCGAGATCGTGGGACCGCGGCCACCACACGCCGTCCAGCCAGTGCGGACCCAGGTCGCGCCGGACCAGCCTGACCCGTACGGGCTCCTCCTCGGCGCTGCGGCGGGTGGTCTGCATGTCGCCGGCGGACACGTCAGCCGCCCGTCCGGGAAGGGGCGGCGAGCCACGGCTGGAATCCGCCGGGCGGTTCCGGGGTGTGGGCGGTGTCCACGATCAGATGGAGCCGGGTGCCACTGCCCCTGCCGCCGGCGGGGTAGCTGCGTTGTTCGGTGCTCGCGAACCAGACGCGCAGCACTTGTGCCACTTGTCGTGCCACTTCGGGAGAAGCGGCGGTGATACGAACCTCGGCGACGTCGGGTGCCGGGAGTGATGAGTCGGTTCCCATGTGTCTCCGTGTCTCTGTTCGAGTTGCGCTCGCCCCTACGGTTGGGGACGGCCCCATCTCTCTTCCCTCACCTGGGGCGACTCCGCGAGGTGGCCGGCGGGGGGCGGTTTCGCGGTGGACCCGCGGCTCATAGGCCGCCTTCGGCCCCCCACGCCGCTTCCTGGCCGTTTCGGCGGCTGCCGCCTGCTCGGCGGCGGTACGCGTGAGCCACGCCTCCGCAGCGGCCCGATCGAGTGGACGGGGGCCGAGGGCCAACGAGATTTCAGCCGCACCGGCTTCCGATTCGGGGGGCACCAGGAGCAGGTCCCAGCGCCCTGCGTCGTTGGACAGCACGCATACCTCGACACCGGGCTGACCGGTGGTGAACCATCCCACGTCGATCGATCGCCCTGCCACGGCAATCCGGTGGGGAAGCTCCGGCCACAGCGAACCGTTCAGCGTGATCCGGTCGATCCGTCCGAATTGCAGCTCGACCGCGGCGATCAGCCCCGGAAGCTCGCGGGTGATGTCCCGGGAGTGCGGCCACCATGCTCCGTCCAGCCTGTCGGGTCGCGATCCCGCAGGTGTCAGATACAACCGCGGTTCGGCCGCGGAGAGGAATTGAGAGAGCGTTGCACACGCCGTCGTCGCGGCCATGGCGCCGCCTTCCGGCCCAGCCGTTCCGCCGGGCATTCACATCTCCGACGACGACGCCAACGCTGATGCCAACGTACGAAATGCCCTCGGTGCCCCCACCGTACCCCGATTGTTGACGACCACGGGTGACACGCTCCTGACCAGCCAAAACGGGCGTCCGTCCTGTCGGCGGCAAACAGCCGAACGCAAGGTCCTCACGTATGGTGAAAGATCAAGACCCGATGTGACACGGGCCGTAACCGTGTGTTCCCACGTGCCGTGTGTTGCGCAGATGATCCATCAGTGCTCCCAGGGTGCTCGCCGCATCAGCGAGGGCAGCGGTGACGGCGGCGTCGGAGACCCTCATGTGCTTTCCGCTACGTGCAGGCGCGCCACTGCCGTCAAGCCGCCGGCGGTGGCGGTGATGCGGGATCGGCCGCGGCGGACAACAAGCAGCGGCGGGGCGGTTTCGGAGTCCGTCTCCGGCGGAATGACCAGAAACTCCCAGCGTCCGGTGTCGCGCCGGGAGCCGTACCTCGTCAGGGGCGAGGGATTCATCGTGTGTCGTCTGAGCGAGGATCAAGCCCATGCGTTCACCTGCCCGGCCGGGCATTCGCCGAAAGCGACGCCGGCGCGAAGCCGGGGTACGGAATGCCTTCGGCGCGTCCACCGTACTCCGCTGAGGAGCCTTCCGTGCTTGCCGCGTCCGGCAATCATTCGACATCGCCACTTGTGCGGCGGTGTCACCAGTTCGGGCTACGTGTTACGAGGAGGAACGCGTAAGTTCCGTGGTCATATGGGGGTATGGCAGATGGTGCGCGCGGGCCTGGTGACGTCATGGGCGACCGGTCCGAAGGCCTTGGGGAACGGTTGCTGGGCGTAATCCTTGACCGGGCACATGATCTGCCGCCGCATCTGATTGTGCCGCTGATCACGGAAGTGATCGGGGGGATGGGCGGCCGTGACGTCTCTGTGCTTCTCCAGGACTTCGAGCAGTTGATGCTTGTCTCGTTGCCCGGCGGGAGCCTCGTGGCGGGTGAGGCCGGACCGATCACGGGGTCCCATCCCGGCCGGGCTCTCGTGGAAGCCACACCCGTTGAGGTGCTGCAGGCGGACGGCACCCGGATCTACCTGCCCTTGCTGGACGGCGGCGACCACCTGGGGGTGCTGGGCGTCACTGTGGACAGCGTGGATGACGACGACCGCAGGCTCCTGAGGCGACTCGCTGCTCTGCTCGCCGTCATTCTGGGGTCCAAGAGTTGCTGTACCGACCAGTTCACGAAGATCCGGCGCCGGATCCCGATGACCGTGGCCGCCGAGATCCAGTGGTCGCTGCTGCCTCCGCTGGCGATGTGCGTTCCGCAGGTCGAGGTGGCAGGAGTTCTCGAGCCCGCCTATGAAGTCGCGGGCGACAGCTTTGACTACGCCCTCAACGACGACATCCTTCACGTGGCCGTGATCGACGCGATGGGCCATGGGCTGGGCGCCGCCGTGATGGCGACGGCGGCGATCGGCACGTACCGCCATGCCCGACGGTCCGACGTGGGCCTGTCGGAGATCTACGCGCTCATGGACCAAGTCATCGCCGAACAGTTCGGCCCTGAACACTTCGTCACCGCCCAGATGATGCGCCTCGATGTCGCGACAGGACACCTGCAATGGGTGAACGCCGGCCATCCTGCGCCCCTCCTCATCCGCGACCGGCGGGTCATCCAAAGACTGGAGAGCCGCACCACCCTTCCGGTGGGCTTCGGTGGGGAAGAACCCCGCATCAGCGAGCGAGTGTTGCAGCGCGGCGACCGTGTGCTGTGCTTCACCGACGGCCTCGTCGAGGAGCGTGCTGCGGGAGGGGCGCAGTTCGGCCTTGAGCAGTTGGTCGGCATTGTGGAAAGGGTCGGGGCCAGAGAACGGGGCGTGCGAGCCACGGTGCGGGTCCTCTCCCAGGCCCTGATGCGCGCCCGAAGCGGGTTCACCAGCGACGATGCGACGATCTTCCTCTTCGAATGGCGCGGCGGAACCGTCGCCACAGAGCCATCGTGAAACAGCTCGCGCAGAAGTGGGGCCGGTCCTCGTCCGGCTGTCGGCTTCTGGAAGTGGATCAGGCTTCCACCGACCTGGGGTCACCGGTGTCATCAACACTGTGACCTGCGCATCCATGACCTGCAGTCTCCCACCCCGCCACCGACACCGCGGGGTGAATCCCTGCGGCGGCCGAGGACTCTGCGACATCAGACTGAGGGTGGCGCGGGACGGGCCGGTTTTCGGTCAAGGGCGGGTGCGTTCCAGGATTCGAGCAGGCGCAGTGCCTGGTCGGTCGGAGATCCCGGTTCCACGTTGTAGACGTACAGGGTCTGTTCTGCGTCTCCGGGAACTTGGAAGGACTCGAAGAGGAAGTGCAGGTCACCGACGACGGGGTGATGATGAATCTTTGCGCCGTGGGTGCAGCGCAGTACCCGGTGGTCGTTCCACCAGGTCGTGAACTCTGGTGACTGCAGCGTGAGTTCACCGACCAGGTCGGCGAGTTGCCGGTCGTGGGGCCGGCGCCCGGCCTCCAGGCGGAGGATCCCTACGGTTTCGGCAGCGATGCGTTCCCAGTCGCCGACGGTCTGCCGGGCGGAGGGGTCCAGCAGGTAGTAGCGAGCCAGGTTTCGGGCCGGTACGGGCAGGGCGTCGAAGTCGGTGAGGACGGCCCGGGCCAGTCGGTTGGAGGCGAGGACGTCGGTCCGCCGACCGAGGACGTATGCCGGTACGTGCTTCAGTGTCTGCAGCATCAGGTGCAGGCCTGGACGGACCCGCTGTGGGCCGGTGGGGGCGCGGCGAGTGGCGGCGCTCGGTCGGGTCAGCAGATCCTGCAGGTGTTCCGTCTCGGACGCGTCCAGGTGCAGGGCCCGGCTCAAAGCCGCAAGGACTTCCGGTGAGGGGTTGCCGGCTCGACCCTGTTCGAGCCGTGTGTAGTACTCGGTGCTCATACCAGCGAGTCGGGCGACCTCGTCGCGACGCAGTCCGGGAACCCGGCGTGTGCGGCCGTCCTCGGGCAATCCTGCCTGGTCAGGGGTCAGGCGGCTACGCCGGGTACGCAGGAAATCGGCGAGCTCGCCTCGGCTGTCCATACACCCAGTGTGACGTCTGGCGCGTGCGGCATTTCGGGTTTGGGTGGCCCTGCCGGTACCTGTCCCGGCAGGGTGCGGTCTGCGCCCTTTTCGCTGGGTCTGGCGGTGGTGTGCTGGATGAGCGGTCCGGATGAGCGGACCGCCCCCCGAAAGTTCCACGGAAGGTACCTCCTCAATGACCTCGCAGACCTCTGTCGCCCCACTTGCCGGCCGTGTCGCTGTCGTCACCGGCGCCTCCAGCGGTATCGGCGAAGCGACCGCTGCACACCTGGCGTCGCTGGGCGCCAAGGTCGCTGTGCTGGCCCGGCGCGAGGACCGGCTCGCCGAGCTTGTCTCCCGCATCGAGAAGAACGGCGGCACCGCACTGGCGATCGCCGCGGACGTGACCGACGCGCAGGCCGTGCGTGCTGCCGCCGACCGGGTGAAGACCGACCTGGGTGGCGCGGACCTGCTCTTCAACAACGCGGGTGTGATGCTCCCCGCCCCGATCGAGCAGCTGGCCACCGACCAGTGGCAGCACCAGATCGACCTGAACATCACGGGCCTGATGAACGCCATCGGCGCGTTCGTCCCCCAACTGGTCGAGGCGGCCGCCGAACGCGGTGTCGGCGACCTGGTCAACACCTCCTCGATCACCGCGCAGAACCTCTTCCCGAACTTCGCCGTGTACTCGGCCACCAAGGCCTACGTCACGCACCTGTCCCGGCAC
This sequence comes from Streptomyces sp. NPDC001070, assembly GCF_053598835.1. Taxonomy (NCBI): domain Bacteria; kingdom Bacillati; phylum Actinomycetota; class Actinomycetes; order Kitasatosporales; family Streptomycetaceae; genus Streptomyces; species Streptomyces sp. NPDC001070. The sequence continues at coordinate 255,489 of NZ_JBSFLB010000002.1, forward strand.
CTGCGCATGGAGCTGGGCCAGAAGAGGGTGCGGGTCTCGGCGATCGAGCCGGGCATCGTCGGCACGGAACTGCAGAGCCACGTCACCGACACCGGTGTGCAGGAGTGGCTGGCGGGCTCCAGGGAGACGATGGAGTGGCTGACGGCGGAGGACATCGCCCATACCGTCGGCTTCCTCGCCTCCCAGCCGGCACGCGTCAACCTTCAGCAGGTCACGATCATGCCCACCGGCGAGGCCAGCTGATCACACCCCAGGCGCCGCCGAAGTGATCTGGGGGTCTGCTGATCTGGGGTCGCCTAGACGATCAATGCTGTGACCTGCGATCGAGCGGTCAACGGTCGTCAGCGTTGGTCGCCGTCGTCCGTCCCGGGACGGCCCGTAGACGGCTCGATCCGGCGTGCTGCCTCATGCGCCGGTCGCTCTCGGCGCGGTGGGAGGTCACCGGGCCTGCTCCGCTCCGTGGCGCTGGTGACTGCCCGGGTTTCCCGGACTCCGGGGCTCTCGTCACGGATCCTGATGCAGTGCTTCCCCGCCATCGGATTCGCCGCCGGACACAGGAAGGCCCGGGCCGGGGAAAACTCCCCTGACCTGGGCCTTCGCCCGCAGAGCGGGCGACGGGAATCGAACCCGCGTAGCCAGTTTGGAAGACAACGCACGCGGGTGGGCGATGACCGTGGTGGGCGTCCACCCGGGGGTCGGCGTGCTCGTCACCGTGGTTCCCCGCTGTTCCCCGTGGCGTGCTGCCCGTACGGGCACGCCCAAGGCGCCGCGCGCTGAGGCAGGCTGGGCGGCGCGCAGGCCGGGGTCGTGGAAGGTCACCACGCTGTCCGGCTCAGCCAGCGGTGACAGTCAGGGAGGTCCGGCCGAAGTTTTCTGGCCGGGGAGGCACTGTTGCCGGTGGAAGTCCGCTCTCGCTGCCGCATGTTGCAATCGCAACTCGCGGGGGCTCACACCGTACGCAGCCTTGAAAACGCGACTGAAGTGGGGTGCGCTGACGAACCCCCACCGGTGGGCGATCGCCTCGATCGTCATGAACTGATGCACCGGCGATGCCAGTTCTCTCTTGCATTCTTCGAGGCGCTGCGCCCTTATCCATTCACCGAGGGTGATTCCCGCCCGGGAAAGGGTCAGGTAGATCTGGCGTACGGAAACCTGATGCTCAGCGGCGATACGTGCGGCAGTCAGGTCGGGTTCTGCCAAATGGAGGCGGACGTATTCCTGAACACGCTGAAGAAGTGTGTTGTTCAAAGGCGCTCTGGCCAGGTCGTCTCGGCCCAGGACCACGGCGACCACAGCCCTGATCAGGTCGACGGAGGGCTCCGCGAACAGGGCGGTCCCAGCGTCGCCGACAGCGGCCTGATTACGGGCCAGCCGGGCGAAAAACGCTGCTGTGGCACCCACGACCGGGCGCTCCGAACTGAGTCGCACAGCTGTGACCTGGTCGAGCAGGGACGGCCGCAGCCCCAGGACGTGGGTGGGAACGCGTACGAGGACCGAATGCATCGTGCCGTGGAAAAAGACCTCATAGGGCTTCACGTTTTCGAGCACCGCGAGATCTCCCGCCCGTGTCACACCCTGCCTGCCCCCTTGCTGGAACCGGGAGGCCCCCGCTTCCTGGAGATGAATGAGAACGTGCGGCACCATGTCCTCGTCCACCGGGGCAGTGGCACGGCGGAGGCCGGCCACGTTCCAGTCGATCTCCGAGACTTTCACCGACCCCACCACGTTGGTGGTCGCATTGGCTCTCAGGTGATTCGGGTTCGGTGGAAGGTCCACCTCTATGCGGCCGTTGATGGACCACGAGAATTCACGGATCGCATCCGCGCGATCGCCGGGAGCCAGCGACGCCACGTCGAGTCGATCTGCCATGCGGGCTGCCTCCCGAACTTGTCGCGGAGCCTGCGTTGCGGGCCTGGCCCCCACGCTACTGCGGCGATTAATCCGTTTTGGTAATTTTTACTGTATTGTGCATCTTTATTTCCGCGCAGCCCCGGTAGCCTGTCCGATCGGCTCGGCACTCGGGGCCCGGTCCTCGTCCTGGCCGGTGTCGCAATTGACGTCCGCCCTCATGACCCGCGGTCTGCCGGCCACCAAGGGATGCGCGCCATCGTCGGTGGAGCGGGTTTGGCCGGTGGCCCGCCTGGGCTGGGGCCGGGCGTGATCAGGGGGCCGCGAGGGCCTGCGCTTTCATGATCTTCGGCACGCCGGCAACACCCTGGCGTCCCACACCGGCGCAGGCACCCGCGAACTGATGCCACGCCTCGGCCACAGCTCGACCCGGGCAGCCCTGGTCTGCCGGCACGGCAACCGCGAGCGTGAACGCGAAATCGCCGACGCCATCGCCATGATCGTGAATGCCTTGGGCCTCGGCCCGGGCCGTTACGGGCACGTGGCAGGGCACGCAGCCCTGATTCGCAGCGGACAAGACGAAGGCCCAGGACCGGGGAAAGCTCCCCTGGCCTGGGCCTTCGTGTGCAGAGCGGGCGACGGGAATCGAACCCGCGTAGCCAGTTTGGAAGACTGGGGCTCTACCATTGAGCTACGCCCGCAACGGCCAGTCATTCTGGCACATCAGATCGTAGCCGATCGACCCGGCTCCCGCGCACGGCATATTTGGCCTTCAGGGTGTGCGGAGGCATGTACTCTACGTGTCGCACCGACGGGGTGTGGCGCAGCTTGGTAGCGCGTCCGCTTTGGGAGCGGAAGGTCGTCGGTTCGAATCCGGCCACCCCGACCAGTCCTCGGCCGCCGCCCTGCGCCGAGCGGGCCCGGCCGCAGGATTGTGGTACCGGTAGGATGGGTCGTCGGCCACCTGATACGCGGCAAAGCAGGTCGAACAACCAGCCGCCCCGCATGATCGCAGAGCGGCCGCCCATCAACGTAAAGCCCCCAAGGAGACCCAACCGTGAAGAGCGCCGTCGAGACTCTGAACCCGACCAGGGTTCGACTCACTGTCGAGGTGCCCTTCGAGGAGCTCAAGCCCAGCCTCGACGCGGCGTACAAGAAGATCAACCAGCAGGTCACGGTGCCGGGCTTCCGTAAGGGCAAGATCCCCGCGCGCGTCATCGACCAGCGGTTCGGCCGTGGCGCGGTCCTCGAAGAGGCCATCAACGACGCACTGCCGAAGTTCTACACGGAGGCGGTCAACGAGGGCGAGCTCAACGTCCTCGGTCAGCCCGAGGTGGACATCACCGAGTTCAACGACGGTGAGGAGCTGAAGTTCACCGCCGAGGTGGACATCCGCCCGACCATCGAGATCCCGGACTACTCCGGCATCGAGGTGACCGTCGACGCCGTGGAGGTGTCCGACGAGGACGTGGACAAGGCCCTGGAGCAGCTCCGCGAGCGCTTCGCCTCCACCTCCGTCGTGGAGCGCGCCGCCGCCGACGGCGACGTCGTGGTCATCGACCTGGAGGCCTCGGTCGAGGGCGAGGTGCTGGAGGACGGTGTCGCCCAGGGCGTCACCTACACCGTCGGTTCCGGCCAGCTGCTCGACGGCATCGACGAGGCCGTCATCGGCCTCGAGGCCGGCGGCTCCACCACCTTCACCTCCGAGCTCAAGGGCGGCTCCGCCGCGGGCAAGGAGGCCCAGGTCAAGGTGGACGTCACCACCGTCCAGGCCCGTGAGCTGCCCGAGCTGGACGACGACTTCGCCCAGCTGGCGAGCGAGTTCGACACCCTCGAGGAGCTCCGCGCCGACGCCGTGAAGCGCCAGGAGCGCATCAAGCAGTACGACCAGGCCACCCAGGCCCAGGAGAAGGTGCTGGACGCCCTCCTGGAGCTGGTCGAGATCCCGCTGCCGGAGAAGCTGCTCAAGGACGAGATCGAGACCCGCACCCACAACCTGGAGCACCACCAGTTCCCGGCCATGGGCCTGGACTGGGACTCCTTCCTGGAGCGCGAGGGCAAGACCCGCGAGGAGTACGACCAGGAGATCGAGGACCAGGCGAAGAAGGGCATCAAGACCCAGTTCGTCCTGGACGAGCTCGTCTCCACGGAGAAGCTCTCGGTCAACCAGGAGGAGCTCACCGAGCACCTCATGCGCCGTGCCGCCTCCTCCGGCATGAGCCCGGACCAGTTCGCCCAGGCGGTCGTCGAGGGCGGCCAGGTGCCGCTGCTCGTCGGCGAGGTCGCCCGCGGCAAGGCGCTGGCCCTGGTCGTCGAGGCCGCCACGGTCAAGGACACCAACGGCGAGGTCGTCGACCTGGAGGACGAGGAGGACGAGACCGGCGAGACGGTCGAGGCCACCTCCGAGGCCACGGACGCCGAGGCCGCCAAGGGCGAGGGCACCGAGGCCTGAGCCTCGCGCAGCTGATACTCCCGACGGGCCCGGACGACCAGTGCGTCCGGGCCCGTTCTGCTTCCGTTTCGCTCTCCGCTTACACCCTGCCTGCGCTCACAGCGAACAGTTTCGCGTGAGGGATTGCTGCGCCCCACCTGCGCGTTAGGGTCCGTAAGTACGAGGGCCCGTGCCCTACGAGAAGTCCCTGTGACGGCGTCCGCGCCGTCCGACAACGAGCAGGTGGATACGTGACGACTCCGATGCCTTCCGCCGCCGGCGAGCCGACCATCGGTGGCCTCGGCGACCAGGTCTACAACCGGCTGCTCGGCGAGCGGATCATCTTCCTCGGCCAGCCCGTCGACGACGACATCGCCAACAAGATCACCGCGCAGCTGCTCCTCCTTGCCGCCGAGCCGGACAAGGACATCTACCTCTACATCAACAGCCCCGGCGGCTCCGTGACGGCGGGCATGGCGATCTACGACACCATGCAGTTCATCAAGAACGACGTGGTCACCATCGCCATGGGTCTGGCGGCCTCCATGGGCCAGTTCCTGCTGACGGCCGGTACGCCGGGCAAGCGTTTCGCGCTGCCGAACACCGACATCCTGATGCACCAGCCGTCCGCCGGTCTCGCCGGCTCGGCCTCCGACATCAAGATCCACGCCGAGCAGCTGCTGCGCACGAAGAAGCGCATGGCCGAGCTCATCGCGCAGCACTCCGGCCGCACCGTCGAGGAGGTCACCCGCGACTCCGACCGCGACCGCTGGTTCTCCACCGAGGCGGCCAAGGAATACGGCCTGATCGACGACGTCATCACGCACGCGGTGAACGTGCCGGGCGGCGGCGGCACCGGGGCCTGACCGGGCCTTGCCCGTACAGCCCCGCAGGACCGACCCCAGCCCACTGCTCATCCTCAGGACGGTGAACGTGACCACCCAGAACTTCCCCGGCAGCGGCCTCTACGACCGCACGACCCAGGCCGAGGCCCGCTACGTCGTGCCGCGCTTCGTGGAGCGCACCTCCCAGGGCATCCGCGAGTACGACCCGTACGCGAAGCTCTTCGAGGAGCGCGTGATCTTCCTCGGGGTGCAGATCGACGACGCGTCCGCCAACGACGTCATGGCGCAGCTGCTGTGCCTGGAGTCGATGGACCCGGACCGCGACATCTCGGTCTACATCAACAGCCCCGGCGGCTCCTTCACGGCGCTGACGGCCATCTACGACACGATGCAGTTCGTGAAGCCCGACATCCAGACGGTCTGCATGGGCCAGGCGGCCTCCGCCGCGGCCGTGCTGCTCGCCGCCGGCACCCCCGGCAAGCGGATGGCGCTGCCGAACGCCCGCATCCTGATCCACCAGCCGTACAGCGAGACCGGCCGCGGCCAGGTCTCCGACCTGGAGATCGCCGCCAACGAGATCCTGCGGATGCGGGCCCAGCTGGAGGAGATGCTGGCCAAGCACTCCAGCACCCCGATCGAGAAGATCCGCGACGACATCGAGCGCGACAAGATCCTCACGGCCGAGGAGGCGCTCTCCTACGGTCTGGTCGACCAGATCGTCTCGACCCGCAAGGGTTCGTCGGTCGCGGTCTGAGGCCCGGCAGGGCATTCTGCGACAAGAAGTCCCCTCTTGGGGTGTCGGGGTTGTGCAGGTCACGGCCCAGTCGCTCCAAGGGGGGCCCGCACTGGGGGCGCGGCAAGGTACCGTCGATAGGCAAGCACCAGGACTCGTCGAACTGACGGGACCCAGGCGAAGGGGAAGCACCTCGTGGCACGCATCGGTGACGGCGGCGATCTGCTCAAGTGCTCGTTCTGCGGAAAGAGCCAGAAGCAGGTGAAGAAGCTCATCGCAGGACCCGGTGTGTACATCTGCGACGAGTGCATCGATCTCTGCAACGAGATCATCGAGGAGGAGCTCGCCGAGTCCTCCGAGGTGCGGTGGGAGGACCTGCCGAAGCCGCGCGAGATCTACGAGTTCCTGGAGAGCTACGTCGTCGGCCAGGAGCCGGCGAAGAAGGCGCTCTCCGTGGCGGTCTACAACCATTACAAGCGGGTGCAGGCCGGCGAGAACGGCGGCGGCCGCGGCCACGACGACGGCATCGAGCTCGCCAAGTCCAACATCCTGCTGCTCGGCCCCACGGGTTCCGGCAAGACCCTGCTCGCCCAGACCCTGGCCCGCATGCTGAACGTGCCGTTCGCCATCGCGGACGCCACGGCGCTGACCGAGGCCGGCTACGTCGGCGAGGACGTCGAGAACATCCTGCTCAAACTGATCCAGGCGGCCGACTACGACGTCAAGAAGGCCGAGACCGGGATCATCTACATCGACGAGATCGACAAGGTCGCCCGCAAGAGCGAGAACCCGTCGATCACCCGCGACGTCTCCGGTGAGGGCGTCCAGCAGGCGCTGCTGAAGATCCTGGAGGGGACCACCGCCTCCGTGCCGCCGCAGGGCGGGCGGAAGCACCCGCACCAGGAGTTCATCCAGATCGACACCACGAACGTGCTCTTCATCGTGGGCGGCGCCTTCGCCGGTCTGGAGAAGATCATCGAGGCCCGGGCCGGCGCCAAGGGCATCGGCTTCGGCGCGACCATCCGCTCCAAGCGGGAGATGGACTCCGCCGACCAGTTCTCCGAGGTCATGCCCGAGGATCTGGTGAAGTTCGGCATGATCCCCGAGTTCATCGGCCGTCTGCCGGTCATCACCAGCGTGCACAACCTGGACCGCGAGGCCCTGCTGCAGATCCTGGTCGAGCCGCGCAACGCCCTGGTCAAGCAGTACCAGCGGCTCTTCGAACTCGACGGCGTCGAGCTCGAGTTCGAGCGTGCCGCCCTGGAGGCCATCGCCGACCAGGCCATCCTCCGCCAGACCGGCGCCCGCGGCCTGCGCGCCATCATGGAGGAGGTCCTGATGTCGGTGATGTACGAGGTGCCCTCGCGCAAGGACGTCGCCCGCGTCGTCATCACCGAGGACGTCGTCCACTCCAACGTGAACCCGACGCTGGTCCCGCGCGAGCCCCGCATCATCGGCAAGGGCGAGCAGAAGAGCGCGTAGCGCACCCCGGCACACGGAAGGGGCGCCCGGCGGATGCCGGGCGCCCTCTGTGCTGTGCGGGTCACTTCTTGACGCGGACCTCGCTGCGGATCTTCACCGTGCTGTCGGCCCACTCCGTCAGGGACGGGGGCTTGGTGGCGCCGGTGATGTCGATGTTCATGTTCATCGCGAGGGCGACGGTGCTGTCGTCGGCCCAGGCGCAGTAGGGGAAGGTGACCCCGGCGGAGCCGAGCGTGCCGCACTTCATGACGTCGCCGTCGAAGCCGGAGGGGTGGACCTCCTTCGGGGCCTCGCCGCCCGAGGTGCCGGCCTTCGAGTTGAAGGCCGTGAGCATCTTGTCGAGCACGGTGTCCGGGTCGCTGACGTCGCCGTAGGCGCCGGTGACGATCACCTGGGTGGTGCCGCTCTTGTAGGTGCCGGAGACCGTGGTGGCGTCGTCGATGCCCGCGTCGTCCCCGGTCTGGCCGTTGCTGAGCGCGGAGTCGTTGCCGGACTTGGTGTACTGGCCGTCGAGCAGCGCCGCCGGCATGGACAGCTTGTACTCCCCGCCACCGCCGCTGCCGCTGCCCGTGAGGGCGATGATCCCGCCGCCTATGACCGCGACGGCGACCACGACGCCGACCACGATGCCGATGACCTTGCCCTTGCCGCCGGACGGCGGGGGAGGCGGAGGGGTGCCCCAGGCGCCGGGCTGCTGGCCGTACGGGCCGGGCTGCTGCGGGTAGCCGTAACCGGGGCCGGGCTGCGGGGCCGGCGGTTGCTGGGGGTAGCCGTAGCCGGGGGGCTGCTGGGGCGGACCGGGCTGGGCCGGTGGCTGCTGGGGGTAGCCGGGCTGGCCCCCGAAGCCAGGCTGGCCACCGTAACCCGGCTGCGGTGGCGGCTGGTTGAAGCTCATCGGTGATTCCCCTCGTTCAACTGCTGTCTCGTACTCATCCTGGCGGATTGTTTAGGTCGTCTTTACATCGAGGTCGTCAGGACTTCGTAACAAGACAGTGCAGATGCCCGGTTGATCTGGTCCCGGGAGCCCATGGGGGTTTTGCGGGCGCGGACGCTGCGGCGCCGTGAGCTCCGGGCCCGGGGGACGGCCTGAGCGCTCATCAGAAGTTCCACTTCGGGGCCCTGTTGGCCGCGGCAGCCCCACGGCCGCCCGCGCCCGGTCCGGATCCGCCACCCGCACCCCGCCGCCGGCGCGACGGCGAGGGGCGGACCCGCGGCGGCGGGCGGGCACGCCGCCGCGGGCCGGCCGTGACGACGCCCGCCCCCTCCGGCCCCGCCCCGGTGGCGGGGGAGGGGGAGGGGCTGCCGGGCGCGGGACCGCCGCGCGTACGGCGACGGCACCGGGGAGAACCTCCGGAGTCCTTGTCCCGCCCCCGCGTCAGGGCGGCACGGATTCGTATCAGGGCCCGCCCCGCCCGTAAACTGAGCGCCGTGACCGACAACACTCAGCAGGCCGCCGCGAGCGGGCCGAACAGCGTGACCCCCGAACTGCCGACCCAGTACGCGCCGGCCGAGGTAGAGGGGCCCCTGTACGAGCGCTGGGTAGAGCGCGGTTACTTCGAGGCCGACGCCAAGAGCGACAAGAAGCCGTACACCATCGTCATCCCGCCGCCGAACGTCACCGGCAGCCTCCACCTGGGCCACGCCTTCCAGCACACGCTGATGGACGCCCTCACCCGCCGCAAGCGGATGCAGGGCTACGAGGCGCTGTGGCTGCCCGGCATGGACCACGCGGGCATCGCCACCCAGAACAAGGTCGAGCAGCAGCTCGCCGAGGAGGGCAAGTCCCGGCACGACCTGGGCCGTGAGGCCTTCGTCGAGCGTGTGTGGCAGTGGAAGGAGGAGTACGGCGGCAAGATCCTCGGGCAGATGCGCCGCCTCGGCGACGGCGTCGACTGGTCGCGCGAGCGCTTCACCATGGACGAGGGGCTCTCCCGCGCCGTCCAGACGATCTTCAAGAAGCTCTACGACGACGGCCTGATCTACCGCGCCGAGCGCATCATCAACTGGTGCCCGCGCTGCCTGACCGCGATCTCCGACATCGAGGTCGAGCACGAGGACCGCGACGGCGAGCTGGTCTCGATCCGCTACGGCGACGGCGAGAACTCCATCGTCGTGGCCACCACCCGCGCCGAGACGATGCTCGGCGACACCGCCGTCGCCGTCCACCCCGACGACGAGCGCTACAAGCACCTCGTCGGGACCGAGATCAACCTGCCGCTCACCGACCGCCGCATCCCGGTCGTGGCGGACGAGCACGTCGACCCGGAGTTCGGCACCGGCGCCGTCAAGGTGACCCCGGCGCACGACCCCAACGACTTCGAGATCGGCCAGCGCCACAACCTGCCGTCCCTGACGATCATGGACGATCACGCGCGGATCACCGTCCACGGCCCCTTCCAGGACATGGACCGCCTCGAGGCCCGTGACGCCGTGGTCGGCGCCCTGCGCTCCCAGGGCCGGATCGTCGCCGAGAAGCGCCCGTACGTCCACGCCGTCGGCCACTGCTCCCGCTGCAAGACGATCATCGAGCCGCGGCTGTCGCTGCAGTGGTGGGTCAAGGTCGCCCCGCTCGCGCAGGCCGCCGGTGACGCGGTCCGCGACGGCCGGGTCACGATCCACCCGCAGGAGATGTCCGGCCGCTACTTCCAGTGGGTCGACAACATGCACGACTGGTGCATCTCGCGCCAGCTGTGGTGGGGCCACCGCATCCCGGTCTGGTACGGCCCGAACGGGGAGACCGTCTGCGTCGGCCCGGACGAGCAGGCCCCGACCGGCGAGGGCTGGACCCAGGACACCGACGTCCTGGACACCTGGTTCTCCTCGGGCCTGTGGCCCTTCTCCACCCTGGGCTGGCCGGAGCGCACCCCGGACCTGGAGAAGTTCTACTCCACCGACGTCCTGCTCACCGGCCACGACATCATCTTCTTCTGGGTCGCCCGGATGATGATGTTCGGCCTGTACGCGATGGACGGCGAGGTCCCGTTCCACACCATCGCCCTCACCGGCCTGGTGCGCGACGAGCGCGGCAAGAAGATGTCCAAGTCCTTCGGCAACGTCGTGGACCCGCTGGACTGGATGGACAAGTACGGCTCCGACGCGCTGCGCTTCACGCTCGCGCGCGGCGCCAACCCCGGCACCGACGTGCCGATCGGCGAGGACTGGGTCCAGGGCTCCCGGAACTTCACCAACAAGATCTGGAACGCCACGCGCTTCGCGCTGATGAACGGCGCCACGGTCGAGGGCGAACTGCCCGCGCCCGAGGAGCTGTCGGCCACCGACCGCTGGATCCTGTCCCGGCTGAACGCCACGGTCGCCGAGGCCGACGCGCTCTACGACGACTACCAGTTCGCGAAGCTCAGCGACGTCCTCTTCCACTTCGCGTGGGACGAGGTCTTCGACTGGTACGTCGAGCTGTCCAAGACCACCTTCATGGCGGACGGACGCCCGGCCGAGGTCTCGCGCCGCGTGCTGGGCGAGGTCCTGGACAAGCTGCTGCGGCTGCTGCACCCGGTCGTCCCCTTCGTCACCGAGACGCTGTGGACCACGCTCACCGGGCGCGAGTCGGTCGTGGTGGCCGACTGGCCGGCCGACTCCGGCTTCCGCGACGCGGCCGCCGAGAAGGAGATCGCGGCGGTGCAGTCGCTGGTCACCGAGGTCCGCCGGTTCCGTGCCGACCAGGGCCTGCAGCCCGGCCAGAAGGTCCCGGCCCGGCTCGACCTCGGCTCCACCAGCCTGGAGGCCCACGAGGCGGCGGTGCGCCAGCTGCTGCGCCTCCAGCCGCAGGGCGAGGACTTCACGGCGACGGCGACCCTCCCGGTCGCGGGTGCGACGGTCGCGCTCGACCTCTCCGGCGCGATCGACGTCGACGCGGAGCGGAAGCGGCTGGCGAAGGACCTGGCCGCGGCCGAGAAGGAGAAGGCGCAGGCCACAGCGAAGCTTGGGAACGAGGCGTTCCTGGCGAAGGCGCCGGAACCGGTCGTCGCGAAGATCCGCACCCGCCTGGAGGCGGCGGAGGCGGACATCGCCCGCATCACGGCGCAGCTGGCGTCGCTGCCGCAGGGCTGACGCACGGGGTGGGCAGACGGAAACGCCTGCCCACAACCCGGATCGATCTGCCCGCTTCGTACAATGTCGTCGTGAGCAATCCGCGCCCCGAGAACGACGAGCCCCTTTCCGATCCGCAGGCCGCGATGGGTCCGGGCGGCGACGAGGACGACGCCGCCTTCGACCCCGGCCGCGAGGCCGACCTGGCGGTGATCGAGGCGGGCAGCCGTACCCTCCGGGCCGGGGGACCGGTGCCGCAGGACGACGGCATCCCCGCCCGCCCCGCCGACCCGGAGGTCGACAGGGCGCTGCGCGAGGTCGAGGCGGAGCTGGCCGACCGCTGGCCGGAGACCAAGCTGGAGCCGTCCCTGGACCGGATGACCGCGCTGATGGACATCCTGGGCGAGCCGCAGCGCTCCTACCCCTCGATCCACATCACCGGCACCAACGGCAAGACCAGCACCGCCCGCATGATCGAGCAGCTGCTGCTCGCCTTCGAGCTGCGCACCGGCCGGTACACCAGCCCGCACGTGCAGTCGGTGACCGAGCGGATCAGCCTCGACGGCCGGCCGATCGCGCCGGAGAAGTTCATCGAGACGTACCGCGACCTCAAGCCCTACGTGGGGATGGTGGACGGCTCGCAGCCGTACCGGATGTCGTTCTTCGAGGTGCTGACCGGCATGGCGTACGCCGCCTTCGCCGACGCCCCGGTCGACGTCGCCGTCGTCGAGGTCGGCATGGGCGGCGGCTGGGACGCGACCAACGTGGTGGACGGCACGGTCGCCGTCGTGACCCCGATCGACCTGGACCACACCGACCGCCTGGGCGAGACGGCCGGCGAGATCGCGGTCGAGAAGAGCGGGATCGTCAAGAAGGACGCCACCGCCGTGCTCGCGCAGCAGCCGGTGGAGGCCGCCCAGGTGCTGCTGAAGCGCGCCGTCGAGGTGGACGCGACGGTGGCCCGGGAGGGCATGGAGTTCGGCGTCGCGCACCGCGAGGTGGCCGTCGGCGGGCAGATGCTGACCCTGCGCGGCCTGGGCGGGGAGTACGAGCAGGTCTTCCTGCCGCTGCACGGTGAGCACCAGGCGCACAACGCGGCGGTGGCGCTCGCCGCCGTCGAGGCCTTCTTCGGCATCGGCACGCTGCACGCCCGCACGCTCGACGTGGACACCGTCCGGGCCGCGTTCGCCAACGTCACCTCGCCGGGCCGGCTGGAGGTCGTGCGCCGCAGCCCCACCGTGGTGCTGGACGCCGCGCACAACCCGGCGGGTGCCCGGGCGGCGGCCGGGGCACTGGGCGAGGCGTTCGGTTTCACCCACCTGGTGGGCGTCGTCGGGACGAGCGGCGACAAGGACGTGCGCGGGCTGCTTGAGGCCTTCGAGCCGGTCTTCGCCGAGGTCGTGGTGACCCAGAACTCCACCCACCGTGCGATGGACGTGGACGAGCTCGCAGCGCTCGCGGTCGAGGTCTTCGGCGACGAGCGCGTGCAGGTCGAGCCCCGGCTGGACGACGCCATCGAGGCGGCCGTGACGCTCGCCGAGGAGCAGGGGGAGTACTCCGGTTCCGGGGTGCTGATCACCGGATCGGTGATCACCGTGGGAGAGGCCCGGCTGCTGCTGGGCCGCAAGTGACGAGCGGGAAGCGAAGCAAAGCGGATGCGGACCCTGTGCGCGAGCACCCTGATCGGTGAGTTCTTCGTGATCGGCTTCGCGGGTCTGGTGGCGATGAAGCAGCCGGACCTGTCGGCCGGCACGGTGTGGACGGTCAGCGGGGTCGCGATGGCCCTGTGCGTGCTGCTGTGCGGGATGCTCGGGCGGCGCGGCGGGCTGGCGGTCGGCTGGCTGCTGCAGGCCGGGCTGATCGCGAGCGGCTTCGTCGTCCCGGTGATGTTCTTCCTCGGCGCGGTCTTCGGCGCCCTGTGGTGGGCCGCCATCCACTACGGCCGCAAGGTCGACCTGGCCAAGGCCGCGCGCGCCGCGCAGCCCGCCTGACCGGACGCGTCGCGTCCGGGGCCGAGGGGGTGCCGTGGGCCGCATGGACCCCCGGTAATGTCGTCGTACCCGCTACCCGCACATAGGAGTCACACCGTGTCCCAGCGCACCCTCGTCCTTCTCAAGCCGGACGCCGTACGTCGCGGCCTGGTCGGCGAGATCCTCGGCCGCATCGAGCGCAAGGCGGGCTGGAGCATCACCGCGCTGGAGCTGCGCACGCTCGACCGGGCGATCCTGGAGCAGCACTACGCCGAGCACGTCGGCCGCCCCTTCTACGAGCCGCTGGTGGAGTTCATGGCCTCCGGCCCGGTCGTCGCCCTGGTCGTCGAGGGCGAGCGGGCCATCGAGGGGCTGCGCGCGCTGGCCGGCCCGACCGACCCGATCGCCGCCGCCCCCGGCTCCATCCGCGGCGACTTCGGCACCATCGTCCGGGAGAACCTGATCCACGCCTCCGACTCCGAGGAGTCCGCCGAGCGCGAGATCAAGATCTTCTTCCCCGGTCTGGTCTGATTCGTCGCGGGAGTTCGCCCCGAATTCTCCGCTGACGCCCGATCAGCTCAACGGGCGGCCGGAAAATTTCCCGGCCGCCCGCGGGCATATGCCGGTGGATCGAGGGAACCAATTCCGCCGACACGGCGTCACCATTGCAGAGGGCAGCTGTGCGTTCTGATGACAATGGCGGCGGAACCCTGACCCCGTGCCCAGGCGGGCGCGACTACGATGGAATCTCCGCTCCTCCGGTTTCGCGCACAGCGCACCCGCCGTGCTCACCCCCACATCGCTCCAGCTCGGGAAGGCCAGACGTATCCTCATGGCGAACAACATGTCGTTCATCGGCCGTGACATGGCTGTCGACCTCGGCACCGCCAACACGCTGGTGTACGTCAGGGGTCGCGGGATCGTCCTCAACGAGCCATCCGTCGTCGCCATCAACACCAATACCGGCGGCATCCTGGCGGTCGGCTCCGAAGCGAAGAAGATGATCGGCCGGACCCCCGGCAACATCGTCGCGGTCCGTCCTCTCAAGGACGGGGTGATCGCGGACTTCGAGATCACCGAACGCATGCTGCGCTACTTCATCCTCAAGATCCACAAGCGCCGCTACCTGGCGCGCCCCCGCGTCGTGGTCTGCGTCCCCTCCGGCATCACCGGGGTCGAGCGCCGCGCCGTCATCGAGGCCGCCACCCAGGCCGGTGCGCGTCAGGTGCACATCATCGAGGAGCCCATGGCCGCCGCGATCGGCGCCGGGCTCCCGGTGCACGAGGCGACCGGCAACATGGTCGTCGACATCGGCGGCGGCACCACCGAGGTCGCCGTCATCTCGCTCGGCGGCATCGTCACGGCGCAGTCCATCCGGGTGGCCGGCGACGAGCTGGACAACGCGATCATCCAGCACATCAAGAAGGAGTACAGCCTCCTGCTGGGCGAGCGCACCGCGGAATCGATCAAGCTCACCATCGGTTCGGCCTTCGCGGCCGACAACGAGGAGCACACCGAGATCCGCGGCCGCGACCTGGTCTCCGGCCTGCCCAAGACGGTGGTCGTCTCGGCCGCCGAGGTGCGCAAGGCCATCGAGGAGCCGGTCAACGCGATCGTCGACGCGGTCAAGACGACGCTCGACAAGTGCCCGCCCGAGCTGTCCGGCGACATCATGGACCGCGGCATCGTCCTGGCCGGCGGCGGCGCAATGCTGCGCGGCCTGGACGAACGGCTGCGCAACGAGACCGGCATGCCGATCCACATCGCCGAGTCCCCGCTCGACTGCGTGGCCCTCGGCGCAGGCAAGTGCGTCGAGGAGTTCGAGGCGCTGCAGCAGGTCCTGGACGCGCAGCCGCGCAGATGAGTCCCCACGATCCGTCGTACGGGTGAAGTCCCGCCCGTACGCCGGATCGTTCTACCTCCCGGGACGGCCCCTAGGGCCCACGGGCTCACACGCTCTGACGAGGAAGGCACGGACTGGCCCCCGTGAGGGACACACGAGAGAGCCGGCTTCTGCTGGTGCTGCTGGTGGCGATCGCATTCGCGCTGATCACCGTCGACATCCGCGGCGGTGAGGACTCACCGCTGGACGGCGCCCGGTCCGCCGCGGCCGCCGTCTTCGGCCCCGTCGAGAACGGGGTCGCGGCCGCGGTCGATCCGGTGGACGACGCGGTGGACGCGGTGCGCGACTCCGGCGACCGCAGCAGCCGCATCAGCGAACTGGAACGGGAGAACGCCGAGCTGAAGCAGCAGCTCGGCAGCAAGGACGCCACGCGCGAGCGGGCCCGCGAACTCGACAAGCTGCTCAAGCTCGCCGGAGCCGGTCAGTACCGGGTCAAGGGCGCGCAGGTCATCGCGATAGGAGCCGCCCAGGGCTTCTCCTGGACGGTCACCATCGACGC
Organism: Streptomyces sp. NPDC001070; assembly: GCF_053598835.1. Classification (NCBI taxonomy): domain Bacteria; kingdom Bacillati; phylum Actinomycetota; class Actinomycetes; order Kitasatosporales; family Streptomycetaceae; genus Streptomyces; species Streptomyces sp. NPDC001070. Next base: position 271,244 of record NZ_JBSFLB010000002.1, read on the forward strand.
CGGTGCGAACGACGGCATCCAGCGCGACATGACCGTGGTCAACGGCGACGGCCTGGTCGGCCGGGTCACCACCGTCGGCCCCTCCACCTCGACCGTCCTGCTCGCCTGCGACCCGGACTTCACGGTCGGCACCCGGCTGGAGAAGTCCTCCGAGCTCGGCTTCGCCACCGGCCAGGGCAACCGGCCGATGCGGGTCCAGCTCCTCAACGGCAAGGCGCACGTGAAGAAGGGCTCGCGGCTGGTCACCTTCGGCTCGCAGGCGGACAAGCCGTTCGTCCCCGGTGTGCCGGTCGGCACGGTCGCCAAGGTGGACCGCGCGGGGGGCGGCCTGACCCGTACGGTCGAGGTCACCCCGTTCGTCGGGTTCACCAAGCTCGACATCGTGGGCGTCGTGGTCCAGGGTCCGCGCAAGGACCCGCGTGACTCGGTGCTGCCGGCCGGACCGAAGCCGGTCCCGACGGTCACCGTCACGGCGACGCCGAGTGTGAACCCCTCTCAGTCCTCCCTCTACGGACAGGAGGAGGTCCGATGAAGCGCGCGCTGCTCTCCACCGGCCTCGTGGTCGCCGGCATGGTCATCCAGGTGTGCGTCCTGGCCCGCCTCCACCTGCCCGGCGCCGTCCCCGACCTGCTGCTGCTCGTCGTCCTCGGCCTCGCACTGACGTACGGTCACGTGGCCGGCTGCCTCATCGGCTTCGGCGCCGGCCTGCTCGCCGACCTCGCCCCGCCCGCCGACCACGCCGCGGGCCGCTACGCCCTCGTGCTGTGCGTCATCGGCTACCTCGCGGGCCTGGTCAAGCCCGACGGCGGCCAGCTGCGTTCGGCCACCCGGCCGATGCTGGTCGTGGTCGGCGCGGCCATCGCCTCCACGGTGCTGTACGCGGCGGTGGGCGCCCTCGTCGGCGACACCGCGGCCCAGCACGTCGGCCTCGGCAAGCTGCTGTTCACCGCCGCCCTGTACGACCTGCTGCTCGCCCCGTTCACCGTGCCGTGGATCATGGGCCTGGCCCGCCGGCTCCAGGGCGATCCGCTCGCCGAGGACGCCTCCGGCGCCGGCTTCGGCACCCGTATCGGCGGCCAGCGCTCGAGCATCCTGGGCAGGGTGGGGAGCGTCGCCAAGGGAGGACGGCGCCTGTGAGCTCCCACCCTCCCCTGGGCTTTGCCATGGGTGACCCCATCACCACCACCCTTGTGACGAAGGCGCTTCGCACCCTTTCCGGGCGCGAGACCGCCGGACCGCGGCCGACGGCGAGGCGCGCCCTGTCGTGCCGGGCGGTCGCAGAAGCGGGAGGGACGGCGTGAGCAACATCCCCGAGACCGGGCGGACGCCGCGGGTCACCATCCGGCTGGTGATCCTGCAGATCCTGGTCCTGTCCCTGCTGGCCACCCTCGGCGGGCGGCTGTGGTTCCTGCAGATCCGCAACGGCCAGGAGTACACGGCGCAGGCCAACAGCAACAACGTCCAGGAGGTCGTCACCCCGGCCGTCCGCGGTTCGATCCTGGACGACAAGGGCGTGGCGCTCGCCGACAACGAGACCCGCCTGGTGGTCTCGGCGAGCCGTACCGACCTGCTGAAGCAGAAGGACGACGGCAAGGCGGTGCTGACCCGGCTCGCCGACGTGCTGCACATGAAGCCGGACGAGGTCCTGGGCAAGGTCCGGCTGTGCGACTCGCAGACCCCCAAGCCCTGCTGGAACGGCTCGCCATACCAGCCGATCCCCATCACCGACGAGGCCACCACCCAGCAGGCGCTGCAGATCATGGAGCGCCGCGAGGACTTCCCCGGCATCACCGCCGAGCCCACCGCGGTGCGGCGCTACACCTCGCCGTTCGGGGCCAACGCCTCCCAGGTCCTCGGCTACCTCTCGCCCGTCACGGACGACGAGCTCACCGCCGCGGAGAAGAAGGGCCAGTCGCTGCTGCGCTCCGACCAGATCGGCCGTTCCGGCCTGGAGCGCACCTACGACGGCGAGCTGCGCGGCAAGGCCGGCGTCACCCGCTACGAGGTGGACAACCTCGGCCGGGTCATCGGCAAGGCGGGCGAGACCGCCGCGGAACCCGGCAGCCACCTGGTCACCAGCATCGACGCCCGCGTCCAGGCGGTCGCGGAGAAGGAGCTGGACCAGGCTATGAAGGTCGCCCGGAAGACCTTCGACAAGGTCACCGGCAGTCTGTACAAGGCCGACTCCGGCGCCGTCGTCGTCATGGACGTGCACACCGGACAGGTCATCGCGATGGCCAGCGCGCCGACGTACGACCCGAACGTCTGGGTCGGCGGGATCTCCGCCAAGGACTACGCCAAGCTCACCGGCAAGAAGTCCAACTTCCCGCTGCTCAACCGGGCCATACAGGGTCAGTCGGCCCCGGGCTCCACGTTCAAGGCGATCTCCACCTCGGCCGCCGTGAAGGCCGGCTACGACATCAACGGGCGCTACCCGTGCCCGTCCTCGATGACCATCGGCGGCCGGGTCTTCAACAACTTCGAGGGCGAGAGCGCGGGTTCCATCACCCTCGCCCACGCCCTGGAGATCTCCTGCGACACCGTCTTCTACGGCCTGTCGTACGACCAGTGGCTCAAGGACGGCGGCACCAAGCCGAAGAAGCACCCCAAGGACTGGTTCTACAAGACCGCCAAGGAGTACGGACTCGGCTCGGTGACCGGCATCGACCTGCCCTCCGAGGTGACCGGCCGGATCCCCGACCGGCAGTGGAAGCGGGACTACTACGAGGCCAACAAGACCTACTGGTGCAAGGTCGCCAAGAGCGACAAGCAGGACTACGCGAGCCAGATCGCGCGTGAGAACTGCGTCGACGGCTATGTGATGCGCGCCGGTGACTCGGTCAACTACGCCATCGGCCAGGGCGACACCCTGGTCACCCCGATCCAGATGGCCCGCGTCTACTCGGCCATCTCCAACGGCGGCACCCTCTACCAGCCGACCATCGGCAAGGCGGTCATCAGTGCCGACGGCAAGAAGGTCACCCGGATCAAGCCGAAGGTGAACGGTCACGCCCCGGCCAGCAAGAAGACCCTGAAGTACATCAACGAGGCCCTGGAGGGCGTCGTGACCCACGGTACGGCCGCCTGGCGCTTCGGCGGCTGGCCGCAGGACAAGATCGCCCTGCACGCCAAGACCGGTACCGCGGAGGTCGCCGGCAAGCAGACCACCTCGTGGTTCACGACGTACACCAAGGACTACGCGGTCGTCATGACGATCTCCCAGGGCGGTACCGGTTCCGGTGGTTCCGGTCCGGCCGTCCGCGCGATCTACGAGGCCATGTACGGCGTCCAGAAGGACGGGTCGATCGACAACAAGAAGGCGCTGCTCCCGCATCCCGAGACCAAGCTGCCGAAGATCGACTCCGACGGCGCCATCCGGGTCACCCAAGCCTCCTACGCCGACGTGCCCCCGGTGCCCTCCGCGCCGCGGGACACCGTGGTGACCGCCGCCGCGCTGCCCCCGGACCGCAGCGAGAAGCTCCTGCTGGGCAGGAGGTACTGGTCGTGAGCGCGAACGGCTACGCGATCCGGCGCTTCACCCCGGAACGGGGCACGCTGGGCAAGCTCCTGGCCCGCGACTCGATAATGCGGCGGATGGACTGGCTGCTGCTCGGCGCCGCCCTCGCGCTCTCCCTGATCGGGATGGCGCTGGTGTTCTCCGCCACGCGCAACCGCACCGAGCTGACCCACGGCGACCCGTACTACTTCCTGCTGCGGCACATGCTCAACACCGCCATCGGCTTCGCCCTCGCCGCCGGCACCGTGGCCCTGGGCCACCGCCGGCTGCGCGGCGCGGTGCCGGTGCTGTACGCCATCTCGGTGCTCCTGGTGACGGCCGTCCTGACCCCGCTGGGCTCCACCGTCAACGGCGCCCACGCGTGGATCGTGCTGGGCGGCGGGTTCTCGCTCCAGCCGTCCGAGTTCACCAAGATCACCATCATCCTGGGCATGGCGATGATGCTGTCCGCCCGGGTCGACGCCGGTGACCGGCTCTTCCCCGACCACCGCACGGTGGCCCAGTCGCTCGGCTTCGCCATACTGCCGATGGCGATCGTCATGCTGATGCCCGACCTCGGCTCGGTCATGGTGATGGCGGTCATCGTGCTCGGCGTGCTGCTCGCCTCCGGCGCGTCCAACCGCTGGGTGCTCGGCCTGATCGCGGCCGGCGCCGGCGGCGCGATCGCCGTCTGGCAGCTCGGCGTCCTGGACCAGTACCAGATCGACCGCTTCGCCGCCTTCGCCAACCCGGCCCTCGACCCCGCGGGCGTCGGCTACAACACCAACCAGGCGCGGATCGCGATCGGTTCCGGCGGGCTGCTCGGCAAGGGCCTGTTCGAGGGCAGCCAGACCACCGGGCAGTTCGTGCCCGAGCAGCAGACCGACTTCGTCTTCACCGTGGCGGGGGAGGAGCTGGGCTTCGTCGGCGCGGCCCTGATCATCGTGCTGCTGGGCGTGGTGATGTGGCGCGCCTGCCGCATCGCCCGCAACGCCACCGACCTGTACGGCACGATCATCGCGGCCGGCGTCGTCGCCTGGTTCGCCTTCCAGTCCTTCGAGAACATCGGCATGACCCTCGGCATCATGCCCGTGGCGGGACTGCCGCTGCCGTTCGTCTCGTACGGCGGATCGTCGATGTTCGCGGTCTGGATCGCGATCGGGCTGCTCCAGGCCGTCCACATGAAGCGGCCCATGTCGGCCTGATCCCGCTCACCGGGTGAACGCACCATTGCGGCGGCGCGAACCCGCGATTAGGTTCCTGACATGGGGAAGCGTGTCGCGGAGACCGAGCGCAAGTACGAGGCCGCCGGGCAGACCGGTGAGCCGGATCTGGACGGACTGCCCGGGGTCGCGGCCGTACGCGTACTGCAGCCGGCCGAACTCGACGCCGTCTACGTCGACACGCCCGACCTGCGCCTGGCGACGCACAAGATCACGCTACGGCGCCGCACCGGCGGCGACGACGCCGGCTGGCACCTGAAGCTGCCGACCTCGCAGGCCGACACCCGCACCGAAGTGCACGCCCCCCTCGGCAAGCAGGGACGCAAGGGCCCCAGGGTCCCCAAGTCCCTGGCCGCCGAGGTCACGGCGATCGTCCGCGACCGGGAACTCGTCCCGGTGGTCCGGCTCCGCAACACCCGCAAGCGGGTGCACCTCGTCGACGCCGACGGCGCGTCCCTGGTGGAGATCGCCCACGACCAGGTCCGCGCGACCCTCCTCGACCACGGCGCCGAAGGGCAGGAGAGCGCCTGGACGGAAGTGGAGACCGAACTCCTCGACGGCGACCCCGCGCTTCTCGACGCCGTCGAGAAGCGGCTGCGCGCCGCCGGGTTGCGGCGCTCGAAGTCCCCGTCCAAGCTCGCTCGCGCCCTCGGCGAGCGTCTGACCGCCGCGCCCCGGCCGCCCGGGCCCCCGTCCTCGACCGGCACCGCCGGGGACGTCGCCATGACGTACGTGCACGAACAGGTCACGGCGATCATGGGCTGGGACCCGGCGGTCCGCCGCGACGAGCCGGACTCCGTCCACCAGATGAGGGTCTCCACCCGCCGGCTGCGCAGCGCCTTCAAGAGCTTCCGCCGCGAACTCGACCGCGAGGTGACCGACCCCGTCGGCGACGAGCTCAAGTGGGTGGCCGGGGTGCTCGGGATGGAACGCGACCGCGAAGTCCTCGCCGAACGCCTCCAGGACCGCCTCGCCGAACTGCCGGAGGAACTCGTCACCGAGCCCCTCACCGCCCGGATCGGCGGCGACGCCCCGGTCCACGAGGGGGCTCGCAAGGAGCTCCTGCGCGAACTCGGCGGCCCGCGCTACTTCCGGCTCCTGGACACCCTCGAGGGCCTGCTCGCCGACCCGCCGCTGCTCGAGGGCGCCGAGGCCCCCGCCGCCCCCGCCGTCGCCAAGGCCGTGAGCCGTGACCACCGCCGGCTGCGCGAGCGCGTCGAGCCCGCCCTCGCGATGGACCCCGGCCGCGAGCGCGACATCGCCCTCCACGACGCCCGCAAGGCCGCCAAGCGCGCCCGATACAGCAGCGAGGCCGCCGGGGCCGCCCCGGGCCTCCGCAAGGCCGCCAAGAAGCACACCAAGCGCATGAAGGCCGTCCAGCAGCTGCTCGGCGAGCACCAGGACAGCGTCATCTGCCGCGACGCGGTCGCACGCCTCGCCTCCGACGCCCGCGAGGCCGGCGAGGACACGTTCGCGTACGGCGTGCTCTACCAGCTCGAACGCGACCGCGCCGCCGCCGTCGAGAACGAGCTGCCGAAGGCGTGGCCCAAGTCCGATCGCGGCAAGCTGGCCGGCTGAGCCCGCCCCGGCGGGGACGGCGGGCGTGGAGAGCGGCCGGGAAGCCCCTGGTGACGCGTTACGCTGAATGGTCACCCTTGCCAGCTCACGAAAGACACCTCTGATGCCTGTCGAGTCGGTCTTCCCACAGCTCGAGGCCCTGCTGCCGCATGTGCAGAAGCCGATCCAGTACGTCGGCGGGGAGCTGAACTCCACCGTCAAGCCCTGGGACGAGTGCGACGTCCGGTGGTCCCTGATGTACCCGGACGCGTACGAGGTCGGACTGCCCAACCAGGGCGTCATGATCCTTTACGAGGTGCTCAACGAGCGCGAGGGCGTGCTGGCCGAGCGCACCTACAGCGTCTGGCCGGACCTGGAGGCGCTGATGCGGGAGCACGGCGTCCCGCAGTTCACCGTGGACGCCCACCGCCCGGTGAAGGCCTTCGACGTCTTCGGCCTCAGCTTCTCCACGGAGCTCGGCTACACCAACATGCTCACGGCACTGGACCTCGCGGGCATCCCGCTGGAGGCCGGTGACCGCACCGAGGACGACCCGATCGTGCTCGCGGGCGGCCACGCGGCCTTCAACCCGGAGCCCATCGCGGACTTCCTCGACGCCGCCGTGATCGGCGACGGCGAGCAGGCCGTGCTGGAGATCACCGACGTGATCCGCGCCTGGAAGGCCGAGGGCCGTCCCGGCGGCCGCGACGAGTTGCTGTTCCGGCTGGCCCGCACCGGCGGGGTGTACGTGCCGAAGTTCTACGACGTGGAGTACCTGGCCGACGGCCGGATCGCCCGTGTCGTCCCCAATCGCTCCGGCGTGCCGTGGCGGGTGTCCAAGCACACCGTCATGGACCTCGACGAGTGGCCGTACCCCAAGCAGCCGCTGGTCCCGCTCGCGGAGACGGTGCACGAGCGCATGTCCGTGGAGATCTTCCGCGGCTGCACGCGCGGCTGCCGCTTCTGCCAGGCGGGCATGATCACCCGCCCGGTGCGCGAGCGCAGCATCACCGGCATCGGCGAGATGGTCGACAAGGGCCTGAAGGCGACCGGCTTCGAGGAGGTCGGCCTGCTCTCGCTGTCCTCCGCCGACCACTCCGAGATCGCCGACGTCGCCAAGGGCCTCGCCGACCGGTACGAGGAGGACAAGATCGGTCTGTCCCTCCCCTCCACCCGCGTCGACGCCTTCAACATCGACCTGGCCAACGAGCTGACCCGCAACGGCCGCCGGTCGGGCCTCACCTTCGCCCCCGAGGGCGGCTCCGAGCGCATCCGCAAGGTCATCAACAAGATGGTCTCGGAGGAGGACCTGATCCGCACCGTCGCCACCGCCTACGGCAACGGCTGGCGCCAGGTGAAGCTGTACTTCATGTGCGGTCTGCCGACCGAGACCGACGAGGACGTGCTGCAGATCGCCGACATGGCGAAGAACGTCATCCAGAAGGGCCGCGAGGTCACCGGCCAGAACGACATCCGCTGCACGGTCTCCATCGGCGGCTTCGTGCCCAAGCCGCACACCCCCTTCCAGTGGGCCCCGCAGCTCGGCGTCGAGGAGACCGACGCCCGCCTGGAGAAGCTCCGCGACTCCATCCGCGGCGACCGCAAGTACGGCCGCAACATCGGCTTCCGCTACCACGACGGCAAGCCCGGCATCATCGAGGGCCTGCTCTCCCGCGGCGACCGCCGGGTCGGCGCCGTCATCCGCGCGGTCTTCGAGGACGGCGGCCGCTTCGACGGCTGGCGCGAGCACTTCTCGTACGACCGCTGGATCCGCATGTGCGAGAAGGCGCTCCCGGAGCAGGGTGTCGACCTCGACTGGTACACCACGCGCGAGCGCACCTACGAGGAGGTCCTGCCCTGGGACCACCTGGACTCCGGTCTGGACAAGGACTGGCTCTGGGAGGACTGGCAGGACGCCCTCGACGAGACCGAGGTCGAGGACTGCCGCTGGACGCCGTGCTTCGACTGCGGCGTGTGTCCACAGATGGACACGGCCATACAAATCGGCCCCACCGGCAAGAAGCTGCTCCCGCTCACGGTCAAGAAGTAGCCGTGACCAGCGGCGATGCCATCCAGCGGATGGCTGAGGCGCTTGCCGACGTACCCGAGGCGGACCGTGCCGAAGCCCTTCGAGGGCTCGGCGTGAAGGAGCGCGAGCAGGCTCCCCGCCTTGAGCGGCGCACGCCGCTTCCCGCCCCTCGGCGAGACACGGGGATCGTCTCGGCGGTCGAGTGGGTGTAAGGCGTAGAGAGGCGTTCGGGCGATCCTGTCCGGGCGCCTCTCGGCGTTCTTGGGGTTCTGTTTATGCGACAACGCGCATAGTCGCGTTTCCGCATAGACGGAGCATCAGCCCCGCTCGTACGGTCGTGGCGACCGGCCCGCAGAGGGCTCGCAAGAGGGGGGTTCGGCATGGCGCGCGAAGAACTCACACGGCTCACCGGCAACACCAACGGCGGCAACTGCGGACAGGGAGACTGCCCCCAACGTCTACCGCACCGAATCCGGCTCGTTCGTCGTCCAGGGCGACGTGTCCACCGCCTTCACCCCACCCGCCGGGGAAGGGCTCGTGGAGATCCCCGAGGAGGTCCTGAGGGAGGCCGTCCGTGCTCTTGGCCCTTGTGCTGGCCCCTGTCGACTGCCCCATGGGTCGCAGGGGCCAGCATCGTTGCCGCCGTCGGACAGTGTTGTACGTCCACGTACGACAACGGCCCCCGGTGGAGCCGAGGGCCTGTCTGAACTACTGTGCGCCAGTCTCAGGCGCTCTCTCCCAGGTGCCGGTACAGCGTGGCTCGGGAGACTCCGAGGGCCTTAGCGATGGCGCTGATGCTCTCGCCCTTCGCCTTCCTGGCACGGGCCACGGTGAGCACGTCCTCGTCCACCACAGACGGCCGGCCGCCGGTACGACCCTGCACCCTGGCGGCTTCCAGACCGGCCCGAGTGCGGTCCTTGATAAGCGACCGTTCGAACTCCGCCATGGCCGCGATGATCTGGAAGAACAGGCGACCGTCGGCCGACGTGGTGTCGACGGAGGAGAGCGCACCGTCGAGCACGCGGAAACCTATGCCTCGCTCGCGCAGGCCGTCGACGATGGACACGAGGTCGATGAGCGACCGGCCGAGCCGGTCAAGCTTCCACACGCACAGGACGTCGCCCGGTCGGGCGTAGTCCAGTACGGCCGTCAGTTCCGGCCGGTCGGTGTTCTTCCCGCTGGCCTTGTCCTCGAAGATGCGGGCACACCCTGCGGCCGTCAGCGCGTCGCGCTGCAACTGCGCTTCCCGGTCGTCGGTGGAGACGCGTGCGTAACCGATGAGCTGGCCAGTGATCATGTTCGTCGTCATGGCACGGACTGTCTCAGAACTCGTCTCAAAAGGTCAAGTCCGAGACGGAAGTTTCGAGACGGGTTTTGAACAGGGCTGCACCCCCCTTCTGGGGGTCCCTGCTGTCTCGTCTCACAAACCTTGGTTTTCGAGACCCTGTCTCGTCGTTACGCTTCGCAGCGAAGCTAGGCTCCCGCGCATGACCAACGATCTCGGTTACACCTGTTCGTGCTGCGGCGAGTACCACGCGGAACTTCCGATGGGCTACAGCGCCACGGCCCCCGATGTCTGGGATGCGAGCTTCGAAGGCCGATCTGACAGCCTGCTCTCCTCAGACCAGTGCGTCATCAAGGCCCAGCACTACTTCATCAAGGGCTTGATCGAGATACCCGTCATCGGCAGTGATGAGGTCTTCTCGTGGGGAGTCTGGGTTTCCCTGAGTCGCGACAACTTCTCCCGGGCCGCCGACATGTGGAACACGCCCGGCCGCGAGGACGAAAAGCCGTACTTCGGCTGGCTGACGACCGAGCTGCCGATCTACTCGCCCGGCACCACCAACCTGAAGACGAACGCACACACCCGCCCGGTCGGCCAGCGCCCCTTCATCGAGCTCGAACCCACCGATCATCCCCTCGCGGTCGAGCAGCGCACAGGCATCACTCTCGACCGCGTCCGTGAGATCGCCGAAACCGTCCTCCACGGCAACGGCGAGGACCGCTGACCGAGCGGCTGAGCACGTCGACGGCGAAGGGGTGGGGGGATGACCCCCTGAGCACAACGAGGCGGACCGCCATGTCTTGGCAGCCAAGATTCCGCCACGGTTTCAAGGTCCGTCTGTCCTGCCCGCGGACTGCTACGGCGGGACGTATGACCTGGTCACCGTCTTGCCCTGACTTGCTCACGACGGCGGAAGCCTGCAAGGAACAGAGCCTTACGGCTGAGATAGTGGGGCGCGGTAGCGCCCCCACGGGTCTTGCTGGCTTGCTCCTGTCGGCCCCTTCCGGGGCCGCACTGTTGTTGAGCGCTGCGACTGTGGCGGCCGGTAGGCCGCCCCTGCCGCTTCTCTCTTCGCTGTTGCCCTGCCCCTGTAGGGCGCTGCCGTGCCCCCTGCTTCCCTTGCCGTTGGTCCTCGTGGCCTTCCTCAGCCGGCCCGGGCAGGGCCGCGCTGCACTGGAGCCAAATAGATAAGAGAGCACGCGAACGTTTCCGCAGGTCGGGTGCCGTGCCGGTATACGCCAGGCGTGCTCTGACTACACGTACCGCGTGTGCTCACCTGCCCTGATGGAGTCGGCAGGGGACCGGCGCACCCCTGCCCTTCTGGAACAGGTGAGGAGGAAGGACGAGGCAGGCGGCCCCGGAACGGGGCGACACAAGGTCCAGTTCCTTGGCGCGGGCCACCGCGTTGCGGGTGCTCTGGTCGGACAGTGGTTTGCCGTTCTTGCCCAGCAGGGTGGCCAGCCGGCCGGGCTCGAAGCCTGCGTGTCCCTGCCTGTCCGCCCATCCGATGGCGGCGAAGTGCACGCGGTAGGCGAGAGGGTGTCCTGGGTTCTGCGCCATGCGCCGGTACTCGTGCTGGGAGACTGCGCCCCACGAGCGGTCATGGCCGAAGCTGATAGCCACCGGTCGCACCCCCTTCCTGCGGGGCATGGCCGCAGTCGTGCGTCTCTCCCTCGACGAGGGGTGAGGTGCAGACCTCGCAGGTCCAGACGACTTCGATCGTGATGTTCAAGGGCTGGCGACTCCTGGCGCAGACCGAGGGCAGCACGGAGCCGCGCCTCAGCGTTGGGTGGAAGTCGCGCAGTACCGTCCTGCGCTTCGGGATGTCCTCGACGTCCCTGCGAGCCCCTCGGGATCGCGGCCTCTCACGGAGTGGCCAGCTCTACCGCCGCTGAACGGCGGTAGCTACGGTGTCCGCTCCCAGAAGGAGCGGGAGAGCCTTCCTATCCGGAGCCCGGGCCGGCCGTCAAGCCGGAACATCTCCGGGCCTGGCTGGCCGAGCCAAGCCCGGAGACGTCTGTCCCTGCTTCCTTGTCAGAGCCTTGCGGCGAAGTCGTCGCCCTTGATGACCAGACGTTCGCGTACGTCGCGCGGGATCTTGAGCCGCAGGTGTACGGATGGGGCGCGCACCCCCTTGACCTTCGTACGGGTCACGTCGCACGTGACGCCCACGCGGCGCAGGTCCTCGGCCATGGCCTCCATGCCGCCCGCTTCCCACATCTCCCGGAAGGTCTTGCCGTTGTGCACGAAGACCCAACGGTCCTGCATGGTATCGGGATCGATGGCGTTCAACTCTTCCGTGAGCTTGTCGAGCGTCTTCTCGGCTCGCTCGCGAGTGAACCGCGTCTTCGAGAAGCGGCCCTCTGGTTCGAGTTCCGTCATGTAGTAGGAGATGGCATCTTCGAGCCGCTTCACTTCGGCGCGCGCCTCGGCTCCCTTGGCGTACTCCCGGACCTGGACGGGGAAGTCGCCGAGGACGCGGAGCACGTCGCCCACGAGGACGTCGCAGACGTCCTGAGGGTTGGGCGCGCCGAGGCCGCCGCCCTTGCACTTGCTGCAGCGCAGGTAGGTGTAGCTCCGGCCGTTGCTCATGTTCTTCTGCACGGTCATGTTGGTCGAGCAGTCGACGCAGATCAGTACTCCCAGGAACTGTGTCGCTCCGCCCGCCTGCCGGGTGGGCTGGTTCTTGCCCCGGCGATCGAGTGCCGCTTGAAGGGTCTCGAACTCCTCCTCGGTGAAGATCGGAGGGCCGACTCGTATCGGCTTTCCGTCGTTGCTGAGGACGAGTCTGCTCCGTCGCTTCCCGCCCTGCTTGTTCTCCTCGACCCGGAAGCCCATGAGCGCGGGGTTACGCAGGCGTCGGAGGAGAGTCGACGTGGTGAGTCCTGCCGACATGAGGCCGGAGCGGACGAGACAGAGGGCCATGCGTCGGGCGGAGACGCCCCGGAGCGCCATGCGCCGGGCCCAGTGCAGTGCCTTGTGTGCGCTCGGCTCGATGGCGAGCGCCGGCTTGCCGTCCACCTTCGTCGTGACGTAGCCGTACGTCGGCTTACCGACGAGCCACGAGTCCTGCGTGCGTGCGTAGTCCCACAGCGACGTGACGCGGGTCGACGTGTTCGCCGCCTCGATCTCGGCGATGCCGCCGATAAGCGTGACCATGATTCGGCCCACGGTCGTGCTGAGGTCGATCGCGTCGTTCTTCGACACGAGGTTCTTCCCGTACCGCTCGCACCACTCGATCATCGTGGACAGGTCCGTCATGCGACGGATGAAGCGGTCGAGCTTCCAGAAGAGCAGAGCGTCGAACTCCGGGGCCCGGTTGTTGAGCCACTCGCCGAGCTCCTTCCGCTTCCACGGCGGAACCTTCGTCGCCGAGACGTTGAGGTCGGATGCGACGCCTACGACCCGGTACCCCTTCTCTCTGGCCATGAGACGTAGGTCGAGTTCCTGCCGCACCGGCGATGTCGTGTCTTCGGTAAGTACGGACAGGCGGACGGAGAGGAGCGCGCGCGGAGCGTCCTCGGGGAGCAGAGCCTCTGCCCGCTTCAGGTCCTCCAGTAGGGCCAGGTCCGAGGCGGTCCACTCGCTCTCGATGTCGTACGTCTTCATGGTCGCGGAGCGTACAGGTTGGATGTGGAGCTGTCTTCCTATGGCCGTAGATGGACACCTACATCCAGATCGGGCCGACGGGCAAGAAGCTGCTGCCTTTGACGGTCAAGAACGCCGGTCAGATGCCCGCTTCGAGTGGTCACACGCACTGAGGTGAGCGAGGCACCCGATCGGTGACTGAGGCGCCGGCGGCAGAGCGAGGACGAGGTGGCCGCTACGCCGGAGGCGGTCGGCCCTTCGAGCCCTCGCCCGCCGACGTAGCCGGTGTCTTCTCGGACACCACTGCCAGGTCCTGAACGGTCCGTCCGAGAAGTGGAGTGGGTCTGGGGCCTTTCCGGCTTTGTGCGACCGCGTGGCCTCCGAGCCCCCTTCCCTGACGGGGAGGGGGGCTCGTTGGCGTGCCGTGGAGTGTGAGCGCAATGGCCGGTTTACCGTTGACCGGTATGCGACGAAGCACGGGAGGCGCTGCGGTGTCATCCGCTGAGTCACGTACCGATTCGACGCCCCTGCCGATCATCCTCGCCCTCGCTCTCGCCTTCACAGTCACCGTCGTCGACCCGCTGGTGCTCAGCCTGAACCTGCCGCAGGTGAGCCGGGCCCTCCATGTGCCGCCGCAAGTCGTCGGGCTGCTCGGCGGGGCAGCGACGCTGGTGATGGCCACCTCCGTTCTCGCCGCGGGCAGGCTCGGGGACTCCGTCGGGCTCAAGCGGCTGTTGATGCTGGGACTGGTCGTCGTCACGGTCGCCGACCTGCTCTGCGTGTTCTCACCCGGATATGGCTTCCTGCTGGCGATGCGCTTTCTGGCCGGGCTGGGGATGACCGCGCTGCTGGCAGTGCCGCTGGCCCTGCTGAAGGTGTCCGTGGCGCCGGAGAGGCGGCCGGTCGCCATCGGTGGCCTGATGGCCGTCGACGTGATCCTGTGCGGGCTGATCCCCGCGTTCACGGGCTGGGCCGTGGCGGCCGTCGGCTGGCGGTTCCTGTTTCTGATCGCCCCACTGCTGTGCCTGGTGTCGCTGTGGTTGACGGCTCGGTACGTCCCGGAGTCACCCGTCCAGCGGGGCCGTCGCCTCGACGTGGTCGGCGTCAGCCTGATCGGGGTGACTCTGCTGGCCCTCGTCCTCGGCCTTGCCGCGGCGCAGAACGGCATCCTCCGGCCCGAGACCTGGGTGCCGCTGGTCATCAGCCCGGCCGCCGCCGTGCTGTTCGTGCTGCATGCACGCCGTACTCCGGAACCCGCCTTGGACCTGGCATTGTTCCGCAGCGCACCGTTCAGCGTGGCCTTGGCGGCGACGCTCACGCTGAACTTCCTGATCGCGGGGCTCGGCATTGTCCTGGGGCAGTTCGGCAGCGCTGTGCTGTCGCTTTCACCCGAGTCCGTCGGCCTGCTGTACCTGCCCGGCACACTGCTGATCGCCGGTGCCGTGATCCTGGCGGGGAGCCTGATTGGTAAGTGCGGCCCGCGACCGGTGATGATCACCGGCCTGCTGGTGATGGCGGCAAGCGGACTGCTGATGGCGGGCACCGCAGGCCCCGCGATAGCAGTGTGGCTGCTCGTCCCGACCACATGGATGTGCAACCTCGGGTCGGTGGTCACTTCCGCATCGGTGTCCGAGACGGTCCTCTCCCAGGCGCCGCCCGGGCACTCCGGCACGGTTGCCTCCGTCCAGATGGCCTTCGCGATGACCGGCGCCGCTTTCGGGCCCACCGTCTACGTTCTGCTTCTCGACTTCTTCTTCCAGCGTCAGTGGCTGGTGGATGCGAAGTCACGCGGGCTGTCGGTGGCCCAGGCCGGGCGGGCCGTGGATGCTGTGCGCAGCGGACTGGCGCAGAGTCCGGGCAGCACCGTGTACGACTCCAACCTGCTTCGCCAGGCTTCAGGACTGGACCTCGGGCTGGACTTCGCCGACGGACTCCGGCTCACCATGCTGATCGTCAGCATCCTGCCGCTCGTCGTGGCGGCGTTGGCCCTTCTGCTGATGCCCCACCGCAAAGAGCCCACGGCCTAGGTGTGCCGAGCCCGTCGCCGACCGCGCTGTCACGCCTCCGCGGTGCCGTCAGCCGACGCGGTTGATCGGCGGGCACACCCATCGGGCGTCGATGACCTCGGGGCGTGGCAGATACATGCGCAAGCCGATGAACCAGATGTCCTGTCCGGGCGTGGGAAGCCAGTTGGGCTCGAGGGCGGGACCTGGAGACTCCGGCTGCAGGTGGATGGTCAAGCTTCCGTCTCCGTCGGTGAGCAGTCCTGGGGTACGGTCACCGATGGAGTATCGGCCGATCGGGTTGGGGACCAGGTTCCTGTCCGCGCCGTAGGCGGTCAGCGACCAGAAAGCGTCGACAGGGGGCAGATTCCCTGATTCGAAGCGCAGTTCGTAGCGGCCCGGGGACAGCTTGTTGCCGTCCGCATCGTGGAAGGCGGCCAGGTAGACCGCTTCCTCGGGATCGTTGACGGCGACGCCGACAAAAGACTGCTCCGCGGCTCGCCTCAGGAAATCGTCCCCGAACCGTCCCATCTCCGGGGGCGGGTAGCGCCAGCCGTTGATGACATGGGCCCATTCACCACTGAGCAGCTGCTGTTCGAGCATCCGGACGCCGGTCGTGGCGGCCCGGATCAGGCTCTGCTTAACGGGTTCGGGCTGGGCTTCGACGTCGAGCCCGGGCCCGATACCGATCTCGGCGAACTGCTTGAGCAGAACGTCGTGGTGCCGGGGTGGCGGATTCTCGGCCAGCATCGCGTTCAGCGTCTTCCACGGCCCGAGAGGATCATCCGCCGCGTCGATCGGTTCCAGCACGTCGCGGCGTTCCGGGACGTGCGCTCCTTCTTTGCCGAACAGATGGAGCGGGGTCAACCGATACCCGCGTTGAAGTGCGTGAACGTTCGCGAGGTCGTGCTCGCCGTCGACGAGGGTCCGGCCGACGACCACGGCCCAGGGACTGGGGGCGGTCGCCGTGCGGCGCACCCCTTCGGGGAGGTCTCCTGTCCATCCCGGCCCTACGAGAGCGAAATCACCGGCGTGCGAACCGCTGGCGCGCTGTCCCACGTAGTCGTAGTTGTCCGAGGTGACGCCGACCAGTTCGAAGGTGAAATAGCGGTCGTTCATGTCCGGGTGCGAGAGGATGACGGGTTCCTCGCTCAGGTCGACCCAGGCGAACGAGTACAGGGTGTCGTTGTTGGGGGCCAGGCCCTCCCGGTCGGAGGCGTCGAAAAGCTTGCGGGCGTGCCAGAAGTGGTTGACGGCGGCATAGGGCGCCGCGTCGGTGTCGGGCTTCCGGGTCACCCACCGGTGGCGGAGCCGGGCGTTGTAGATGTACGGGAACCCATAGACAAAGGCCTGTTCCCCGAGCGTGTAAGCGTATTCTCGGCGCCAGTCCCTGATGTGGCCGGTCAGTACGGGCTTCACCGATTCCCACATCAGCGGCAGCGCCTGCGATGCTTCGCGGGCGCGTCCGAGCGTTGCTCGTGGGTGGCGCACGGCGTCCGCCGTAGCCCTGCTCGTCGCCGTCGCCGCCTGGCCGATGCCCGACGCCACTCCTGTGAGCTGGTCGCGCAGTCGCTGCATGGGGTGGTTGATCGTGGCTTCAGAGGTCATCTCCGCGCTCATCTCCCGTCGTCGAGCACCACTGCGCTCACCAACTTCGGCCGCACAGCCGGCTCCGTCGGGCGACGCGATCCGAGCCCCTGCCTGCGGGCCGATGTCCGCATTGGTCACCGTGCTTTGTCGGGTATCGGGCGGGGGCTTCATGACTCCGTCCCCACTGCCGAGTAGATCACCGCAGCCAGGGCCCGGCAACCGAGGGCCCACGACGGGCAGGATCAGGGCCCTGCGGGACTCCGGTCCGTGAGCGGAGTCATGTGACCGGTGGACGGGGTCCACCGGTCCGCGTAACGCCGTAGGGCCTCGCCGGAGGCCACCGTCACAGCGAGCGCTACTTGTCAACCGCGGCGATCCCTATTTCGCAGCCCAGCTGCACGAGCACGGACAAACGGACGGACAGCTGGGCTTGGGGTGCGTCGTCCGGTGACGGGGCATCCGCCTTCTTCAGCTCCTCCAAGAGCGGCGGGAGCCGGCTCCCGATCCGTTCGACCTGTGCGGCACGTTCTGGTGCGTCGGCGGCGAGTCCGGCTGGGACTTCCTCGGCCTGCTGTCCGTCCGCTGCCATCTCACCGTGCCCTGGGGCGAGTTGTCCGGACACGTCGGTTACGGCCTCCGCCCGCCGGCGCGGGCACGCCACGGCGATGCCGCGCGCTGGGCTGCCCCTGGCACGTGAACTCGGCCTCGAGCAAGCGCTGATCACCTGCGACGACGGCAACACCGCGTCCCGGAAGGTGATCGAGGCCTGCGGCGGGTTTCCGGCCGACCGACGGGAGGGCGAGTTGTGCTTCCGGGCGTAATGTTCCGGCCTGCACGAGCGGGGGAGCGCCGGCGGGTATGCCGGGAACGGTGACGGCTGACTGACGGTGGCGATCAGGATGCCGGTGCGCATCGTCGCGCTGGTGGTGGTGCTTCCACCGCGATGTCGTGGGGCGCGCCCAGGGCGGCGGGCCGCGCGCTGGGCCGCGCCGGGGGTGGCCGGGGTCGGTACCTGGCCGTGGTCCCGGCGATCGCCTTGTGGCGGTACGTCGTGGTTCCGGCAGGCCGTGGCGTGGGCGTCTCCCTGGCGCGTGCGGTCTCCGTGCCGGTGGCGCTGCCCGCTGTGGCGTTGTGGTGGTACGTGCTGGGCCGGGCGGCCGGCGCCGGTGCGGTGTGGGTCGTCCGCGTGGTGACGGTGGCGGCGCTCTACCGGCACGTCCTGGTGCCGATGGCCGCCGGGGTGGTGTGGCCGGCGCGGCGGACGGTACGGATCCTCGTCGTGATCCTGGCCGTCGCGGTGTACCGCCACCTCCTCGTGCCGGCCCGCGCCCGCGGTGGCGTTGCCGGTGCGGTGGCTCGTCGTGGCCCGCTCGTATTCCTCCGGTACCGGGTCGTCGTGCAGGCGGCCCGGGAGGCATGGGCCGCCTGCTGGTCTTCTGGCGGGTCGCCGGGTATGTCTCGGGGGCCGTGGGCCGCGCGCTGAAGGGGCCGGCCATCCCGACCCTGATGGTGCCGGCGGGCTGGGCGTGGCGCACGGCCGGCCCTTGTGGCGACCGGTGCGGCGTGCGGCGGCCGAGGCGAGCCGGGCGGTGCTCGGCGCACTGGCCGTGGTGCGGGGACCGAGCGCGGGGTGCGCGGATCTGCGTACCGCGTCGACCGGCGCGCCGCCGCGTGTGGGGCGCGGCAGGCGTCGCGGGGAACCGGAAGGCCGGAACCCCCAGTAATCTGGAAGACGACAGGCAACCCCATCCGGGGTGACCAGACGCACGAGGGACTGAACGACACTGGGCAAGCGACAGCCCGAAGGCCCGCCGCCCGCACCCGCGGTGCAGCGCATCCGACTGCGCTACACCAAGCGCGGCCGCCTCCGGTTCACCAGCCACCGCGACTTCCAGCGCGCATTCGAGCGGGCGCTGCGCCGCGCCGAGGTGCCCATGGCCTACTCGGCGGGCTTCACCCCGCACCCCAAGGTGTCGTACGCCAACGCCGCACCCACCGGCGTCGGCAGCGAGGCCGAGTACCTGGAGATCGCGCTCGCCGAGGCCCGTGAGCCGGAGAAGCTGCGCCTGCTGCTGGACGAGTCGCTGCCGGCCGGTCTCGATGTGATCGAGGCCGTCGAGGCCCGTACTTCGGGGCTCGCCGAGCGGCTGGAGGCGTCCGTGTGGCAGCTGCGGCTGGACGGAGTGGAGCCTGCCGAGGCCGAGCGGGCCGTGGCCGCGTTCCTGGCCGCCGGGACCGTCGAGGTCCAGCGGATGACGAAGAACGGCGTGCGGACTTTCGACGCGCGCGAGGCCGTGATCCGGCTCGATGCGGTGGATCCGCAGGTGGCCGGGGCCCGGAACAGCATGTTCGAACAGGGTGCCGATAGGCCGAGGGCAGGAGCTTGTGCGATACTGCGGCTGGTTGTTCGGCATGTGACACCTGCCGTACGACCCGACGACGTCCTGTCCGGCCTCCGTGCGGTGGCCGACCTCGCGCCGCCGGTCCCCGCTGCGGTGACCAGGCTGGCGCAGGGGCCGCTCGACGAGGAGACCGGCACGGTGACCGATCCGCTCGCGCCCGACCGCGATGCCGCGACGGCGCCGGATGGCTCCGCGTAGGACCGTCGTCGTTGTGCGGCCGACGCACCAGGGGAAACCCGGGTCCGGCAGCACGCATCAGACGAGACTTTCGTCGGCCCGCCAGGGCGGTGCCGACGAGCGATACGACAGCTCCCGTGTGGCGCCCGCGCCCCCGGGCGGCGGCCCCGTGAAGACGCGGGCCGCCGTGTACCGGACCAGGACGCGGCGCCCGGGAGCGTGACGGGAGAAATGCCCGCATGCTCGAGCACAACGAGCCGAACGAGGCGCCCGAGAACGGCGCCACCGAAGCCGCCTCCGGCGGCACCGACACCGAAGCGACGGCCGCTCCGCGCCGCCGTCGCCGCGCGGCCAGCCGGCCCGCGGGACCGCCCGCGGCCGGAGAGGCCGCCCCGGACGTGACCTCCGGGGCCCCCGCCCAGCCGGCTGAGGCCGCTCAGGCCCCGGCCATACCGGCCGAAGCGCCCGCCGCCGGGGCCGAGGGCGAGCCCGCCCCCGCGCGTACCCGGCGCCGCGCCACCCGCAAGGTCGCCAGCCCCGAGCCGACCCCGGCCGAGGGCACCACCGAGGCGGCGGCGGAAGCCGCTCCCGCCCCGGCCCGGCGCCGCACGACGCGGAAGGCCGCTGTTGCCGCGGAGGCCCCCGAGGCCCCTGTGGCGGCAGAGCCCTCCGGGACGCCCGAGGTGGAGCAGGCCGAGCAGCCGGCCGCCCCCGCGCGTACCCGGCGCCGTGCGACCCGCAAGGTCGCCAGCCCCGAGCCGACCCCGGCCGAGGTCGGCCCCGTGGTCGCCGCCGACACCCAGGCCAAGGAACTCCAGGCCGACCTGCCGCTGCACGCCGAGGCCGCCCCCGAGGCGGAGCAGGCCGAGCAGCCGGCCGCCCCGGCCCGTACCCGGCGCCGTGCGACCCGCAAGGTCGCCAGCCCCGAGCCGACCCCGGCCGAGACGGTCGCCGCCGGGCAGCCCGAGGCCGTGGCCGCCGCCGACGCGCCCGCGAAGGCCCTGCAGGAGGAGCCCGCGAAGAAGGGCGGGAGGGCCGAGCAGCCCAAGACCACGCGCTCGCGCAGGCGTGCCGCCCCGGCCGCGTCCTTCCTCGCCGCCGACGACGGTTCGCGCCGCCTGAAGCCGGGGGCGCTCGCGCCGCGCGAGGAGGCGGCGGCGGAGGCCCGCGGGGCCGCGGCCCCGGAGCAGCGCACATACACCGCCAAGGCCGTCCCGGACGGCTCCGGCTGGGCCGTCGAGGTCGAGGACGCCTACGAGATCCGCGGTTACGGCGACACCGTGGACGAGGCCCGCGTCGCCGCGGTCGCGGCCGTCGCGGAGGCCTTCGGCGTCCCCGCCGACTCGATCGTCATCGAGGTCCAGGAGGGGCAGGAGGCGAAGGCGCCCGAGGCCGAGGTCAAGCCCGAGCCCGAGCCCGAGCCCGAGGCCGAGCCCGCCCCCGCGCGTGGCCGTCGCCGGGTCGTGCGCCCGCCCATGGCCGTCTTCCAGGCGCCGGTGTTCCAGGCCCCCGGTGCGGCGCAGCCCGAGCAGTCCGCCGCGCGCGAGGAGCAGCAGGAGCCCCAGGCCGAGACCGAGGCCGAGACCGAGGAGTACGCCGCCGAGAGCGGTGGCCGCCGTCGTCGTCGCCGTCGCCGCGGCGAGCCCGCGGAGGCCGTGGAGGGCGCCGGTACCGAGCGCGTCCTCGAGGAGGCGGAGTCCGAGCACGAGGACGAGGCGGAGCCCGAGGGCGAGGAGATCGCCGAGGGTGAGGCCGAGGAGCACGAGGGCGAGGCCGGCGAACGGCCGTCCCGCCGTCGCCGCCGTGGTGGCCGCCGTCGCCGTCGCGGCGAGGCCGCCGAGGGCGAGGAGATCGCCGAGGGCGAGGCCGAGGAGCACGAGGGCGCCGAGGACGAGTCCGAGGAGGACGAGGACCAGGGCGCCGAGAGCAGCAGCACCAGCCGCCGCCGTCGCCGCCGTCGTCGCCGTGGCGGCGAGGGCGCGGGCGAGGAGAACCTGGGCGAGGACGCCCCGGAGCGCACGGTCGTCAAGATCCGTGAGCCGCGCAAGCCCGCCGAGCCGGTCGACGAGGTGCAGTCCATCAAGGGCTCCACGCGTCTGGAGGCCAAGAAGCAGCGCCGCCGCGAGGGCCGCGAGCAGGGCCGCCGCCGCGTTCCGATCATCACCGAGGCCGAGTTCCTGGCCCGCCGCGAGGCGGTCGAGCGCGTCATGGTCGTCCGCGAGAACGGCGACCGGACGCAGATCGGCGTGCTGGAGGACGGTGTCCTCGTCGAGCACTACGTCAACAAGGAGCAGGCCACCTCCTACGTCGGCAACGTCTACCTGGGCAAGGTCCAGAACGTGCTGCCGTCCATGGAGGCCGCGTTCGTCGACATCGGCAAGGGCCGCAACGCGGTGCTGTACGCCGGTGAGGTCAACTTCGAGGCGCTGGGCATGGGCAACGGCCCGCGGCGCATCGAGGCGGCCCTCAAGTCCGGCCAGTCCGTGCTGGTCCAGGTCACCAAGGACCCGATCGGCCACAAGGGCGCCCGCCTGACCAGCCAGGTCTCGCTGCCCGGCCGCTACCTGGTCTACGTGCCCGAGGGCTCGATGACCGGCATCAGCCGCAAGCTGCCCGACACCGAGCGCGCCCGGCTGAAGCAGATCCTCAAGAAGATCGTCCCCGAGGACGCGGGCGTCATCGTGCGCACCGCCGCCGAGGGCGCGAGCGAGGACGAGCTGCGCCGTGACGTCGAGCGGCTGCAGTCGCAGTGGGAGGACATCCAGAAGAAGGCCAAGACCGGCAACGCGCCGTCGCTGCTGTACGGCGAGCCGGACATGACCGTCCGGGTCGTCCGCGACATCTTCAACGAGGACTTCACCAAGGTCATCGTCAGCGGCGACAACGCCTGGGAGACCATCCACGGTTACGTCGCGAACGTCGCGCCGGACCTCGCGGACCGGTTGAGCCGCTGGAGCTCCGAGGTCGACGTCTTCGCCACCTACCGGATCGACGAGCAGCTGCTGAAGGCGCTGGATCGCAAGGTCTGGCTGCCGAGCGGCGGTTCGCTGGTGATCGACCGGACCGAGGCGATGGTCGTCGTCGACGTCAACACCGGCAAGTTCACCGGCCAGGGCGGCAACCTGGAGGAGACGGTCACCAGGAACAACCTGGAGGCGGCCGAGGAGATCGTGCGCCAGCTGCGGCTGCGCGACCTGGGCGGCATCATCGTGATCGACTTCATCGACATGGTGCTGGAGTCCAACCGCGACCTGGTCATGCGCCGTCTGCTGGAGTGCCTGGGCCGGGACCGCACCAAGCACCAGGTGGCCGAGGTCACCTCGCTGGGCCTGATCCAGATGACCCGCAAGCGGGTCGGGCAGGGCCTGCTGGAGTCCTTCTCCGAGACCTGCGTGCACTGCAACGGCCGCGGCGTCATCGTCCACATGGACCAGGCAACGGCGGCCGGTGGCGGCGGCAAGCGCAAGCGCCGTCGCGGCGGCGCCGGCGAGGAGCCGGCGGCCGCGGAGACGGCCGCCGTCACCGAGGCCGAGGAGATCGTGGAGGAGGCTCCGGAGCTGGAGCCGGTCACGGTCGCCGAGGCCGAGCTGGTGCCCGCGATGGGCCCGGACACCGGCGACGGGGAGTGGTTCAGCAGCCCGGCCGAGGCCGAGGCGGCGGCCGGCCGCCGTTCCCGGCGGCGCGCGTCGCGGCGGGTCACCGCCCCGGTGAGCTCCCCGGACGCCACGGCCGAGATCGTCACGGTCGTCCCGGCCGTCGCGCCGGTCACCGAGCCCCAGGCGGCCGAGTCCGCGACGGCCACCGCCGTCGAGGTGCCCGCGGCCGCCGGGACCGCCGAGCCGGCCGAGGAGCCCGCCGCCCCGGTCCGCACCCGGCGCCGGGCGACCCGCAAGGCCACCGCGCCGACCGCCCCCGCGGGTGAGGCCGCGACCGTGGTCGTGCCCGCCGCGGCGGAGCCGGTCGCCGAGGCCCCGGCCCCCGAGCCGGAGCCCGTCGCCGAGGTCGCGCCGCCCGCGCCGCGCCGCCGCGCCACGCGCAAGGCGTCCGCCCCCGCGGGCGCGCCGTCCTCCGCCGAGGAGGCCGCGGTCGTGGTCGTCCCGGGCACCGAGGCGCAGCCGGAGGAGACCCCGGCGGCCGAGGCGGAGACGGAGACCGTCGAGGCGGAGCAGGCGGAGCCGAAGAAGCGGGCCCCGCGCAAGACGGCCGCGAAGAAGGCACCGGCGAAGAAGGCCGCCGTGAAGAAGGCCGCCACGAAGAAGACGACGGCGAAGAAGACGACGGCGAAGAAGGCACCGGCGAAGAAGGCCACGGCCGAGACACCCACCGAGGCGTCGTAGGTTCCCGGCCGGCGCATATCGGGCTGCTCCTCCTACCTGTGGGAGGAGCAGCCCGGCGCGTTGCTGTGACCTGGATTTCGCTCGCGTAACGCCAGCGGAACCTCTGGGGAACAGCTGCTAATCTTACTGCGGCCGACAGGGAAAACACGGGTGACACTGCTGTCGGTTCTACCGTTGCCGTCGCTCACCGTCACGGGACGATGACGACATACCACATATCCGGTTATGCGAAATCGGCTTTTCCGGACGCAGAACTGCAGTCGCCTGCCTCGGGACTTGGGCTTGCCGACGTCACGTGGTCAACGGAAGCCGCCGGCACTGCGCCAGGGGCGGTGGCCGTCCGTTGGGCGTCTTCCCGCCAGGAGTTGTGACCGGCCGAGAACCCTTGGTGCTGGAAGCGGGAGGAAACCCCATGCCAGGCGTTGACCAGGAATTCATTCCTGCTGCGCGGCCGGTCATCGGCGAGGAAGAGATCGATGCCGCGGTACGTGTGCTGCGCAGCGGCCGTGTCGTACAGGGCCCGGAGGTAGCCGCCTTCGAGGAGGAGTTCTCGGAGCTGGTGGCCGGCCGTCACTGCGTGGCGGTGAACTCCGGTACCTCCGCGTTGCAGCTCACCCTCCTCGCGCTGGGCATCGGCCCCGGCGACGAGGTCGTCGTGCCCTCCTTCTCCTTCGCGGCCTCGGCCAACGCGGTGCGACTCGTGGGCGCCGAGCCCGTCTTCGTCGACATCGAGGCAGACAGCTTCTGCATCGATCCGGCCGCCGTCGAGGCCGCCATCACACCCCGCACCGTGGCGATCATGCCGGTCCACCTGTACGGCCACCCGGCCGCGATGGACAAGCTGATGCCCATCGCCGAGCGGCACGGACTCGCGGTCGTCGAGGACGCCGCCCAGGCCCACGGCGCCGCGCTGAACGGACGGCCGGTCGGCTCCTTCGGCTCGGCGGGCTGCTTCAGCTTCTACCCGACCAAGAACATGCACGCCCTCGAGGGCGGCATGGTCACCACCGCCGACGCGCAGGTGGCGCGCACGCTGCGGCTGTTGCGCAACCAGGGCATGGAGCAGCGGTACGCCAACGAGATCGTCGGCGCCAACATGCGGATGACCGACGTCGCCGCCGCCATCGGTCGTGAGCAGCTGAAGAAGCTGCCCGCGTGGACCGAGAGGCGCATCGCCAACGCCGCGTTCCTGGACGCCGGACTGAACGGTGTGGGCGTGCCGCCCGTCGCGGAGAACGCGCGCCACGTCTACCACCAGTACACGATCCGTGTCAGCGGTGACCGGGACGCCGCGCACTCCGCCCTGGCCGAGGCCGGCGTGGGCAGCGGTGTCTACTACCCGACGCCGATCCACCGGTTGAAGCCCTACTGGGAGCCGGACCAGAAGATCAACCGCACCTGGGACCTGCCGGAGACCGAGCGCGCCGCCGCCGAGGTGCTGTCGCTGCCGGTCCACCCGAGCCTGTCGCAGAACGACCTGGAGCGTGTCGTGGCGGCCGTCAACGCACTGGGAGACGCACAGTGACCTCCACACCTCTGCGCGCGGGCCTGATCGGTCTGGGGGCCATGGGCCGCAACCACTGCCGGGTCCTGGCGGGCCTCGACGGAGTCGATCTCGTGGGCGTGGTCGACCCCAAGGGCGACCCCAAGGCGGCCCACGGCGCCCCGGTCCTCGACACGGTCGAGGAGCTCATCGCCCTCGGCGTCGACTACGCCGTGGTCGCCTGCCCGACCGCTTTGCACGAAGAGGTCGGCCTCATGCTCGCCGAGGCGGGTGTCGGCGCGCTCATCGAGAAGCCGCTGGCGCACACCGTCGAAGCGGCGCGGCTGCTGGTCGACGCCTTCGACTCACGCGGCCTGGTCGCCGGTGTCGGCCACATCGAGCGGTACAACCCGGCGCTGCAGAATCTGCGCGGCCGTCTCGAGGCGGGCGAGCTCGGCGATGTCTACCAGGTGGTCACGCGCCGCCAGGGGCCTTTCCCGCACCGCATCGCGGACGTCGGCGTGGTCAAGGACCTCGCGACCCACGACATCGACCTCACCTCCTGGGTGACCGGCCAGGAGTACGTGACCGTCGCCGCGCACACGGTGTCCAAGAGCGGCCGCCCGCACGAGGACATGGTCGCGGTCGTCGGGCAGCTGGCCGACTCCACCATGGTGAACCACCTGGTGAACTGGCTGAGCCCGCTCAAGGAGCGCACCACGGTCGTCACGGGCGAGCGGGGCTGTTTCGTGGCCGACACGCTCACCGCCGACCTGACCTTCTTCGCCAACGGTGTGCAGGACACCGAGTGGGAGGCGCTGCGCACCTTCCGTGGTGTGTCGGAGGGCGACATGGTCCGTTACGCCACACCCAAGCGGGAGCCGCTGCTCGTCGAGCACGAGCGCTTCCGCGACGCCGTCCTGGGCAAGCCCAGCGACATCGTGACGCTCCGTCAGGGGCTGCGTACAGTGCGGGTGTCGGCCGCAGTCATCGAGTCTGCGCAGAGCGGTCTCACGGTGACCATTCAGGAGAAGGGCGATACCAGCGATGGTGCGTGAGCGCGTGTTCGCTCGCAGGTCCGGAACGCGCGGCCGGATCGTCATGCTCGTGGACAACGGGGTTCATGGGGACTCTCGGGTGCAGAAGCAGGCGCGTTCGGCGGCCGCGGCCGGCTGGGACGTGATCCTGCTGGGCAAGTCCCCCGACAAACAGCGCCATGAGTGGCGGCTCGGTGACGCAGAGGTACTGCTGATACCCGTCCCCCAGCCTCTCAACAAGCGGCGCCATGAGTTCCGTCGTGCGCCGCTGCGCAGCCCGCTCGCTTATCCTCCGGGCAGGTTGGCCGACTACCGCAGGCAGAAGATGAAGGCGTGGCGGGTCGAGCTCAACCTCCGGGACGTGGCCGCCAAGGCCGAAGGCTCCACCTTCGGGCGCGTCCGGGTGCTGTTCCCGCGGATGCTGTCCAACATCATGAGCCGCTGGGTGGGCATGCGGTTCCGCCGCACCCGCCGGCTCGATGAGCGGCGCAAGAACATGGACTCCCGGCTGGACCGCTTCACCACGGCCTTCTGGGAGCGAACCATGGGCGACCGCGCGTGGCGTCGGCTGGACCCGGGGCTGTGGGACTACGAGCTGGCCTTCGGAAAGGTCATCGACGAGCTGCGGCCCGACCTGGTACACGCCAACGACTTCCGCATGCTCGGCACCGGAGCCCGCGCGGTGATGCGGGCACGGGCCAACGGTCGTCCGCTGAAGCTGGTTTGGGACGCCCACGAGTTCCTGCCCGGTATCAAGCCCTGGAACAGCCACCCGCGCTGGCACGTGGCGCAGTGTGCGCATGAGCGTGAGTACTCGGGCTACGCCGACGCCGTGGTGACCGTGTCGGAGACCCTCGCGGATCTGCTCGTGGAGCGCCACGGGCTGGCCGAGCGGCCGGCCGTCGTGCTGAACGCGCCCGGCGCCGATCTGCCGGAAGGGGCCGCCGACGAGGAGGTGCCGGACCTCCGCGCGCTCTGCGGTATCGGGCCCGACACCCCATTGGTCGTCTACAGCGGTGCGGCGGCCCCGCAGCGAGGCCTCGACATCATGGTCGAGGCTCTGCCCGGCCTCGAAGGCGTCCATGTCGCCTTCGTCGTGCTCAAGCCGACGTCCGGGTACCTCAAGGAGCTGCTCGCCCGGGCCGAGGAGCTCGGTGTGGCCGACCGCGTGCACGCGCTGCCCTACGTGCCGCATTACCAGGTGGTGCCGTTCCTGTCGGCGGCGGACGCGGGTGTGATCCCCATCCACCACTGGCCGAACCATGAGATCGCGTTGATCACGAAGTTCTTCGAGTACTCGCACGCGCGGCTGCCCCTCGTCGTCAGCGACGTCAAGACGATGTCCCAGGTGGCGCTGGAGACCGGCCAGGGCGAGGTGTTCAAGGCCGAGGACGTCGCCGACTACGCTCGCGCTGTCAAGGCCGTGCTGGCGGATCCGCAGCGCTACCGATCGGTCTACGACGATTCGGGCGTACTGGAGGAGTGGACCTGGGAAGCCCAGGCCCAGATTCTCGACCAGGTGTACAGCCGCCTCCTGGAGGCTCGCTGATGCCGACGCCCGATGTCAGCGTCATCGTCGCCGTCTACAACACCATGCCGTACTTGAGCGATTGCCTGACCTCCCTGGTGGAGCAGACGATCGGCCTGGACCGGCTGGAGGTCGTCGCCGTGAACGACGGCTCCACCGACGACAGCGGCAAGGAGCTGGACCGGTTCGCGAACCTGTACCCCGGCACGGTCAAGGTGATCCACCAGGCCAACTCCGGGGGCCCGGCCGCACCGAGCAACCGGGCGCTGGATGTCGCGACCGGGCGTTACGTCTACTTCATCGGATCCGACGACTACCTGGGCCACGAGGCGCTGGAGCGGATGGTCGCGGCGGCCGACGAGCACGGTTCCGATGTGGTGATCGGGAAGATGGAGGGGGTGGGCGGCCGGTACGTCCACCAGGCGCTGTACGAGACGACGCGGCACGACGTCACCTTCACCAACTCGGCGCTGCCGTGGACGATCGCCAACACCAAGCTGTTCCGGCGAGAGCTGGTCGAACGGTACAAGCTCCGCTTCCCGGAGGACCTCCCCGTCGGCAGCGACCAGCCGTTCACCATCGAGGCCTGCGTGCGGGCCGCCCGCATCTCGGTACTCGCGGACTACACCTATTACCACGCCGTCAAGCGTGGGGACGCCAGCAACATCACCTACCGCGCAGACCATGAGGCCCGGCTGCGCTGCACGGCCGAGATCATGCATTTCACGGCAGGGCTGATCCCCGTGGGCCCGGAGCGGGACGCGGTACTGAAGCGGCACTTCGGGTGGGAGCTGTCCAAGCTGCTCCTGGACGACTTCCCCGAGCTCGATCCCGCCGTGCAGAGGAACCTGGTGGCAGGCATCGGCCGGCTCGCCGACGCCTATCTCACCGACACGATCCGCAACGGGATGGGTGTCAAGAAGCGGGTGCGTATCGGCCTGGCGCAGCGGGGCAGGACCGACGAGCTCGTCGCGCTGATCCGTGACGAGGCGAAGCACGGGGCTCCCGCCTTCGTCCTGGAGGGCGAACGGGCCTTCGCCCGCTACCCGGGCTTCCGCGACGTCGACGCCGTCCTCCCGATGAGCTGGTACGAGCTGCTCGGCGAGGGTGTGCACGGGCGGCTGAAGGCGGGAACCAAGACCCTGTCCGCCTCCTGGCGGAAGAGCCCGGACGGTCCCGCGCTGGCCGTGACCGCGCGGACGAAGCTGCTCGGTCCCTTCGGGGCGGGGCCGGCCGCAGTCCGGTGCGAACTCAGCGGCCCCGAGTCCGTGCCGGTGTCCACGACCACAGGCACCTGGAAGAACGGCCTGGGTACCCGGGTCGACGTCGTGGTGCCGCTGCGACGGCTCCTGGCCGTGCGGCCGGGCCGGTCCGCGCGCTGGCGGCTCAACGTGGCCGCGGACCTGGCGGGCAAGCCGTACCGGGTGCCCTTCGGCGCCCACGCATCCGTGCTGCACAAGCGGGTATGGCACCGGATCCGCCCCTACCGCGTCTCCGTAACCACCGACGAGCAGGGCCGCCTGGTGCTTGCCGTCACCGCGATCAAGATCCTGCGGGGCATCTCACAGCGCCTGCGTCGACCGAGGAAGAAGTAGCCACGCCCATGAACATCTGTGTAGTCGCGCTCGGGAAGATCGGCCTGCCGCTCGCCGTGCAGTTCGCCGCCAAGGGCCACCGCGTCATCGGCGCGGACGTCAACGAGAAGGTCGTCGAGCTGGTCAACTCCGGTGTCGAGCCGTTCCCCGGCGAAGCGGACCTGGACACCAAGCTCAAGGCGGCCGTGGAGGCCGGTCTGCTGTCCGCGACGACCGACACCGCCGCGGCCGTCGCCGAGTCCGAGGCCGTCGTCGTGGTCGTCCCGCTGTTCGTGGACGCCGAGGGCGTGCCGGACTTCGGCTGGATGGACTCCGCGACCAAGGACATCGCCCGGGGCCTGCGTCCCGGCACTCTGGTGTCGTACGAGACCACCCTGCCCGTCGGCACCACCCGCAACCGCTGGGCGCCGATGCTGGAGGAGGGCTCCGGCCTGACGGCCGGGCGGGACTTCCACCTGGTCTTCAGCCCAGAGCGGGTGCTGACCGGCCGGGTCTTCGCCGACCTGCGCCGCTACCCGAAGCTCGTCGGCGGCATCGACGAGGCGTCGGCGAAGCACGGTGTGGAGTTCTACCAGGCGGTGCTCGACTTCGACGAGCGCGCGGACCTCAGTGAGCCCAACGGCGTGTGGGACCTGGGCTCCGCCGAGGCCTCCGAGCTGGCCAAGCTCGCCGAGACCACCTACCGCGACGTCAACATCGGCCTGGCCAACCAGTTCGCCCGGTTCGCCGACAAGGCCGGCATCGACGTCAAGAAGGTCATCGAGGCCTGCAACACCCAGCCGTACAGCCACATCCACCAGCCGGGCATCGCCGTCGGCGGCCACTGCATCCCGATCTACCCGCGGATGTACCTGTGGAACGACCCGGAGGCGACCGTCGTCCGCTCGGCCCGTGAGGCGAACGCCGCCATGCCGTCGTACGCCGTCGACCTGCTGGCCGCCGCCTACGGCGACCTCAAGGACGTCAACGTGCTCGTGCTGGGTGCCGCCTACCGCGGTGGCGTGAAGGAGACCGCGTTCTCCGGCGTGTTCCCGACCGTCGAGGCCCTCAAGGCGTACGGAGCCGTGCCGTATGTCTCGGACCCGATGTACACGGACGAGGAGCTGGCCGCCCACGGCCTGACCCCGCACCGCGGCGAGACCGTGACCGCCGCCGTCCTCCAGGCCGACCACGCCGAGTACCGCGAGCTCTCCGCCTCCGACCTGCCCGACGTCCGCGTCCTGGTCGACGGCCGCCGCACCACCGACCCGGCTCGCTGGGCGGGCGTGCGCCGCGTCGTCATCGGCGGCTGACCGCGAGGATCGGCCCGTCCATGCCCTCCCGTCTGCCGCGTCCCCTGCGCCGCCGTGGTGTCCTGCCGCTGCTGGTGTGCGTCGTCTACGCCGTGCTCCAGCTGGCGGCGGGGCCGCAGTGGACGCTCTTCCCGGACTCCTACCGCTACGCGAAGGCCGCCGAGACCGCTCTCGGCGTCCCCCGGGAGGAGGCGCACCACATCGCGCTGAAGGCCTTCTGCGCCGGCAAGGGCGACACCGCGGCGGAGGAGGCCCGGCTGCGCCCGGCCGGCGGTAGCGGTCGGGACGCAGGCGGGAAGGCCGAGCGTGACTGCCTGAAGCGATGGGCCGGCGCTGCGGACATCACCACCGACGACCCGCGCTATCAGGAGATCTTCGCCACCCGGCCCGGGTACCCGCTGCTCGCCGCCCCCTTCGTGGACGCCTTCGGCGTGCTGCGGGGCATGCGGCTGCTCGGCCTGCTCACGGCGGCGGCCTGCTCGCTGACCGTGTTCGGGATGCTGCGCGGAGCCCGGCTCTCGGTGCGTGCCGCGCTGGCCGGCCAGGTCGTGTTCCTGGCCGGCCCGCTGGGCTGGTGGTCGCTGCAGGCCCTGAGCGAGGGGCTGTTCACGCTGTGCGCGCTCGGTGTCCTGTGGGGCGCGCTGCTGCTGTTCCGGCGGCGGCTCGCGGCGGGAACGGCGGCCATGACCGTCGCGTTCGCGGCCGGGACCGTCACCCGGTACTCGTCCGTCCTCCTGCTGGCCGGGCTGCTCGCCCTGGCGGGTGCGGCGGCCCTCGTCCTCGGCAGGGGGCTGCGTCACCGGGGGACGGTGCTGCTCACCCTCGTGTCGGGGGCGGCCGCCGGCTCGCTGGCCGTCGCCCAGAAGGCGCTCGGTCTGCCGTCCGCGCAGATCACCCTGCAGGACACCTTCACCCGGCACTTCCGCTCGCCGGACGTGCCCGACCCCTGGCGGCGGCTGTTCGTCCTGGCGGTACGCTTCTGGCGGCACTGGCTGGCGGAGCAGGTGGCCATGCCCTATTTCCTGGTCCTGCTCGCCGTGGCGGGCTGGGCGTTGATCACCTACGGCGACGGGCTGGCCTGGCCGGCCTTCGCGGCGGCGGCCACGGGGGTCGCCCAGATCACCGCCCACCCCCTGGCACAGGAGGCCGACCGGCTCGGCGTCCTGATGTGGATGCCCGTCGTGCTGGGGCTGCCACTGATCGTCGAACGCCTCGGGACCGGAGGGCGGCCCTGGGACGGTGCGCCCGCCGGGTCGGCGGCGACGCGGGACGATCTCCTTGAGCCGCTGCCCGGCAGGGGCTGAATTCCATCGGCCCGGATCCGGGCCGCAGCGTCGCGGCACCGCCGCCATCGGGAAGGTCCGAAGAGTGAGCCACACCATCAAGCCCACCGCCCAGGTCGCGGAGACCGCCGAGCTGGGCGACGGCACCACCGTCTGGGAACTCGCCCAGATCCGCGAGAACGCCCGCCTCGGCGCGGGCTGTGTCATCGGCCGCGGCGCCTACGTCGGCACGGGGGTGCGGATCGGCGACAACGTCAAGCTGCAGAACTACGCCCTGGTCTACGAGCCGGCCGAGCTCGGCGACGGCGTCTTCATCGGTCCCGCGGTCGTGCTCACCAACGACCAGTACCCCCGTTCCGTCGACCCCGAGGGCAAGCTCAAGCGCGGAGGCGACTGGGAGGCGGTCGGCGTCAAGGTCGCCGAGGGCGCGTCGCTCGGTGCCCGCTCGGTGTGCGTCGCCCCCGTGCGGGTCGGCCGCTGGGCGCTTGTCGCGGCCGGAGCGGTGGTCACCAAGGACGTCCCCGATTTCGCCTTGGTCGCGGGGGTTCCCGCGCGCCGTATCGGCTGGGTCGGCCGGGCCGGTGTACGGCTGGCCGAGCGGGCGGGCGAGCCGGGCGTGTGGGAGTGCCCGCAGACCGGCGCGCTGTACCAGGAGGAGACGTCCGGCGAGGGCGGGACCGCGCTGGTTGAGATGCCGCAGCGGGCGTGACGCACTCCACCCGGTTTGACCCCCTCACACCGGGCCCGTAGTCTTGACCGTCGGCGTTTTAGCGCCCATTCCTGAGCACCTTCCTACCGGTTCAGGCCGGTAGAGGCCGTCCATGTACCACAGGGGCGGCTGGCGTCAGGAGTGACGATCCGAGCGAGAGAGTGAGTTCCGCGTGTACGCAATCGTGCGCAGCGGTGGCCGCCAGCACAAGGTGGCCGTCGGCGACATCGTCGAGGTTGACAAGATTTCCACCGGCAAGGTCGGCGACGCGGTCGAGCTCTCGACGCTGCTCGTCGTCGACGGCGACGCCGTCACCAGCGACCCGTGGGTGCTGGCCGGGATCAAGGTCCAGGCCGAGATCGTGGACCACCACAAGGGCCAGAAGATCGACATCCTGCGGTACAAGAACAAGACCGGCTACCGCCGTCGTCAGGGTCACCGTCAGCAGTACACGGCCCTGAAGATCACCGGCATCCCCGCCGCTGCGAAGTAAGGGACTGAAGAGAGATGGCACACAAGAAGGGCGCATCGTCCACCCGGAACGGTCGCGACTCCAATGCCCAGCGGCTCGGCGTCAAGCGCTTCGGCGGCCAGGTCGTGAACGCCGGTGAGATCATCATCCGCCAGCGCGGTACTCACTTCCACCCCGGCGCGGGCGTCGGCCGTGGCAAGGACGACACGCTGTTCGCCCTCGCCGCCGGTGCGGTCGAGTTCGGCACCAGCCGTGGTCGCAAGGTCGTGAACATCGTTCCCGTCGCCTGAGCGACCGGCGGCGATACGACTTCACCGAGGGCGGATCCTGTTTCCCGGGCCGGGAAGCAGGTCCGCCCTCGACGCGTTAACCCACAGACATTCCCGTACGCATCAGGAGGAACATCCGCATGACCACCTTCGTGGACCGCGTCGAGCTGCACGTCGCCGCGGGTAACGGGGGCCATGGCTGCGCCTCCGTGCACCGGGAGAAGTTCAAGCCGCTCGGCGGCCCGGACGGCGGCAACGGCGGCCGTGGCGGCGATGTGACCCTGGTCGTCGACCAGTCGGTCACCACGCTCATCGACTACCACCACCACCCGCACCGCAAGGCCACCAACGGCAAGCCCGGCGAGGGCGGCAACCGCTCCGGCAAGGACGGCACGGACCTGACCCTGCTCGTCCCGGACGGCACCGTCGTCCTGGACAAGAAGGGCAACGTCCTCGCCGACCTCGTCGGCCACGGCACCACCTTCGTCGCCGGCCAGGGCGGCCGCGGCGGCCTCGGCAACGCGGCGCTGGCCTCCGCCCGCCGCAAGGCGCCGGGCTTCGCGCTGCTGGGTGAGCCGGGCCAGGCCCGGGACGTGGTCCTGGAGCTCAAGACCGTCGCCGACGTGGCGCTGGTCGGTTACCCGAGCGCGGGCAAGTCCTCGCTCATCTCGGTGCTCTCGGCCGCCAAGCCGAAGATCGCGGACTACCCGTTCACCACGCTCGTCCCCAACCTGGGCGTCGTCACGGCCGGTTCGACCGTCTACACCATCGCCGACGTCCCCGGCCTCATCCCGGGCGCCAGCGAGGGCCGCGGTCTGGGCCTGGAGTTCCTGCGGCACGTCGAGCGCTGCAGCGTCCTGGTCCACGTCCTGGACACCGCCACCCTGGAGTCCGAGCGCGACCCGCTGACCGACCTCGACGTCATCGAGGCGGAGCTGCGGGCCTACGGCGGTCTCGAGGACCGTCCGCGGATCGTCGTCCTCAACAAGGTCGACATCCCCGACGGCCAGGAGCTCGCCGACATGGTCCGTCCCGACCTCGAAGCTCGCGGGTACCAGGTCTTCGAGGTGTCGGCGGTGGCCCACAAGGGCCTCAACGAGCTGTCCTACGCCCTCGCCGGCATCGTCGCCGAGGCACGCGCCGCCCAGCCGGTCCAGGAGGCCACGCGCATCGTCATCCGGCCCAAGGCCGTGGACGAAGCCGGCTTCACCGTCACCGCCGAGGACGGCTTCTACCGCGTCCGCGGCGAGAAGCCCGAGCGCTGGGTGCGCCAGACGGACTTCGCCAACGACGAGGCCGTCGGCTATCTCGCCGACCGGCTCGCCCGCCTCGGCGTCGAGGAGGAACTGGTCAAGGCGGGCGCCCGCGAGGGCGACGAGGTGGTCATCGGAGACGAGGACGACGCCGTCGTCTTCGACTGGGAGCCCTCTGTCGCGGCCGGTGCCGAGATGCTCGGCCGCCGCGGTGAGGACCACCGCTTCGACACTCCCCGGCCGGCGGCCCAGCGACGCAGAGACCGTGACGCCGAACGGGACGACCCGTCCAGCGAGTTCGAGGGCTTCGACCCGTTCGGGGGCTGAACGGGGGTCCGCGCCGGCCTTCTCCGGCCACCGCGGCAGCGGTGCGCAACCGATGCCGCGGTGGCGGACGGGAACCGCGCGCGACCGTCCGGCTCAGCGCCGCGACTGCGCTTCCGGCTCCGAAGTCCGTGGGACGCCGCCCCCCAGCGCCGCCCCGCGCGGTCCCACCACACGGGCCACGGCAGTGGGCTCCCGGACCTCCTGGCAGGCAGCGTGCCGCTCGTCGGCGGCTGCGGCCAGTGCCCGCGCCGCTGCCTTGAAGCGCTCAAGGGACGTGGGTTCCGCCGGCCCGAGTAGCCGTTCCTTGAGCGCTGCGCGGGCCGGGCCCAGGCTGTCCCGCTCCTGGTTGCGGACGCTGTCGAGCAGCCCCGGCACCTCGTGCGCGTCGGGTGAGAGGATCGTCGCCGCGGCCGCGGTGGGGAAGGCGGAGCGGAACGCGTTCTCGTCCAGTCCGCTGGTGTTCGCCACGGCGTGGGGCTTCTCGCTGGCCAGAAAGTCCGAGACGACGCTGGACACGTCGCTGATCAGCAGATCGGCCTCGTTGAAGCAGGAGTACAGCGACGGACGGGCGTCGGTGATGATCCGGTGCTCCCACGCCGGGGCGGCGGACCAGTAGGACTCCTCCCAAGCCGCGGTGGCGGCCTCGACCGCGGCGGCGCGGCCCGGGGCGGGGGCCCCCTGCAGCGCCATGCGCTCCACCTCGTCGGCGGCGGCCCGGAAGCGCGCCGTGGTGAGTCCGTCCAGCGCCGCCGTGTGGCGGGCGAGTGCGGTGCGCGGCGAGGCCGAGGCGTCCCACGCGGCGCACTGGGCCCGCTCGCGAGTGGCGTCGGCGATCATGGCCCGGATGCGGCGGTCTGCACGGCCGGCACGGGGATCGACCGAACCGGTCAGCGGATGCGGTTTGTAGAGCAGCCGTACGGCCCGGTCGCCGAGCAGGGCGCGGACGATGTTCTCCCCCGCCAGCACGATCGAGGTGTTGCCGGGCTGCCCGTCCCACCCCTCCCACGTGGGTGCGTACAGCACCGTGGTCCACGGCCCCTGCGGGGCGCCCTTGCCGGGCAGGATGGGGGCGAGCTGAGGACGTCCGACCTCCACGACGTCGCGGTCGTCGACGCCGATGTCGGCCAGGGCGTAACGCTCGCGTGCGGCGGGGCCCGCGACCCAGACCTCGTCGTACGCCTTGGCGTACGGATTGCAGCTGGAGAGCTTGTCACTCTCGCCGTGGTTGGTGAACGCGTGCTTGATGGTGGGGATGCGCAGGATCTGCGAAGTCTTCCCGGAGTTGGAGGGATGCAGCAGGACCTGGAGCGTGGAGTGCTCAAGTCGCATCAGGTCCGTGACCTTGGGGATGCAGAGCACGGGGATGTCCGTGGCCTCGAGGCGCTGCACCATGAGGCGTTCCCGGAGTACCACCACCGGCCGTCCGTCGAGCCGGGCAAGTGTCGAAAGCCACATGTTGACCTGGTAGGCCGACGCGGCGCCGCCGGAGAAGTAGATGCCCACCGTCGGCCGGTAGTCGGCCAGCCACCGGTCGAGCCATTCCAGGGCGCGGGCCCCGTCCACCGGGCGTCGGCCCGGCAGCAGCCACAGCGCCAGGTAGACGGTGCCGCCCACGGCCGCCAGTGCCGCCGAGGAGGCGCCGAGTGCCGCCCACAGTGCGTTTCCTGTGACTGCCGTGGCCAGCAGGCCGGCGGAGACGAACAACGAGAGCAGCAGCAGGCGGTGCCCGGGCCTGCGGGCCAGCAGCAGAGGCGGGGCCGTTGTCGGGTTGAGGGCGGCGGCGTCGATGTTGCGGGTCACCACGGGCAGCGTCCTGGCACGGCGCACGAGCAGGGCGACGGCGTGGCACGCGCTGTGGGCCGCGTACAGGGCCAGCAGGCCGACCAGCAGCGGCGCGTAGGCCCGGGTGCCGTGGACGCCGTCCACGCGCAGAAGGGTCGTCGTGGTGAGCAGGTCGCGCAGCAGCTGCCGGGCCGTGACGTCCAACCGGATACGTGTCAGCAGTCCCGTCAGCGTGGGGTGGCACAGGTGCAGGTGGAGATCGGCGAGCAGGCTTACCGCCGAGGCCGCGACGAGCAGCGGCACGTGCGACAGGACGGCCGCGGTCAGATGGGCTGCGAAAGCCGCTGCCATCACCACCAGTGGCACCGCGGCGGAACGCGGGTTCCCCGGTGGTGGCGGACCGGGACTTTGGTCACGTTTCAGCTGAATAAGAGGCACATAGCAACAACGAAGGCAATGCGGGGCAGTCACGCCGGCAAGTGAGCGGACGTCTTCTCAGATGAGACAATCTTGTGGATTCTGTCACAGTTCGGCTGCCGGGGTTCCCTCGGATTTCCCGTCGGGCGGAAGATGAACCTAGGGTTGCGGCAACATGCTGCGTGGGATGTGTCCGCCTTGCGTTCCGGTGAAGGTGGACGGGAGCATTGCCTGCGCCCTCTATTCCTTCAAGGTAGGTCGTCTGTGTCCGAGCACATAGCCAAGCCCCGTACCACGGCCGTCGTCCTGGCCGGCGGTACTGGCCAGCGCGTTGGCCTCTCGATCCCCAAGCAGCTCCTGAAGATCGCGGGCAAGGCGGTCGTCGAGCACACCCTCGCCGTCTTCGAGCAGGCCGACGGAATCGACGACGTCATCGTCCTCATGGCGCCGGGATATGTGCAGGACGTCGAAAAGATCGTGGCGAAGGCCGGCTTCTCGAAGGTGACGAGGGTCATGGAGGGCGGTGCGACGCGCAACGAGACGACCGAGCGTGCGATCGCCGCGATCGGTGCGGGGCTCGCCGACGGGGAGGACTGCAACGTCCTGTTCCACGACGCGGTACGTCCCCTGCTCTCACAGCGCGTCATCAACGACTGTGTCTCCGCCCTTGACCGTTACCAGGCCGTGGACGTCGCGATCCCCTCTGCGGACACCATCATCGTGACCCGGACGCACGGCGCGGACGGTGAGTTCATCACCGACGTCCCGGACCGTTCCCGGCTGCGCCGCGGGCAGACCCCGCAGGCGTTCAAGCTCTCCACGATCCGCCGCGCGTACCAGATCGCGTCCGGAGACCCCAACTTCCAGGCGACCGACGACTGTTCCGTCGTGCTGAAGTACCTGCCGGATGTGCCGGTGTACGTGGTGCCGGGTGACGAGTACAACATGAAGGTGACCCAGCCCGTCGACGTCTTCATCGCCGACAAGCTCTTCCAACTGGCCTCGCAGACGGCTCCGGAGCAGGCCGACGACGCCGCTTACCGCGCACGGCTCACCGGCAAGACCCTGGTCGTCTTCGGCGGTTCCTACGGCATAGGTGCCGACATCGCGGAGCTCGCCAAGCGCTTCGGCGCCAACGTCTACGCGTTGGGCCGTTCCACGACCGGTACCCACGTCGACAACCCCGAGCACGTCGACGACGCATTGTCCAAGGCCTACGCCGAGACCGGCCGCATCGACTACGTGGTCAACACCGCGGGCGTGCTGCGCATCGGCCGCCTCGCCGAGACCGACAACGCCACCATCGAGGAAGCCCTGCGCGTCAACTACCTCGCGCCGGTGCAGATCGCCCGTGCCGCGCACAAGTACCTCGCGGAGAGCGGCGGGCAGCTCATGCTCTACACCTCCAGCAGCTACACCCGCGGCCGTGCCGAGTACAGCCTGTACTCCTCGACGAAGGCCGCCATGGTCAACCTCACCCAGGCACTCGCGGACGAGTGGGCCGTCGACGGCATCCGTGTCAACTGCGTCAACCCGGAGCGCACGGCCACGCCCATGCGGACCAAGGCCTTCGGGCAGGAGCCCGAGGGCACCTTGCTGTCCTCGGAGTCCGTCGCGCGTTCCTCCCTCGACGTGCTGCTCTCGGACCTGACCGGCCACGTCATCGACGTCCGCCAGCAGGATCCGACCAGGGCCGCCGTCGGCGCGTCGAGCTTCGAGCAGGCACTGGCCGGGGTTTTGGCGCGGGAAGAAAACGCATAGTACAATTCCGCAATTGTGATTTCGGGTCCTCGGGAAGCGCGAAGGGGCATTTTCCGGGGACCTGATCCGTTGGCGACGCAGGTCGTGTTTGTCCATTCCAAGACCTTCGTCTTTCACCAGCGCTCAGGAGAAGGCCTTTCGTGATATCGACCGCCGTCCGCCTGGCCCGGGTGGGCAACCGCACCGAGCTGTCCGTATTGCTGATCATGCTGCTGAGCTATCCCGTCATGGTGGCGGGTGCTCTTTTTCCCCACCTGTGGCTGTTCGTCAGCGCGGCGGCGGTCAGCTATGCGTCCGACTGGCTGCTCCGTCGGCGTGGCGCATACGTGATGAGCAGACTCACCAAGGCCGGGGCCGGGCTGCCCGTCCGATTTCTGACGCGTGAGCTCATCGTCGTTCTCCTCCTGGCACGCACCGAGACGACGGACAGCAGAGTGTTCTACGTCGTCGTCCTGTGCTTCCTGGCTCTCTACGCGTTGCAGGTCCCCCATATCGCACTGGTCACCCTGATCGGCAACCGCCGCAGGCTGCCGTTCGAGGTACGGAACGTCGACCTGCCCGGGCTGCGCGTTCCGGCCGGTCCGCCGCGCTGGCTCAGTCATCACGCGGTGGAGAAGTTCCTGCACCTGGACCTCTTCGTGGTCGTCGGCCTGGTGGCCGCGTCCGTGGCGGATGAGCCGGTGTACGCCCTCGCCGGTGCCGCCGTGACGCTGTCGCTGGGGTTGCTGGGTGTGCTGCTGCTGGTCCCCTACCTGCGGCGCAGGCGCCTGGCGCCGGGCAGGGAGAAGGCGCTGGCCCACCTGGACCGCTGGCTGGGCGTCTACCGGCCCACCACGGTGCTCTACTTCTCCGGGTCCAAGGAGAGCGCCTACCAGGTCAACATGTGGCTGGACACCATGGCGCAGCTCGAGGGCCGTCCCCTGGTGCTCCTCCGTGAGCACTACATCCTTCCCAAGCTCGCCCCTACCACCGTGCCGGTGGTGAGCGTTCCCAGCGGCGTCCACCTCATGAACATGGACCTCTCGAACGCGCGGGTGGCGCTGTATCCGGCGAACGTCGGCAAGAACATCCACCTCCTGCGCGTACCGACCATGAAGCACGTCTTCATCGGGCACGGGGACAGTGACAAGGTCGCGAGCGTCAACCCCTTCAGCAAGGTCTACGACCAGGTGTGGACGGCCGGCAAGGCCGGCCGCGACCGCTACGCGCTGGCGGACGTCGGAGTCCGCGACGCGGACATCGTGGAGGTCGGCCGCCCTCAGCTGTCCGGCATCCTGCCGTGGACCGGGCCCCGGACAGACCGGATGCCCACGGTGCTCTACGCCCCCACCTGGGAGGGCTGGAGCGACGACCCCGGGAACACGTCCCTGATCCAGGCGGGCGAGAACATCGTGCGTGCTCTTCTCGCCTCCGAGACGCCGGTGCGCGTTCTCTACAAGCCGCACCCCTTCACCGGAACGCGGCAGCCCAAGGCCGGGCAGGCGCACAAACGCATCGTGGCGCTGCTGGAGAAGGCCAACACGGAGCGTGCCGCCGATCCCCGGTGGTCCGGACAGGACGACGGTCAGGCTTCCGCGCGGGCCGCGGCGCGCGCCGAGATGGCCCGCATCGAGGCACGACTGGCGCAGATCGAGAACTCGCTCCGTGAGTCGTCCGACGAGACGGACGCCGCCTATGACCAGGTTTCCGGCGGGAGCGGCGAGAGCGGTGTGACGGAGCTGCGGTCGCTGAGGGAGCAGTGGAGCGACGCGTACTGGCGTGCGCTGGTTCCCTGGGAGCACAAGGTGGTCACCGGTCCGCTGCCGCACCTGTACGACTGCTTCAACGCGGCGGACGCGATGGTCTCGGACATCTCCAGCGTCGTCTCGGACTTCATCGCGAGCGGCAAGCCGTACGCCATCACCGATTCCGCGGGGATCGGTGAGGCCGAATTCAAGCGGCTGAACACAGCGGCGCGCGCCGCGCTGATCCTGGACAACCGGGCAACGCGGCTCGGCGAGCTCGTGGCCGCAGTGAGTGAGGAGGGCCAGGACCCGCTGCTTGCCGCGCGGAGGGAGCTGAAGGAGTACCTGCTCGGCCCGGATGAACCCTCCTCGATCGTGCGCTTCGACGACGCCGTGCGCGCGCTGGCCATCGAGTCGGCGGCCCGTGAGGCCCGCCAGCCGGAACGGCACGCCGCCGAAGGGGCGGACGACGAACTGGCGATGGTGGTCCCCAGCCAGCGCGAGGGCGGCGAGCGCCTCGGACCTGTCGATGGCGACACCCTCGACGACGCGAACATCGGCTGAGGCCGCACCCTTTCCGGCTCTCAGGTTCGGGGCCCTGCCGGCGGGACGGCTCCCGTCGGCAGGGCCCCGTCGTGTGACGTCGATCACTGCTGGTGCCGAGCGGCTCCGCGCAACCATTTCGACCCCGGGCTCATCTCATACATCGGCAAGGCCGAAGCGAACGGAGATCGATGAATACACCGAGCATCAGCGTGGTCATCGGCGTGTATGACGCGATGCCCTACCTCGTGCGGTGCCTCGAGTCCATCGAGGAGCAGACCCTGGGTGCGGAACACATCGAGATCATCGCAGTGAACGACGGCTCCACCGATGGCAGTGGTGCGTACCTGGACCAGTTCGCGGCCCGGAGCATCATTTCGACGCGTGTTGTCCACCAGCCCAACTCGGGTGGGCCCAGCGGTCCGCGCAACACCGGACTCGCCCTGGCGCGCGGCCGCTTCGTCTTCTTCCTCGACGCCGACGACCACCTCGGCAAAGAGGCCTTCGAGCGCATGCTCGCCATGGCCGAGCGCAACGGCACCGATGTGGTGCTGGGCCGGGTGGAGGGGGTGAACCGCAGTGCCCCCAAGTCCATGTGGGGACAGAACCATGAGCGCACCGATGTCTTCTCCTCCCCGATCCGCTTCACCCTCAGTGCCCAGAAGCTCTTCCGCAGGGAACTGCTCGTCCGGTACGACATGCGCTTCCGCGAGGACCTCAAGACCGGTGAGGACGCGCACTTCACGATGGACGCGTATCTGCGGGGGAACGGCGTCTCCGTGGTCGCCGACTACACGTGCTACTACCTGGTCGGGCGCGAGGACGGCAAGCACGTCACCAAGAGCGGGAGTTACGTCCTGCGCTTCGACTCCGCGCGGGCGTTGATGGAGCTGATCGCCGAGCGCGTACCCCCGGGTGACAAGCGGGACCTGCTGATGACCCGGCCCTTCACGGTCACGCTGCTCCCGCAGTTCGGGCCGCGCTTCCTCGCGGTGAGCGAGGAGGAGCAGCGGCACAAGGTGGAACTCGGCCGGCCACTGGTGCGGGAGTACTTCACCGAAGGCGTGGCACGGCGGCTGCGCGTGCACGAGCGGCTCCGGCTCCACTGCCTGGGCCAGGGGCGGATCGATCTGCTGGCTGATGCCGTCGAGTTCGTGCGGTCCAAGGCGGAGGCGCCGGTGCACCTGGACGTCGGCGGGACCACGGCGTATCTGGCACTGCCGCATTTCCGGGACGAGGCCGCGGGCATCCCCGACCGTGTGTATGAGATGACCCGGGACGCGATTCCCGACGACGTCGCGGCCCGCATCAAGTCCGCGCGGCGGGTCAAGGCGGTGGCCCCGGCCTCGGCCCGGCGGCCGACCAGGGCGGGGAGGCTCCTGCGCCGGGTGCTCGGCAGGGCACT
The DNA here is from genome assembly GCF_053598835.1 of Streptomyces sp. NPDC001070. Classification (NCBI taxonomy): domain Bacteria; kingdom Bacillati; phylum Actinomycetota; class Actinomycetes; order Kitasatosporales; family Streptomycetaceae; genus Streptomyces; species Streptomyces sp. NPDC001070. The sequence continues at coordinate 313,811 of NZ_JBSFLB010000002.1, forward strand.
GGCCGCCAGGGTGGCGCGCCTGGCGGCCCGAACCGGGCTGCGGCGGGTTCGGGCCGGCGGGTAGGGCGGCTCAGTCGCGGCTGTTGAAGATCCTCTTGATGTTCACGGCCCGCTTCGCACGGCGCAGGGTGCTCCGGTCGGGACCGGCGAGGAACCTGAGCCGCTTCTCCAGGACCGCGAGACGGGCCTCGAGTTCAGCGGTCTTGGCGAGTGATTCCGACAGGCGCTTCGCGGTCGCGGCCTGGTTGAGTCTGGCCTGGTCGGCCTGGTCCTTGAGCCAGCCGATCCGGTAGCCCATGCGGTCGTGGTCCTCGTCCTGCCAGGCTTCCATCGCGGGCGGGAACGCGAGTTCGCCGATGCGCGCATCGAATGAGGCGCCGCGGTCGCCGTGGGTGTACGCGTTCTGGAGACCGTTCTTGTCGAGGAATGCGGTGAACCGGTCGAACCGCTCCCGGTGCCCGTTCAGGAGTTCGGAGAAGTCGGCCTTCTCGTAGAGCTCCGCGGGATGGGTGTCCGGGGCGACGTCCGTGGCGAGCATGTGCGGAATGCCGAAGTAGCGGCACAGTTCCAGCGTGCGGGAGTCGTGGCAGAGCACCATGGCCGGAGTGCCGGCGAGAAGGGCCGCGATGTTTCCGTGTATGCGGCCGCCGAAGGAGAAGTCGTAGGCGCGCAGATCGTCGATCCAGGGCACCGGGTCGAGATAGATGCGGACCTTGTTCTCGCGGAACCACGCGTGGGTACGGTGTGCCGGGTACGGACGGTGCACTCCGGCGGCCTCGGACACGTCGCCCCAGTAGAGGAGCTCCGCGTCCGTGAGGTTCTGTGCTATGTACGTCAGATTCGGGTAGGTCCGGAACGCGGTGTCCATCAGGGCGCCCGTGTGCCCGACACGAAGGGCGCTGTGCGACCCGTTGATGGCGATGCGCGACTCCGGTCCGATGGCGGCGGCCTTCCGTTCGACCGTGAAGCGGTCGCCGTCGAGGAACATCGAAGGGCAACCGATGACCTCTACGTCGCGAAATCCGAGCCCTTTGAGATATGACTCGGTGCACTCGCCGCGTACGCCGATCGTCGCCGAGCGGTCGAGCACGGCCGACACGAACCGCTTCACCTGAGGCTGTATCCCGTCCAGCCTTGCGGTGTTGTATTTCACATCCGCCTGGGCCCCGACGCCCAGCACGACCACCGGGATCTTGAGTTGCTCTATGAGTTTGCTGAGCTTGTTGAGCCCGCCCGCGAAGGACGGTCGGAATGCGTTGGCCAGGGGCACCACGAACGCGTCGAACTGCTCGTTGATGCGACCGGCTTCGGCGGGATCGAACCTGAACTGGTTGGTTATCTCGACATCCGGGGTCTGCAGGAGTTTGTGTGCGGCGTTACTGAAGATGAGGTTGCCGGAATTCGTTCCGATAACGTCTTTGTGGATGGCCCGCTCGTGCGGGACAACATCGAACGGGCTCTTGCCGGAACGCAGCAAGACTCTCTTCATGGTCGCCAGCTTTCCCTGCGGAATTCGAAGTGCCCTGGGGCACCGGACGTCGCGTGCGGTAGACATGGATGTCCGCGACAGCGTAACCCGAGAGTAAGTCGGCGCAAGGACAGCCCGACGGCGCCGTACGGTGGCCCGCCGTTCACGTTGCGTGCAAAGCGACGCAGGTTCGGGAAGCCGGCACCCGGTCGCGCCCGGAATCGTCCGGCCGTCGGAACTCGGAGGCGCCGGCATCGGCCGCTCGCGTAGATTGCGGTGCGAGGACCGATGCACGAGCGGTGCGAGACGTGAGGGAGCACGTGGCGAGCGTGAGACAGGACGTGGTGGACGCCCGACGGGTCGTGGTCAAGGTCGGATCGTCATCGCTGACGACGGCGGCCGGTGGCCTGGACGCGGACCGGGTGGACGCCCTGGTGGACGTCCTGACCAAGGCCCGCGGGACCCGGGAGGACGGCGCGGGCGCCAAGGAGATCGTCCTGGTCTCCTCCGGAGCCATCGCCGCCGGCCTCGCGCCGCTGGGGCTGACCCGGCGGCCCCGGGACCTGGCCCGGCAGCAGGCCGCCGCCAGCGTCGGCCAGGGCCTGCTCGTCGCCCGCTACACGGCCTCCTTCGCCAGGTACGGCGTGCGGGTCGGTCAAGTGCTGCTCACCTCCGACGACATGAGCCGCCGGGCGCACTACCGCAACGCGTACCGCACCCTGGACAAGCTGCTCGCCATGGGAGCCATGCCGATCGTCAACGAGAACGACACGGTGGCCACCGACGAGATCCGCTTCGGTGACAACGACCGGCTGGCCGCCCTGGTCGCCCACCTGGTCCGCGCCGACCTGCTCGTCCTGCTCTCCGACGTCGACGGCCTCTATGACGGCGACCCCGGCATCCCGGGCACCTCCCGCATCGACGAGGTCCGCGGGCAGGAAGACCTGGAGGGCGTGTCCATCGGCAGCACGGGCAGGGCGGGCGTCGGCACCGGCGGCATGGTCACCAAGGTCGAGGCCGCCCGGATCGCCGCGGGCGCCGGCATCCCGGTCGTGCTCACCTCCGCCTCGCAGGCCGCGGACGCGCTCGCCGGGCGGCGCACGGGCACCCTCTTCCACGCCACGGGCAAGCGCTCCGCCGACCGGCTGCTGTGGCTGGCCCACGCCTCCACCCCGCTCGGCGCGCTCATCCTCGACGACGGCGCCGTCCAGGCGGTCGTCAAGCGCCGCACCTCACTGCTGCCGGCCGGCATCGCGGGGGTCGAGGGCCACTTCACGGCCGGCGACCCGGTCGAACTGCGCGACACCTCCGGCCACGCGGTCGCGCGCGGCCTGGTGAACTTCGACGCCAAGGAACTGCCGCGGCTGCTCGGACGCTCCACCCGCGAACTGGCGCGGGAACTGGGCCCCGCCTACGAGCGCGAGGTCGTGCACCGGGACGACCTCGTACTGCTGCACCACTGACGGCCACCTCCTTCGTGGTTACTTCGTGAAAACCGCCCCGCGGCCTCTCCCGGGCTGCTGGACTTTGAGGGCGGAGCACGAGATCCGGCCAGGGACGAGACGACAGGGACGACAGGGAGGCCGCCGGTGAGACGAGGGCGCCCAGGGGCATCGTCGTCCCGAGGGACGGCGGAGCGGACACTGGTGAGCGTGGCCACCGACGACACCGTCCCGCAGACGCGGGAGCGCCCGGTGTCCCGGCTCTGGCACGTGACGCTCAGCGTCTCCGGGCCCGAGGCCCCGCTCGCCGAGGTGCGGCGCGCGCTGGAGCAGCTCGCGCACGACCACCCCTTCCTGCTGACCAGCCGGTACGCGGCCGACCACGCCGAGATCCGGTACTGGGAGGAGGCCCGGGACCTGCACGACGCCGCCGCCATCGCGCTGCGGCTGTGGGGTGAGCACCGCTCCTCCGCCAAGCTGCCGCCCTGGGAGACGGTCGGCCTGGAGGTCATCGACCGCGACACCTACCACCAGCGCCTCGCGGAGGGTTACGGACCGCCCCCGGCGGCACCGGTCGGCGTGCACCCGTACTGAGCGGGACCGCGCTCCGCGCGGGTCCCGGCCGGGTTCCGCCCCGGTCTCAGGGGCTGGAAAGCCGTCCCGCCGGCCGGTGCCCACGCCGTACCCTGGCGGCTATGAGCAGCCGCAGCCGCAGCCACAGCAACGACGACCTCGCCGCCTCCCTGCCCTCGCCGTGGCCGCAGAGTCCGGTCCTGCAGGCCGCCTACCGGGCCCGTGCGGCCGCGGAGGACCTCGCGCCGCTGCCGCGCTCGGTGAAGGACGACGCGCTGCTGGCGATCGCCGACGCGCTGGTCGTCCGCACCCGGGAGGTCGTCGAGGCCAACGCCGAGGATGTCGCCCGCGCCCGTGAGGCGGGGACGGGCGAGGCGATCGTCGACCGGCTGACGCTGACCCCGGAGCGGATCCGGGCCATCGCCTCCGACGTGCGCGACGTGGCCGGCCTGCCCGACCCGGTCGGCGAGGTGGTGCGCGGCTCCACCCTGCCCAACGGGCTGGACCTGCGTCAGGTCCGCGTACCGCTCGGCGTGGTGGGGATCATCTACGAGGCCCGGCCCAACGTGACCGTGGACGCGGCCGCGTTGTGCCTGAAGTCCGGCAACGCCGTGCTGCTGCGCGGCTCTTCCTCCGCGTACCACTCCAACTCGGCGCTGGTGGCGGTGCTGCGGGACGCCGTGGGCGGTGCCGGGCTGCCCGCCGACGCGATCCAGCTGGTCCCGGGGGAGAGCCGGGAGTCGGTGCGCGAGCTGATGCGCGCCCGCGGCATGGTCGACGTGCTCATCCCGCGCGGCGGCGCCTCCCTCATCAAGACCGTGGTCGAGGAGTCCATCGTCCCGGTGATCGAGACCGGCACCGGCAACTGCCATGTGTACGTGGACGCCCACGCCGACCTCGACATGGCCGTCTCGGTCCTGGTCAACTCCAAGGCGCAGCGGCCGAGCGTGTGCAACGCGGCCGAGACGCTGCTGGTGCACCAGGACATCGCCGCCGACTTCCTGCCGCGCGCCCTGGACGCGCTGGCCGAGGCCGGGGTCACCGTGCACGCCGACGAGCGGGTGCGGGAGCTGGCCGGGAAGTGCGGTACGAAGGCGACCGTCGTCCCGGCCACCACCGAGGACTGGGAGACCGAGTACCTGAGCTACGACATCGCCGCGGCCGTGGTGGACTCGCTCGACGCCGCCGTGCGGCACATCCGGCTCTGGTCCTCCGGGCACACCGAGGCCATCGTCACCACCTCACAGCCGGCCGCCCGGCGATTCACCCGATTGGTGGATTCCGCGGCGGTCGCCGTCAACGCCTCCACCCGGTTCACCGACGGCGGGCAGTTCGGCTTCGGAGCGGAGATCGGGATCTCCACCCAGAAGCTGCACGCGCGTGGCCCCATGGGCCTGCCGGAGCTGACCTCGACCAAGTACGTCTTCACCGGGGACGGCCACATCCGCGGCTGACCGCGCTCGCGGACGGAGTTTCCGAGCGGCCTGCCCAATCCGCGTCATCGGCCCTATTCTGGACGGGTGCCGGACGAACTGGGGGGCAAGCCGTTCCCGGACGGCGAGGACCACGGTGGCGCGGATGACGAATTCGCGTCCGTGGTGTTCGACGAGGCCTTCATACGGGCGGCCGCCTTCCACGAACCCAGTGCCCATGAGCGCATGCTCGCCTCCGCGACGGCGCAGGCCGAGGCGGAGGCCTCGCGCGCCCGCGTCCTCGGCGGGGAGGACGGCACGGGTCCGTACGACGAGGAGGACGCCGCCGGGCGCTCCACGGAGGACGAGGAGTACGAGGACCTCTACGCCCAGCGCCGGCCCTACCGCGGGCACGACCGCTGGCACCGGACGGTGGCCTGGGTGCTCGCCGTGGTGATGGGGATCGGCGTCGTCGCACTGACGTTCGCGGCGGTCTACCGGGGTGCCGGCGGCGCCCGCCAGCCCGCCGTGCCGCCCGCCCCGACGGGCCGGATCGGCGCCCCGTCCCTGCCCCCTGTGGCGGTCAGCCACACCCCCTGAGCCCGCCCGCAACTTGACTCGTACCAGCACGTTTTAAAGGGCCCTGACAGACCTACGCTTGTTGTATGACCGGGCCTGGTGACCCACCGGAGGGGAACCCCGAGGGCTCCCCGGGAGGTGGTGAGGACGAGTACCGATCCGTCGTCTTCGACGAATCGTTCGTTCGTGCTGCCCGGATACAGGAGTTCTCCGCGCGGGAACGGCTGGACGGCTCGGCCCGCTCCGTCCGCACCCGGCGCTTCTGGGCCCGGGGAGGGGCCCCGCGGCAGGCCCTGGTCCTCGTGCTGCTGATCGCCGTGGCCTTCGGCACCGCCGTCTACCTGGGCATACGCAATCCGTACGACCCGCCCGCCCCGCCCGTGGCGGAGCCGCTGCGGATCAGCCTTCTCCCGCTCACCCCCACGGCCGCGGTGCCCGCAGTGGACCGCGCGGATCCCTTCGCCGGGCAGCGCGCCGCGGGCTACCGGACCGGCGGCGACGGCTACACGCTGCCGCCGGCGCACCGCACCGCCCATTTCAGCGAGAGCCAGGTCATGCAGGCCCTGGTCTTCGCCAAGGACTACCTGGTCGCCTCCTCCGCCGACCCCGGCGCCCTGACCGGCGGCGACATCCGCACGGTGCGCACGATGCTGGATCCCGGGCAGCTCGACCAGTTCGACCGCAGCCTCGAGCGGCCCGCCGACGACGGAAGCCACGCGGCGACCGGCTGGCTGGTGCGCTTCGATCCCACCCGGGTCGCCCTCGCCGACGACGAGGTCCGGGTACGCGGCACCATGACCGTGGCCGAGGCGGGGGAGGAGGCCCTTGAGGTCGTCGCCGACCACACCCTGGTCTACGCCGTGCAGGCCGCCACCGGGGGCAGCGGCCAGGCCTCCCTGTTCACCGTCCGGCGCGAGCTGCGACTGCGCTTCGACCGCGAGGACCTGCGCGACCAGCACGTGGAGCTGCTGCAGGCCTCCGTCGAGGCCGGGCCGCTGTCCTGCGTGAGCGCCCCGGTGGCGCACTTCCTGCCGCTGCTGGCCGGACAGCGGCCGCCGGTGCAGCCCGGAGTCGACCCCTACGACCACCGCCACCAGATCAACTCGGTGTGCGGGGTGCTCGCGCCGGCGCCGGTGGTGGCCGGGCCCGGGCTCAGTCCTCGGGCGGGGAGTCCGGCGAGTCCTTCGGCGGGCGCTGCGGCGAGCCGGAGCCCGAGCCCGGGGTCCCGGTGAAGCGGTCGCGCAGCCGGCCGCCTATGTCGCCGGCCCCCGACCCGATGTCGGAGAGCAGCTTCATGAGCGGGTCCTTGCTCGTCTTCACCGTGTCGGCGTAGTGGCTCGCGGATTCCTTGAAGGAGTCGTAGACGGAGGTGTCCTGGTCCTCGCTGCGCCGCGGGTAGTGGCCGTCCATGATCCGCTGGTGGTCGCGGCTCGCGGCCCACTTCTTCAGCTCCGCCGCCCGCACCGTGGTGAAGGGGTGGCTGCGCGGGAGCACGTTGAGGATCTTCAGCACGGAGTCGCGCAGGTCGCCGGACTCCTCGTACTCCTCGGCCTGCTTCAGGAACGCGTCCACGTTCATCTCGTGCAGGTGGTTGCCGCCGGCGATCTTCATCAGGCCGCGCATCGAGGCCTGCAGGTCCTGGCCGACCAGGAGCCCCGCGCGGTCGGCGGAGAGCTCGGACTTGCGGAACCACTCGCGCAGTGCGGTGACGATCGCCATGATCGCGAGGTTGCCGAGCGGTATCCACGCGACCCGCAGGGCCAGGCTGGTCAGGAAGAGCAGGATCGTGCGGTACACGGCGTGGCCGGACAGGGCGTGGCCCACCTCGTGACCGACGACGGCCTGCATCTCCTCCTCGTCCAGCAGCTCCACCAGTCCGGTGGTGACGACGATGACGGGCTCGTCCAGGCCGATGCACATCGCGTTCGGCCGCGGGTCCTGGGTGACGTACATCGCCGGGATCTTCGGCAGGTCGAGGATGTAGCAGGCGTCCCGCAGCATGTTGTGGAGGTGGGCGAACTGCTGGTCGCTGACCCGCACGGAGTCCGAGAGGAACAGCAGCCGCAGCGAGCGTTCCGGCAGCAGGCCGCTGAGCGCCTTGAACACCGTGTCGAAGCCGCTCAGCTTGCGCAGCGCCACCAGCGCGGAGCGGTCGGCCGGGTGTTCGTACGCGCGCGAGGAGATGCCCTCGAAGCGCCGCCGGTTGCGTCCGGGCAGCCGCTTCCCGCCGTCCCCGCCGCCGTTCACACCGCTCGAATCGTTCGGACCGGACATATGTCCCTGCCCCCCCTGCTCGCCCGTTGATACCTAGTAAGGACGCGCGGAGCCACCGCGAAGTTCCACCGGGCCCGCCCGTACGATGTCCCCCGAGTCTTCCCGCCCACCGAGAGTCCTCGAAGCCACCAAGGGATCAGCCGAATGACCTCCTACGCGACCACCGCCCTCCTGACCACGCTCGCCGAGGGTGAGGGCGGCGGCAACCACGAGAGCCTCAGCCCTTACCTCACGGGCGGCGGCGCGCTGTTCGCGCTGCTGTTCCTGCTCTTCATCACCACCCGCTTCAACCGCGACCGCTGAGGTCGAACACGTGATGCGGGTAGGGTCTATCCGCATGAAGAAGCGAATCGGTGTGATGGGTGGGACGTTCGATCCCATCCACCACGGCCACCTCGTGGCGGCCAGCGAGGTGGCGCACCTTTTCCAGCTGGACGAGGTGGTCTTCGTGCCCACCGGCCAGCCCTGGCAGAAGAGCGCCCAGAAGGTGTCGGCGGCCGAGGACCGCTACCTGATGACGGTGATCGCCACCGCGTCGAACCCGCAGTTCTCGGTCAGCCGCAGCGACATCGAGCGCGGCGGCCGCACCTACACCATCGACACCCTCCGCGACCTTCGGGCCGAGCACCCCGAAGCGGAGCTGTTCTTCATCACCGGGGCCGACGCGCTGAACCAGATCTTCTCCTGGCGCAAGGCGGAGGAGCTGTTCTCGCTCGCGCACTTCATCGGCGTCACCCGTCCCGGGCACACGCTGGCCGACCCCGGCTTCCCGGCCGGCGGGGTCTCCCTGGTGGAGGTGCCCGCGCTGGCCATCTCCTCGACCGACTGCCGTCAGCGGGTCGCCAAAGGCGAGCCGGTCTGGTATCTCGTGCCCGACGGCGTTGTGCGCTACATCGACAAACGCAGGCTGTACCGGTAAGTGATCAGCGGCTGATCGGCAACTGGAGGGGTCCCCCAGTGAACGACTACCCCCGATGGCAATACGCCGAGGGAACACCCGAGCAGGGCGGTCAGGACCCGTACGGAGAGGACCCCTACCCACAGCAGCAGGGCGACTACGCAAACGAATACGGGAACGAGTACGGCGGATACGACCCGTACACGCAGCAGCCGCGCCGGCAGCAGCCCTACCAGGGCCGGCAGGGGTACTCCGGGCAGCCGTACTACCCGCAGGAGCAGCAGCAGTACCAGCAGCAGCCGCAGCACCCCCAGCAGGCACAGCAGTCGCAGCAGACCCAGCAGTACCAGGGCTGGATCCCGCAGCAGCCGCAGTACCAGGAGCCGTACTACGAGCAGCAGCAGTACGGGCAGCAGCCCCCGCCGCCTGCGCAGGCCCCTCCGGCCCAGCGGCCGCCGGCGTTCGACGAGCCGCCGCCGGCCCGGCCCGCCGCTGGCCGCGCGTCCTCGGCCGAAGCCGACTACCACACCGGCCAGTTCGCCTTCGTCGACGAGGAGAGCGAGGAGTCGGAAGAGGTCATCGACTGGCTGAAGTTCACCGAGTCCCGCACCGAGCGGCGCGAGGAGGCCAAGCGCCGCGGCCGCAACCGCGTCGTCGCCCTGGTCGTCGTCCTGGCGCTGGCGGCGGTCGGCGGCGTCGGCTACCTGTGGAAGGCCGGCAAGATCCCCGGCCTCGGCGGGGACACCGCGACCGCCCAGCAGGCTGCGGGCGGCCAGAAGCGCGACGTGATCGTGCTGCACCTGCGCCCGGTGGGCAGCGACGCGACCTCGACCGCGCTGCTGGTCAGCAACTCGACCACGAAGAAGGGCACGACCGTCCTGCTGCCGAACTCGCTCGCCGTGAGCAGCGACGACGGCGGCAGCACCACGCTCGGCAAGTCCGTCGTGGAGAACGGTTCCGCCCCCACCCGTGAGGCGCTGGAGGGCCTGCTCGGCACCAAGATCAGCGGCACCTGGCGGCTGGACACCCCGTACCTGGACAACCTCGTCGAGTCCCTCGGCGGCATCCTCGTCGACACCGACGCCACCGTGAAGGCCGGCAAGAAGAAGGGCGACAAGACCCTCGTCAAGCCCGGCAAGCAGCAGGAGCTGGGCGGCCAGGCGGCCGTCGCGTACGCCACCTACCGCGCTCCGGGCGAGGCGGCCGACAAGCAGCTGGCCCGCTTCGGGCAGGTCGTCCAGGCCATGCTGCGGAAGATGTACAGCGACCCCGACCTGGCCACCAAGACCATCGAGGGACTCAACCAGGTCATCGAGCCGCCGCTGACCGAGAAGGACCTCGGCAGCAGCCTCGCGGCGCTGTCGGAGGAGGCCAAGGGCGGCGACTTCACCACCGAGACCCTGCCGGTGCAGCCCGACGGGACGCTGAGCGAGAAGGCCACCGAGGACGTGGTCAAGAAGGTGCTCGGCGGCACCGTCACCAACACCGACTCCGACGGCATCCCCCGGGTCACCCTGAAGAACGCCTCCGGCGTCGCCGCCAACACCGGCGAGGCCCAGGTCCAGATCGTCGGCGGCGGCTACACCTTCGTCTCCGGCGCCACCGCGAGCAGCCAGGCCACCTCGGAGGTCCTGTACGCGGACGCCGACCAGAAGGAGAACGCACAGGAGCTGGCCAAGACGCTGGGCCTGTCCGCCAAGGCCGCCAAGAAGGGCACGGTCGCCTCCAACGCGGACATCACGGTCGTCCTGGGCCAGGACTACAGCCCGCCGAAGCCGGGCTGATCAGCGAGGCGGCACATAACCGGTCGGGGACCGAGGGCGGTCCGTGAGACCCTGGACGTACGACGTCCCCGACCGGAAAGCCGCACCTGTGACCGCCACGGACCGCTCCATCGAGCTCATCCAGACCGCCGCCCAGGCGGCCGCCGACAAGCTCGCGCACGACATCATCGCCTACGACGTCAGCGACGTCCTCTCCATCACCGACGCGTTCCTGCTGGCCTCCGCGCCCAACGACCGCCAGGTGAAGGCCATCGTCGACGAGGTCGAGGAGCGGCTGCTGAAGGAGCTCGGCGCCAAGCCGGTGCGCCGTGAGGGCGAGCGCGAGGGCCGCTGGGTCCTGCTGGACTACATCGACATCGTCGTGCACGTCCAGCACTCCGAGGAGCGGGTCTTCTACGCCCTGGAGCGGCTGTGGAAGGACTGCCCCGAGCTCGAGCTGCCCAAGGACGCCGTCGCGACCCGCGGCAAGGCCGAGGAGCACGCCCGTGCCACCGCCGCCGACGAGGACGGAGAGCTGATCTGAACGGGCACTCGCGCGGCCGCGGTCGTCGCATCGTCTTCTGGCGGCACGGTCAGACCTCCTGGAACGTGGAGGGCCGCTTCCAGGGCTCCACGGACATCCCGCTGACGGCCACCGGCCTCGCGCAGGCCAAGCGCGCTGCCCGGCTGCTGGCCGCTCTGCGCCCGGACGCGATCATCGCCTCCGACCTGCAGCGCGCCGCCGACACCGCCGCCGAGCTGGCCGCCGTCACGGAGCTGGACATCTCGTACGACGAGGGGCTGCGGGAGACCTACGCGGGTGTGTGGCAAGGCCTGACCCACGAGGAGATCACCGAGCGGTACGGCGAGCAGTACGCCGCCTGGAAGCGCGGCGAGCCCGTGCGGCGCGGCGGCGGCGAGCTGGAGACCGAGGTCGCCGACCGTGCCGCCCCCGTGGTGCTCGCGGCGGCCGACAAGCTGCCCGACGGCGGTGTCCTCGTCGTGGTCAGCCACGGCGGCGCCATCCGCACCACCATCGGCCGTCTCCTCGAGCTGGACCCGCGCAGCTGGGAGGCGCTCGGCGGCCTGTCCAACACCTGCTGGTCGGTCCTGGGCGAGGGCGCCCGCGGCTGGCGGCTGCTGGAGCACAACGCCGGCACCCTGCCCGAGCCGGTGCTCGGCGACGACGACTGACGGGCCGCGGACGCCCGGGGCGGGGCCGGTCCGGAGCCGATTTCAGGAATCCGGCCCTGACCGGCTAAGCTTCTTCTCGTTCGCCGGGCGGAAAGCCCGAGGACAGCGGGGCTATAGCTCAGTTGGTAGAGCGCTTGCATGGCATGCAAGAGGTCCGGGGTTCGAATCCCCGTAGCTCCACAGCACACCGGATCCCGTCTCCCTCAGGGGAGGCGGGATTCGTGCGTTGGCCCCGCCGTGCCCGGGGACGCCTCCCGCTCCGTAACGATCGCCGAGAGCGGGCGCGCGTGCCGGGGGCAGCCGATCAGCGGGTCGTCCACGTCCCGCAGTGACTCCGTCAGCTCGCGGCTCTCCTCGTCGGCCGGCGTGTAGACCACGATCCGGTGCTCCGGCATCGCCTCGACCGCCAGCGAGGTCGAGGTCAGCCGGATCCGTCCGACAGAGGCGTGCTGGATCACCTTGATCCGCTGCCCCGGCGCCGCCACGTCCCCGCTCGCCCACATCTGCGCGAACTCGGCGCTCTCCCGGATCAGCCGCTCGACGAACAACTCCCAGGCCGGCTCGCCCACATGCCGGCCGTACGAGGCGCGCAGTTGCGCGACCATCCGGGGCAGCTCGTCTTCCCGGTTGACGAAGGCCGAGCAGCACGGCGGGCCGGTGAACAGGCGCAGCAGCACATTGCGGTCGGCGCGGGAGGTGACCCGTACCACCGGGAAGAGACGGCGGTAGGCGGCGTTGGCGGCCAGCACGTCGTAGCGGGCGTTGTAGACCACCGCCGCGAGCGGGTCGAGGGCGTCGACGATGCCCTGCACCTCCTCGCCGACCGCCTCGGCGTCGGAGACCGGTTCCCGGACGAACGGCACGCCCGCCAGCCGGTACAGGTGCTTGCGCTCGGCCACGTCCAGCCGGAGGGTGCGCGCCACCGCGTCCAGCACCTGCACGCTGGCGTTGATCGGCCGGCCCTGCTCCAGCCACGTGTACCAGGTCACCCCCACCCCGGCGAGCTGCGCGACCTCCTCGCGCCGCAGCCCCGGGGTGCGGCGGCGCAGGCCGGGCGGCATGCCGACGTCCTCGGGCCCGATCCGCGCGCGGCGGCTGCGCAGGAAGGCGGCGAGCTCGGTGCGGCGCGGGGACGTGACGACGGCCATGCGCCCCATCGTCCGCCCGTGCGCGCGGTGGTGCCAGGTGCTGCTGGTACCAGCATCCGGGGGCTCTCGTTACCGGTACGGGCCCGCCCGCAGGCTCGTGCCATGGCCCATTCCACCGTTACCGCACAGGGCGTCCCGGAAGGTCTGGCCGGCAGGAGCGGCCCACGCGCCGGCCGGCTGCTCGGCATCCTGTTCACCGGACAGTTCATGGCCCTGCTCGACGTCTTCATCGTCAACGTGGCCGCGCCCACCATCCGCACCGACCTGCACGCGTCGGGCGCGGGGCTGCAGATGATCGTGGCCGGCTACACCATCTCCTACGCCGTCCTGCTCATCACCGGCGCCCGGATCGGCGACCTGCGGGGACACCGCAGGACGTTCCTCACCGGACTCGCCGTCTTCACCGCCGCCTCCCTGGCCTGCGGACTCGCCGGGGCCACCGGGCAGTTGACGGCCTTCCGGCTGGTGCAGGGCGCCGGGTCCGCGCTGATGATCCCGCAGGTGCTCAGCCTCATCCAGCGCAACTTCGCCGGCGAGCGGCGGGCGCGCGCCCTCGGCGTCTACTCGGCCGTGATGGCCACCGGCGCCGCCGCCGGGCAGTCCCTGGGCGGCCTGCTGGTCAGCGCCGACCTGTTCGGCACCGGCTGGCGCCCGGTCTTCCTGGTCAACGTCCCCATCGGGTTGACCCTGCTGGTCCTCGCCCCGCGCGTCGTCCCGCGCGATACGGAGGGCGCCGCCGAGCGCCGCCGCGGTCTCGACCTGCCCGGGCTGGTCACCCTGGGCGCCGCCGTGACCCTGCTCACCGTGCCCCTGGTGCTGGGCCAGGAGGAGGGCTGGCCGGTGTGGGGCTGGGTCTGTCTCGCTCTCGGCGCCGCGCTGCTCGCGCTCTTCGCCCGGCTCGAGGTGCTGCTGGCCCGGCGCGGCGGCGCCCCATTGGTGTCCTCACGGGTCCTGCGGGCGCCCGGCATGCTCCGTTCCGTCGCCGTCATCGGCGTCGCCATGGCCCTCAACGCGGGTTTCCTGTTCGCCATCGCCCTCCACCTGCAGAGCGGGCTGGGCCGCAGCGCCCTGCACACCGGGCTCACCTTCGCTGCGGCGGCGGTGGCCTTCGGGGGCACCAGCCTCACCTGGCACCGGCTGCCCGCGCGCACCCATGGGTGGCTGGCGCCGGGCGGACTGCTCGTGGCCGCAGCGGCCTTCGCGGCGACCGGCCTGCTGCTGCGCGGGGGACAGCTGCACGAAACCGCCTTCCCGGTGGCCCTGTTCGGGGTCAGCCTCGGGCTGGGCGCATCCTTCAGCCCCACGCTGACCCTCGCCCTCGGCCAGGTGCGCCCCGACGATGCCGCGGACGCCAGCGGGCTGCTCGCCACCGTCACGCAGCTCGGCCGGCTGATCGGCGTCGCCACGTTCGGCACGCTGTTCCTGAACCGGCTCACCGCCGCCCACTCCTCCGCGCACGCCGTCGCGGTCACCGCCGCCGCCCTTGCGGCCACGGCCGCGGGCGGCGCGCTCGTGGCGACGCTGCGCCGCCGGGCGGCATGAGCGGCCCTCAGCCGCCTGCTACGGGGGTCTTCCGGCCGCGCCAGGCCACGGTGGCCGCCAGGCACAGGAACGCGGCCCCGGCGGCCGGGTAGACCGCCGAGAGGGCCATCTGCGGCGCCGACTGGTGGAGTTCGGGACGCGAGACACCGTCGCCGTGCGGAGTGAGCCAGAGCGCGTAGGAGCTGAAGAGGAGGCCGAAGAGGGCGGTGCCGGCCCACCAGGGCGCGGAGCGGCGCCGCCGCAGGGCCCGACCGCCGAGCAGGACGAGCAGTGGGACCGCCCACACCCAGTGGTGCGACCAGGAGACGGGGCTGACCAGAAGCGCCGTGACGGCGCACGACAGGACCGCCCAGGCGTGCTCCCCGGCCAGTAGGTGCGCCGTGGCGACGGACAGGCCCACGCAGGCCACGAGGGCGGCGGCGACGAGCCACCAGACGCCCGGGTCACCGGTGTGCAGGGCCCGGGCGAGCACGCCCCGCAGGGACTGGTTGGCGGTGTCCTCGCCGTTGCCGGCCCGGTCGGCGGAGAGGACGACCTCCGTCCAGAAGCGGCGGGAGTCGCCCGGCAGGACGAGCGCGGTCAGGCCCACGGTCGCGGCGAAGGTGACGGACGCCACGGCGGCCTTCCGGAGCCAGGCGTTCCAGTGCTCGCGCCGCCGCCAGGCGACCACCGCCCCGCCGACGGCCAGGAAGAGCACGAACAGCAGCGGCGTCAGCTTGATCCCCGCCGCGATGCCGATCCCGGCGCCGCCGCCCCGGCGCCGGGTGAGGTCCCAGAGCACGAGGACCGCAAGCAGCAGGTTGATCTGTCCGTACCGCAGCGTCGTCCAGACCGGTTCGCACCACACCGCTCCCGCCGCGACGCCCAGCGCGACTGCTGCCGCGGGCAGCCGCCGCGGCAGCCCGGCCAGCCGCAGCGACAGATGGGCGAGGACGACCAGCAGGCCCAGGTTGAGCAGCGTCACCGCGACGCGCGCGGCGCCCGCGCCGAGCAGCGTCAGCGGTGTGAAGAGCAGCGCCGCGAACGGCGGATAGGTGTTGGGCAGCTGGGCGTGGGTGACCCGCATCGCGTACAGGTCGCCCCCGTTGCGCACCGTCCAGCCCTCGGCCCGGTAGACCGTGAGGTCGATCATCGAGACGTGCGCGGCGCGTTGGGCGGCCCAGAACGCCGCGAAGGAGACCAGGCACACGAGCGCCGCGACGAGGGTGGGCCGCCGGACCCGAGGACTTCGTGCCGCGGTGTCGGCCATCGGCTGCGTCGCGGTCACTGCGGCCTGCTCCAGTCACTTCCGGGGACGGGGTCAGCCGACAGTACCGGGCGCCGTCCCGGCGGGCCAGGAATCGATTTGGCGAACCGGCCCCAGGGCCGTGTAATGTATGCCAGGTCGCCGGGGGAACCCGGGAGAACGGCACCGCGGGGCTATAGCTCAGTTGGTAGAGCGCTTGCATGGCATGCAAGAGGTCCGGGGTTCGAATCCCCGTAGCTCCACTTCCGCAGTGTGACGAGAGCCCGTCCGATCAGCATGATCGGACGGGCTCTTCGCGTTGCGCGGGGACCGGGGGCCACTCCCGCGCCGGCACGGCGGTGGCGGCCGTGCGGGCAGGCCACGCGCCGGGGAAGGTCCCGATGGGCGGTGCCGGTCCGGTGCCGTGGACGGCGCACCCCCGCGGCTAGTGGTCGCGTCCCCGAGGCGGCGACCGGCACCTTTCGGCCGGCCCGTGGGCGGCCCGTCCGGGCCTGCCCGGCCAGAGCGTGATCGGGCGCCGCCGCCCCCGGCGGGTTTCCCGACCGTGGCGGGGCGTCCGACCGCGGCGGCCCGTCCCGAGGTGCGCGGGCGGGAGCCCGGGGCCCGGTTCGGGCGAGGAGCCCCGGCCGGCCCGGTAGTACCGCGCCGGGGCGCACCCGCGGCCCGCCACTCGGCCCGGACACGAGAGGGGCCCGGCACCGTGGGTGCCGGGCCCCTCTCGCGGGCGGCCGCGGTCAGCGGCGGCCGCCCTCCTCCATGCGCAGCGCCAGCGCCGGGCAGCGGGCCACCGCGCGCTGCGCGGCCGCGTCCAGGTGCGGGGGGACGGGCGTGCCGGCGATGTCCGGGTAGCCGTCACGGTCCAGCCGTACGATCTCGGGCAGCACGCCGGCGCACAGGCCGTGGCCCTTGCACAGCGTCCAGTCGACGATCAGCCGCTTGTCGCTGGTCTGAGCGGCCGCCGAGCCCGCGGGAGCGCCGCCGCGCAGCACCGGCGGGTCGGACTTCAGCAGCGGCAGCACGCCCACCGTGGGGCGGCCGCAGCCGCCGCCGAGGACGTGGGCGGCGAGGTCGTCGGTGAAGGCGTTGATGGTGGACATCACGAAGCGCATCGAACCGTCGGGGTGCTTGCACACCCCGCGCCCCTTCACCGCCACCGCGGTCTGCCGCAGTTGCTCCAGCGCGGCCTGCCCGCCGCCGTTGAGCACGTCCTGGAGCAGTCCTGCCATGCGGGGCAGCCCGAGGCGGCACGGCCCGCACTGGCCGGCCGTCTCGGCGGCCAGCCACTGTGCGACCCGCAGCGACTCGCCCAGCGGGCACAGGCCCGGGTCCAGCGGGAGCAGGGCGCCC
Organism: Streptomyces sp. NPDC001070; assembly: GCF_053598835.1. Taxonomy (NCBI): domain Bacteria; kingdom Bacillati; phylum Actinomycetota; class Actinomycetes; order Kitasatosporales; family Streptomycetaceae; genus Streptomyces; species Streptomyces sp. NPDC001070. The sequence continues at coordinate 330,697 of NZ_JBSFLB010000002.1, forward strand.
GCGCCGAGGGTGGCCTTGTGGGCCTCCAGGCTCTCCCGTGCGATGGTCACCATCGAGGCGACGTTGGGGTCGATCCAGTTGCCGTGGTAGCCGCCGACGAGCACGCCCTGGCCCGGGTTCCCGCCGCACATCTGCAGGATGTACGACATCGGCACACCGGTCGGGGTCTCCACGACCGTCTGCCGGGGCACCGAGCCGGACACGGTCAGCATGGCGGTGCCGGGCTCGCCGGGGGCGCCCGCGGAGCCGAAGCGGATGGCGCCCATGCGCGCGCCGATGGCCAGTTGGGTGAAGGTCTCGGTGTTGGAGAAGAGCGTCGGCATCCCGCCGACGCCGGACTCGCTCGCGCTCACCTTCTTGCCCGGCGGCAGGGGGAGGCCGCCGTTGGCCGCCGAGATGATGCCCGAGGACTCGCCCGACACGAAGCGCTCGGGCATGCGTACGATCCGGGCCCGCAACTGGCGTCCGCGCTTGGTGCCGAGGCCGCGTTCGGCCAGGGCGTCGCGGACGGACTGCTCGTTGGTGTCGCGGGTGACGCTGACGACCAGTTCGCGGGCGCCGAGGATCTCGGCGCAGAGCAGGGCCCCGTCCAGCATGAGGTGCGGGGCGCGGCGCAGGATGACCGCGTCCTTGCGGCAGGCAGGCTCGCCCTCGCAGCCGTTGACCACGACGGCGGTCGGGGAGCCGCGCCGGCGCGCGGCCTCACCGACGGCCTTGAGCTTCTTGTAGAAAGGGAAGCCCGCGCCGCCGCGGCCGCGCAGGCCCATCAACTCGGCGAGGTCGAGAAGTTCGCCCTCGGTCATGCTCGGCATGGAACCGTGCACGTTGAGGTGGGTCACCCGGTCCAGGCGCTCCACCTCGTCGAACCCCGCGGTGATCCGGGGCAGCCCGACGGTGCGCACGTCGGGGAGCACATCACCCGCCCCCGAGCGAGGGGCGGGTGACCGGTCCGGTATGGCGGGAACGCTCATCGTTGTCCTTCATAGGGTCCGGGCGTGGACTGCTGCCAGGCGATCGGCTGGAGCCTGTCGGCCCCCAGCGGATCCGCGCCCTGCCCGCCGTCCGGCATCGGGGTGCCCCATGCGGGGGTGCCGTCCCAGCCGGTCTGCTGGGGTTGCTGCTGGTACGGCACTTGCTGCTGCTGGTACGGCGCCTGGGGTTCGGCGGGCACCTGCGGCAGTTGCATCGTGGCGGCCGCGGGATCCATGCCGAGGGTACGGTCCGGGGCCGGGGGAGGAACAGCCATGTACTGCTGGGCGGTGGGGAAGTTGGGCAGCGGCGGCAGCGGTTCGCTGTAGGCGCTGGCCAGGCTGGGACCACTCTCGTCCCGGGGGGCGGCCCTGCGGCGGCCGCCCGAACCGCCGCGGGCCGCGGCCCGTTCGCCGCCGAGCTTGCGGAAGGAGGCCGAGCGTTCGCGCGTCTCGGGGAAGAGCGCCTCGCCACGGGTCCTGCGGAGCCGGTAGATCAGCCCGATCGCGACACCCACCAGGCAGATCCCGTAGGCGACGATGATCCAGGTCTTGGCGGAGCGGCCGGACTCCAGACCGTGGATCAGCGCCATGCACCACGACGCGTAGGCGGTGCTGTGCAGGATCCGCCACCGCACCGGGTGGCGGTTGGCGGCGAAGACACTGCGCATCGCGCCGGTGGCGGCGGCGAGGATCATCAGGTAGGCCGCGATCACGCCGAGCGAGATGAGGCCGTCCCGGCCGGTGACGCCGAGGGGGAGGAAGGCGCCGGCGGTGGCGACACGCACCTCGACGACCTTCGTCGTCACGTGCAGGATCAGGAATCCGATCGCGGCGACACCCAGACCGCGGTGGATGCCCTGGGTGAGCAGCCGTTCGCGGGGCCCGAGGAAGACGGTGTCGGTGGACACCAGGCCCCAGATGACGGTGCAGCTCAGGGAGACGAGGGTGAGGACGCCGGCCCCGAAGTCGAGGAACGCCCGCAGAAACGGGCCTGCGGTGACGGCCAGGACGAGCAGGGCGGCAGCGGTACCGGCGATCGCCCAGGCGCGGGGCGACCGTGCGGCGCGAAGGGCCCCGGACAGGATGTCGCTCGCCGGGATCGGGGGGGTCCGGCGACTGTCCGAGGACTGACGGTTGGTGCGCATGCGCCAGACGCTAACCCGTACGGGTGCCCAGTTCGATCGTCTTTCGACAACCGGGGATGCGGATCATTACGAACTGCTAACGTCGGTTTGTTCGGGCTCTGTTCGGCAAGGATGATCGGTCCTTCACCCGGAGCGTCCGGCCTCCGGCACGATATGTCCGCATTCCGGATCGGAATGCCGCCCCAATTGCCCTTTCGTGGCGCTTCCTTGGGCCCTTCTTGGCGAACGCATGTCCCTGGCATGAGCTGTTCACCGCGAGAGTGGCGTGGCGGTGTACGCGCGCTGCCGGTTCCGGCGTGCCGCCATTCCGCGTGAGAACTTCACACAGCAGGGGGTTTCATGAGCTCAACCCGCTCCAGAAAGCGGGCCGGCCTGGCCCTGGCAGCGACACTGCCTCTGGTCGCCGGTGCGCTGGCGATGGGCATACCCGCCGCTCAGGCCGACGCCCCGCACGGGCGTGACAGCCTCGCCGGCAGCAAGCCGGCCTGGGCCACCGCCAAGGCCGACAAGGGCGCCACCGCAGACTCGGCGAAGGTCACCCTCCGGGTGTACCTCGCCGGCCGTGACGCCCAGGGCCTGGCGGACTACGCCAAGGCCGTGTCCGACCCCGGTTCCGCCTCGTACGGCAGGTTCCTCTCGGCCAAGCAGGCCAAGGCCCGCTTCGGCGCCACCGCCCAGCAGGTCGCGCAGACCCGGCAGTGGCTGGAGTCCTCCGGGCTGAAGGTCACCGGCGCCAACGACCACTACCTGACGGTCACCGGCGACGTCGCCGACGCCGAGAAGGCGTTCGGCACCCAGCTCCACAACTACGCCAAGGGCGCCAAGACCTACCACGCGCCGACCGCGACCGCCTCCGTCCCCGCCTCCCTGGACGGCGCGGTGCTCACGGTCACCGGCCTGGACAACTCCCCCCGGCGCGCGCGGCACCAGGACACGCTGCCGCCGCCCGGCGCCGTCTTCAAGAACTCGGGCCCCTTCTCCACGTATTTCGGGTCGAAGACGAACAACAGCCTCCCGGTCGCCTACGGCACGCACGCGCCCTACGCCATCAAGGGCTACACGGGTGAGCAGCTGCGCGCCGCCTACGGCGCGGGCTCGTACACCGGCAAGGGCGTCACCGTCGCGATCACCGACGCCTTCGCGTCGCCGACGATCGTGAACGACGCCAAGAAGTACGCGGCCCGCAACGGCGACGCCCCGTACAAGCGCGGCCAGCTCTCCCAGGTGCTGCCGAGCGACTACCGCTACACCGGACCCGACGAGTGCGACGCGTCCGGCTGGTACGGCGAGGAGACCCTGGACGTCGAGGCGGTGCACGCGGTCGCCCCGGCGGCCGACATCACCTACGTCGGCGCCTCCTCCTGCACGGACGACGACCTGCTCGACGCGCTCGGCAAGATCGTCGACCACCGGCTCGCCGACATCGTCTCCAACTCCTGGGGCGACATCGAGAGCAACGAGACCCCGGACATCGCCGCCGCGTACGACCAGATCTTCCAGCTCGGCGCGGTCGAGGGCATCGGCTTCTACTTCTCCTCCGGCGACGCGGGCGACAACGTCGCGGCGCACGGCGTGAAGCAGGTCGACACCCCGGCGAACTCCCCCTGGGTCACCTCCGTCGGCGGCACCTCGCTCGCCGTCGGCAAGGGCGACAAGTACCAGTGGGAGACCGGCTGGGGCACCCTGAAGGCCACGCTGTCCGCGGACGGCTCCAGCTGGACGAACTTCCCCGGCGCCTACACCTCCGGAGCGGGCGGCGGCACCAGCAAGCTCTACGGGCAGCCGTTCTACCAGCGCGGCGTCGTCCCCGACTCGCTCGCCCTGGCCAACGGCGGCACGGTCAAGCAGCGCGTCGAGCCCGACATCTCGGCCGTCGCCGACCCGAACACCGGCTTCCTGGTCGGCCAGACCCAGGCCTTCCCGGACGGGTCGTTCCAGTACAGCGAGTACCGGATCGGCGGCACCTCGCTGGCCGCGCCGGTCATCGCGGGCGTCCAGGCGCTGGCGCAGCAGGCCCGGCACGGCGTGCCGATCGGCTTCGCCAACCCGCTGATCTACGACCGCTACGGCACCGGGGCGTACCACGACGTCACCGACCACCCGCTGGGCCGCGGCAGGGACCTCGCGGTGGTCCGCGTGGACTTCGCCAACGGCTTCGACGCGTCGGACGGCACGATCACCTCGGTCCGCAGCCTCGGCAAGGACAGCTCCCTGTCCGCGGTCGTCGGCTACGACGACGTGACCGGCGTCGGGACTCCGGCGCGCGGGTACCTCGACTCGTACACGACGCACCACCGCCGCTGAGCACGGCCGGAAACGGCACGGAAGGGCCCGCACCGGGGGGATCCTCGGTGCGGGCCCTTCCCGCTCTGGGGTAACCTGACCCCATGCGTGCCGTACGCCTTCTGCTTAGCAAGCCGCGCTGACCAGGATCGATGTCAGTGCGGCGCCCCTCCTGTGCGAGGGGCTTTTTCGTTTCCGCAGTTCGCAGGCAGATGTCCGTACGGCGGCCGGGCCGCAGGCCGTCATGACAGCGATGGAGTACGAAGGACGATGAGCGAGACCACCCCCGCCGCCGAGGCGGCTGCGCCCCACCGCTACACGGCCGCCCTGGCCGCCGACATCGAGAGCCGCTGGCAGGACTTCTGGGACGAGAACCAGACCTTCGCGGCCCCCAACCCCAGCGGTGACCTGGCCGGGGACGGCCGGCTGGCCAAGCCCAAGAAGTTCATCATGGACATGTTCCCGTACCCCTCGGGCGCGGGACTGCACGTCGGCCACCCCCTGGGCTACATCGCCACCGACGTCTTCGCCCGCTTCCAGCGGATGACCGGCCACAACGTGCTGCACACCCTGGGCTTCGACGCCTTCGGCCTGCCCGCCGAGCAGTACGCGGTGCAGACCGGCACCCACCCCCGGGTGTCCACCGAGGCCAACATCAAGAACATGCAGCGCCAGCTGCGCCGCCTGGGCCTGGGCCACGACCCGCGCCGGTCGTTCGCGACGATCGACCCGGACTACTACAAGTGGACCCAGTGGATCTTCCTGCAGATCTTCAACTCCTGGTACGACGAGCAGGCCGACCGCGCCCGCCCGATCGGAGAGCTGATCGAGCAGTTCGAGAAGGGTGAGCGCGCCGTGCCCGGGGGAGGTTCCTGGGCCGGGCTAACCCCCGCCGAGCGTGACACCGTCCTGGGCGAGTACCGCCTGGCGTACGCCTCGGAGTCCGCGGTCAACTGGTGCCCCGGGCTGGGCACGGTGCTGGCCAACGAGGAGGTCACCGCCGACGGCCGCTCCGAGCGCGGCAACTTCCCCGTCTTCAAGGCCAAGCTGCGGCAGTGGATGATGCGCATCACCGCCTACGCGGACCGCCTGCTGGCCGACCTGGACGCGCTGGACTGGCCCGAGGCGATCAAGCTGCAGCAGCGCAACTGGATCGGCCGCTCCGAGGGCGCCAAGGTCGACTTCCGGGTGGAGGTCCACGACGGCCACGCAGCCGACCCGATCACCGTCTTCACCACCCGTCCGGACACCCTGTTCGGCGCCACCTACATGGTGCTGGCCCCCGAGCACCCGCTGGTCGACACCGTGCTGCCGGCCGCCTGGCCGGAGGGCACCAAGGACGCCTGGACCGGCGGCGCGGCCACCCCGGCGGAGGCCGTCGCGGCCTACCGCAAGCAGGCCCAGGCCAAGTCGGACGTCGAGCGGCAGACCGAGGGCAAGAACAAGACCGGCGTCTTCAGCGGCGCGTACGCCGTCAACCCGCTGACCGGCACCCGCATCCCGGTCTTCGTCGCCGACTACGTCCTGATGGGCTACGGCACCGGCGCCATCATGGCCGTCCCCGGCCAGGACGAGCGCGACTGGGAGTTCGCCACCGTCTTCGACCTGCCCATCATCCGCACCGTCCAGCCGCCCGAGGGCTGGGAGGGCGAGGCGTACACCGGCCAGGGCCCGGCGATCAACTCCGCCAACGACGAGATCGACCTGAACGGCCTGGAGGTCGCCGACGCCAAGCGCAAGGTCATCGCCTACCTGGAGCAGCGCGGCATCGGCCAGGGCACCATCAACTACCGGCTGCGCGACTGGCTGTTCAGCCGCCAGCGGTACTGGGGCGAGCCCTTCCCGATCGTCTACGACGAGGACGGCGTCGCCCACGCCCTGCCCGAGTCGATGCTGCCGCTGGAGCTGCCCGAGGTCGAGGACTACTCGCCGCGCACCTTCGACCCGGAGGACGCCGACACCGAGCCCGAGACCCCGCTGTCGCGCAACGAGGAGTGGGTCCACGTCGACCTGGACCTGGGCGACGGCCGGGGCGTGCGCCGCTACCGCCGCGAGACCAACACCATGCCCAACTGGGCCGGTTCCTGCTGGTACGAGCTGCGCTACCTGGACCCGCACAACGACCGGCAGCTGGTCGACCCCGAGATCGAGCAGTACTGGATGGGCCCGCGCGAGGGCCGGCCGCACGGCGGCGTCGACCTGTACGTCGGCGGTGCCGAGCACGCGGTGCTGCACCTGCTGTACGCGCGCTTCTGGTCCAAGGTGCTGTTCGACCTGGGGCACATCTCGTCCGTCGAGCCGTTCCACAAGCTGTTCAACCAGGGCATGATCCAGGCCTACGTCTACCGCGACAGCCGCGGCTTCCCGGTGCCGGCCACCGAGGTCGAAGAGCGGGACGGCGGGTACTGGTACGGCGGCGAGCAGGTCAAGCGCGAGCTGGGCAAGATGGGCAAGTCCCTGAAGAACGCCGTCACCCCGGACGAGATCGCCGCCGAGTACGGCGCCGACACCCTGCGCCTGTACGAGATGGCGATGGGCCCGCTGGACGTCTCGCGGCCGTGGGACACCCGCGCGGTCATCGGCCAGTACCGGCTGCTGCAGCGGCTGTGGCGCAATGTCGTCGACGAGGCGACGGGCGAGGTGACCGTCACGGACGCCGAGCCGGACGAGGACACCCTGCGCGCCCTGCACAAGGCGATCGACGGCGTCCGCCAGGACCTGGAGGGCCTGCGCTTCAACACCGCCATCGCCAAGATCACCGAGCTGAACAACCACCTGACCAAGGCGGGCGGCCCCCTGCCGCGCCCGGTGGCCGAGTCCCTGGTGCTGCTGATCGCGCCGCTGGCCCCGCACATCGCCGAGGAGCTGTGGCGGCGGCTGGGGCACGACGGGTCCCTGGCGTACGAGGACCTGCCGGTGGCCGACCCGGCGTACGTGGTGGACGAGACCGTCACCTGCGTCGTCCAGATCAAGGGCAAGATCAAGGCCCGCCTGGAGGTGCCGCCGGCGATCTCCGAGGCCGACCTGGAGGCCCAGGCCCTGGCCGATCCGGCCGTCGTCGCCGCGCTGGCGGGGGCGGGTGTCCGCAAGGTGATCGTGCGCGCGCCGAAGCTGGTCAACATCGTTCCGGCCTGATGGGGCCGGCGGGCAGCCGGGGGACTGGTCCCGCGGGGCCGGTCCCGCCGGTCTGATCGGGCCGATGTCCCGGTGGATCTCAGGGGCGGGTAAGGGTTCTCCCGGAACCCTTACCCGCCCCCGTCCGTTTACGGTGGGCACACCAGTCGATGGAGCAGATCGGGCCGGCCGCACGGACCGGCCGGACCGGGCAGAGGAGCCGCCGTGGATGTCGCCGTCGCCGTGATCCTGCTGCTCTTCGCGTCCTTCGTGGTCCTCGGCGCCGTCGCCACGGTCAAGACCGTGCGGGCCGTGAAGCGCGGGGTGGAGCGCACCAGCATCGAGGCCCGCCGTGTGGTCGAGGAGACCGGCCTCAAGGCCCGCCGCTACAGCCGGCCCGGGCCCGCGGGGAAGCTCGCCGAGCTGCGTCTGGCGCTGCGCACGTCGATCACGAGCACGGCGGAGGCGCTGGAGGGGCAGGCCGCCGCCGACTCATCACTGAGCGAGGCCGTCGCCCTGCTCGGCCGGCTGCGCTCGCACGCCAAGGAGCTCGACGCGGAGCTCAGGCTGCTGGAGCGCGAGCCCGACCGGACGCGCATCGCCGCCCGGATCGGCGAGCTCGAGGAACGTGCGCGGCGCATCACCCACTCCGCGGACTCGCTGCGCTGGGCCGCCCAGGACCGTGCCCGCCGCTTCGCCGACGACGACCTCGCGGCGCTGGGCCGCGACATCGACCTGGAGGCGGGGGCGTTGCGGCACTGGGCGCCGGCCTCGTTGCCGGAGCCGGATTCGGGGCCGCGGCCGCAGCCGGAGTTGCGGCGCGAGCGGGCGCGGGCGCCGGAGCCCGGCGCGGGCCGTCCGCCCAAGGCGTTGTGAGGGGTTGGGCGGAGTCGGGGGCGTTCACCCCGGTTCACCTCAGGGGAGCCGTACTGTCGCCTGGCCTTCGGCGCGGGTAACCTCCCGCACATGTCGTCCCATGTCGCTATCGTCACCGATTCCACGGCCTACCTGCCGCAGGAGGCCCTGACCCGGCACCGGATCACCGTGGTGCCCCTGGCGGTGGTGATCGGCGACGAAGCGCTGGAAGAGGGTACCGAGGTCTCGGCGCCCGCGGTCGCGCGCGCCCTGCAGCGCCGCAAGCCGGTGACCACGTCGCGGCCGAGCCCCGGGGAATTCGCCTCCGCCTACCGCGCGGTGGCGGAGTCGGGCGCGACCGAGATCGTCTCCCTCCATCTGTCGGCCGAGTTCTCCGGCACGTACGACGCCGCGCTGCTCGCGGGCGCGGAGGCGCCGGTGCCGGTGCGCGTCGTGGACACCGCGATGGTCGCCATGGCCCTCGGTTTTCCGGTGCTGAGCGCCGCAGAGGCGGCGGAGGCGGGCGGTTCCGCGGACGAGATCGTGGCGGCCGCGGAGAAGCGGGCGTCGGACACCTCGGCGTACTTCTACGTGGACACGCTGGACTATCTGCGGCGGGGCGGCCGCATCGGCGCCGCGCAGGCACTGCTCGGGTCGGCGCTCGCGGTGAAGCCGCTGCTGCAGCTGGACGAGGGCCGCATCCAGTTGCTGGAGAAGGTCCGTACGGCGTCCAAGGCGCTGGCGCGGCTCGAGGAGATCGTCGTCGAGCGCGCGGGCACGCGGACTGTCGACATCGCCGTCCACCACCTGGCCGCCGCGGACCGCGCCGCCGCTCTGGCCGAGCGGCTGCGCGCGCGGGTTCCCGGGCTCAACACGCTCGTCCTCAGCGAGGTCGGCGCGGTCATCGGCGCCCACACGGGCCCGGGGCTCCTGGGGGCGGTCGTCTCCCCGCTCTGACGCGCTGACCGGTGGGGGCGGCGGGGTGCTGGAGCCCCGGGTGCTGGAGCCCCGGGTTCTGGAGCGGCGGGGTACGGGGGTACGGGACAAGGGTCGCGGAGCGGCGGCGTCCATGGTGTCGGGAAGAGGTGCGGTGGGAGAGAAGCCCGCGGCTCGGGCGACCTCTTTCGGGTGACACGGATTTCCACAACCCCCCGGTAATCCACAGAACTTCCGCAAGATCATCTTGCCTCGGCGCACCCTCCTACCGTCCCTGACATGGGACCGACCACCGCAACCACCCGCCACCGCAGGCACACTTCCGCCGCGGCCCCCACCCCTGGGGCCGTCCGCGAGCGGGCCGCCGCCCTCTTCGACCCCCCGCCCCGCCCAACGGCCCGGGGCGAGGCCGCCGCGCCCCAGCCGCCTCCTGCGCAGGCCCCGGCAGCCCCGGCAGCCCCGAGAACCCCGGCAGCCCCGGCTGTCCCGGAACCGACCACGCGCGGCGCCGCGTGGCGACTCGCTCTGACCGAACGCCTCCCCACCTGGTTCTCCGTCCGCTGCGGCATCGAGGCGAAGACCGCGGTCGCCGTTGCCGTCGTGCTCCTCGTCGCCCTGGCCTTCGCGGTGCACCACTTCCGGACGGGCAGACCGCGCACCGTCGCGGTGCCCCCGGCCGCCTCGGCGCTGCCCGCCGCGGCACAGGCGCCTGCCGCGGTCGCGCCACGGGTGCCCCGCCCCGCGCCGGGGGCCGCACCGGTGCTGGTCGTCGACATCGCCGGCAAGGTCAGGAGGCCGGGGCTGCGCCGCCTGCCTGCCGGGTCCCGCGTGGCGGACGCCCTGGCCGCCGCCGGGGGAGCGCTACCCGGCACGGACACCAGTGCCCTGAATCTGGCCCGGTTGCTGGCCGACGGAGAGCAGATCGTCGTGGGCCGCCCCGCCGGGCCGCCGTCCGCCGCGATTCCGGGGGCCGCCGCCGCGACCGGCCCCCTCAGTCTCAGTGCCGCCACCGCGGAGCAGCTGGACGCGCTGCCCGGAGTGGGTCCTGTGCTCGCCCGCCACATCATCGACTACCGCACGCGGCACGGCGGCTTCACGTCCGTCGAGCAGTTGCGCGATGTCAACGGCATCGGGGACCGCCGGTTCTCCGATCTGAAGTCGCTGGTCACCCCGTGAGCGCGCCCCGCCCGGCGGTGCACGCCGCGGCCGCCTCGCCCCGGGGCGCGTCGAATCCCCGTCAAGAGGGCCCGCCGGACCTGCGGTTGGTGGCGCCCGCCCTGGCGGCCTGGCTTGCCGCGGGCGTGGCCCTCGCCGTACCGGGGGAAGCCGTGGCGTGGGCGTGCGTGCCGGCTGCCCTGGGGGCGGTGGCGCTGCTCGTACGCGGGTGGGCGACGGTCGCCACCGTGCTGCTGTGCGCGGCTGCGTCCGGCGCCGTCGCCGGTCTGCACGCCGCGGATCTCCACCGCGGTCCGCTTCCCGGGCTCGCGGCCGAACATGCTCACGCGGCGGTGGAGTTGGCGCTGATCGCCGATCCCCGCGTGGTCCGCCCGCATGTGAGCGGTGCCGCCCGGGCCCCGGACGCCGCGCTGCTGGAGGCGGAGGCCGTGCGGGTGACGGCACAGGGCACAACGACCGCTGTCCGCACCCCGGTCCTGGTCATCGCCCGGCAACCGACCGCCCCATGGCTGCGGTTGCTGCCCGGTGCCCGTATCGCCGTGGAGGCCCGCCTCGCTCCGCCGGCGGGGCCGGGCGACCGGATCGCCGCGGTCCTGTCGGCCCATGGCCCGCCCCGTGTCGTCGGTCCGCCGAGTCGCGCGCAACGCATGGCCGGCGGCCTGCGTGCGGGGCTGCGTGAGGCGACCGACGGCCTGCCCTCCGATGCCCGGGCCCTCCTACCGGGTCTGGTCGTCGGTGACACGTCCCGTATCCCGGTGGAGTTGCACGACGCGTTCGAGGCCACCGACCTGACCCATCTGACCGCGGTCAGCGGCTCCAATCTCTCGCTGGTCCTGATCCTCTTGATCGGTCCGCCCGGTGCCGCCCTGCGTGCCGAGCGCGGTGGTCTCGCGCCGCGGCTGGCGATCCCGCTCCGGCTGACGGCGGTGCTCGGGGGAGTGCTCACCGCGGGGTTCGTCGTCGTGTGCCGTCCCGATCCCAGCGTGCTGCGCGCGGCCGCCTGCGGGCTGATCACCCTGCTCGCCATCGGCACGGGCCGGCGTCGCAGCCTGCTGCCCGCGTTGTGCGCGGCCGCACTGGTGCTGCTCCTCTACGACCCCTGGCTCGCGCGCTCGTACGGCTTCGCCCTGTCCGTGCTGGCCACCGGTGCCCTCCTCGCCCTCGCGCCGCGCTGGAGCGCCGCCCTGCGGCGCCGGAGGGTGCCGCCGCGTCTGGCGGAGGTCCTGGCCGCGGCGGGTGCCGCGCAGGCGGTGTGCGCCCCGGTGGTGGCCGTCTTGGCCGCCCACGTCAGCCTGGTGGCCGTCCCCTGCAATCTGCTGGCGGAGCTCGCGGTGGGCCCGGCCACCGTCCTGGGGTTCGCCGCCCTGGCCGCCGCACCGCTCGCCATACCCGCCGCCAAGGCCCTCGCCTGGCTCGCCGCCTGGCCGGCCGGCTGGATCGCGGCGGTGGCCCGGCACGGTGCCGCCCTGCCCGGCGCGACGCTCGACTGGCCGGGCACATGGGCGGGTGCCCTGCTCCTCGCCGCCCTCACGGTGATGGCGGTCGCCGTGGGGCGCCGCCTCCTGAGGCGTCCGTGGTTGTGCGCCGTCGTCGTACTGCTGGTCGTGTCGGCCGTCCTGCGCCCCATCCCGCTGCCCCGGTCCGTGACCGGCTGGCCGCTGCCCTCCTGGCGGCTGGTGGCCTGCGACGTCGGTCAGGGCGACGCGCTGGTGCTGTCCGCGGGCGACGGCACCGCTCTGGTGGTCGACACCGGCCCGGAGCCCCGCCTCGTCGACCGCTGTCTGCGCTCCCTGGGGGTCACCGTGGTCCCGCTGCTCCTCCTCACCCACTTCCACGCCGACCATGTCGCCGGCCTGCCCGGGGTCCTGCGCGGCCGGGCCGTGGGCGCCATCGAGACCACCACCCTGGACGAGCCCTCCGACCAGGCGGCCTTCGTACGCCGTCAGGCAGCCGCCGCCCGCGTCCCCCTGCTGCGCGCGGAGGCCGGCGAGCACCGCCGCCTGGGCTCCCTGGACTGGCGGGTCCTGTGGCCTTCCCCGGCCGTGCCGCGGGCCGCAGACGACTCCGGCCCCAACGACGCCAGCGTCACCCTGCTGGTCCGCACGGCCGGGCTCACCGTGCTCCTGCTCGGGGACCTGGAGCCCGCCGCCCAGCGCGCGCTCCTGACCGCCGCCCCGGAGCTGCCGCGCGTCGACGTCCTCAAGGTCGCCCATCACGGCTCCGCGTACCAGGACCCCGGCCTCCTGGCCCGTCTCCGCCCCCGCCTCGCCGTCGTCAGCTGCGGCGCCGGCAACCCCTACGGCCACCCGTCACCGCGCACCGTCGCCGCTCTGCGCGCCCAGGGCGCGACCGTCCTGCGCACCGACCGGGACGGCCCGATCGCCGTCCTGGGGGACCGGGAGGATCTGCGGGCCGCCGCGGCCGGCCCGTCCGGTGGCGCGGAGCGAGTCGTCCGCAGACGGCGAAGGGCCCGCACCGGTACGCGACCGGTACGGGCCCCACACGCCCGAGGGAGGGGCGGCTCAGACCTTCTCGAGCCCCAGTTCCTCCTCCGGCACGGAGATCACCCAACGGGTGCTCTGCCGCGGCCGCAGGTAGAGCAGCCAGTAGGCCAGGGAGGCCGCGACGATCACACCGGTGATCACCAGGTCCTGCGCCGTCTGCTGGGTCAGCACGTACGCCAGCACGACGACCAGGAGCAGCGGCACCGCGGGCCACAGCGGCATGCGCCAGGCCGACCGCTCCTTGTGCCCACCGCGTCGCGAACCGAGGGCCGCCAGGGCGACGACGATGTACATCGCCGCGACCGCGACACCCGTGACGCCGCTCAGGGTCTCCACCGGCACGAAGCACAGCACCGCGCCCGGTACGCCGACCGCGAGCGTCGCGATCCACGGAGCGCCGAACCTCTTGCTCAGCGTGCCGAAGGCCTTGTTGACCGGGGTCGGCCAGGCACGGTCCCGCGCGGAGGCGTAGAGCACGCGGGAGTTCTGGATGACCATCACGATGCCCGCGTTGATGATCGCCAGCGCGATGCAGAGGCTGATGAAGGTGCCGACCGCCGAGTTGCTCCAGCCCCGGACGAGGGCGGAGAGGTCACCGGCCATCAGCGAGTTCATGTCGGGAGCGCCCAGTGTGATCGCGATCGTCGGCACGATCACCACCAGCGCGCCGATGCCCAGCGTCCACAGCACGGTGCGGGAGACCGTGTGCCGCGGGTTCTCCATCTCCTCGGACAGGTACACGGCCGTGCTGAAGCCCTGCAGCACGAAGAGCGCGATCGCCAGCCCCGCGATGATCGTCCCCGCCGTGACCGCCGAACTCACCCCGTGCCCAGCCTCCGTCACCGGGTGGATCAGCACCGAAGCGGACCGCGAGGTGTGCGAGAAGCCGAGGAAGGCCACGACCCCCGCCGCGACGACCTCCAGGACCAGGAAGATGCCCGTGATCCAGGCGTTCGCCCGCAGGTCCAGCAGGCCCATGACGGTCGCGAGCAGCATGACCGCGGCGCCCGCTGTCTTCGGGTCGATCTGCATGATCGGCGCCAGGTACTCACCTGTGCCGAGCGCGATGATCGGCGGCACGATCATGACGACGATCAGGGACAGCACGAACACGATCCACCCGGCCAGCCGCCCGATGAGCGTGCCCACCATCGCGTACTCGCCACCGGCGCTCGGGATCAGCGTCCCCAGCTCCGAATAGCAGAAGGCCACCGCGATGCAGAGGATCGCCGCGATCACGATGGTCAGCGCCGTACCCGTCCCCAGATCGGCGAAGAGCGGCGGCACGATGACGAACAGCGACGATGCCGGGGTCAGGCACGAGAGCGTCAGCAGGGTTCCACCGACCACGCCGATCGACCTCTTCAGGGACTTCGGCGCTTCGATGGGAGGGGCCAGCGGAGAGTGCGGGGCCGCCGGCGGGTGGAGCGTGTCGGTCATGCGCGCATCCGATCGGGTCGGGCTGAAGGGGGCTACCGCCTCCGGTCCAGGGAAACATGAACGGAATATTCACTTCCGGTTCCGAGGATGAAACCGCGCGCGTCAAGTCCCCGTCAAGAGCCTCCAGACAACGAAATCCGAAGATCAACTACCGCCCGTCCAACGCAAACCCAAGTGATATGCGTCTCGTGCTGCACATATCAGCGCTCGCGGATCAGAATAGCCACGCCCCATCTTTCATCAGGTCACGGTCTCGCATCTCGGATACCGTCCCCCAGGCCTGCACCCATTGCGGCCGAATCGCGTAGAACGCGTACGAAGGGCCGTCGCCTCGCGGGTCCCACTCGGCCTTCTCCGCGAACGCCTCGCCGACGCCCTCCGGCAGCTCCGCACACCGCACGACCCTCGCCGAGCCGTCGATGAGCACCAGATCCCGGGTGTGCCCCAGGCTCATCCGCACCCGTCCCGACGTCTCCAGGTTCCGCCCCGTGGGATTCGTCGTCCGCGTCGCCAGCCACAACTCCTCCCCGTCCCACCAGAAGGAGAGCGGGACCAGGCACGGCACCCCCTCCGCGTCCGCCGTCGCCACCCACACGTCCTCGTCGTCCCGGAGCCGGCGCATCGCACCGGCGTGTCGCTCGCGCAGCGTTCGTGTCATGCTCGCGAAACTACCGGCCTGTAGCGCCGGAGCCGCCGTTTCCCCAAGACTGGCCCCATGGACGCATCCCAGGTCGACGCATACCTCCACCGCATCGGCGCCTCCCGCCCCGCCCGCCCCGACGCGGCGGCTCTCCGCGAGCTGCACCTGCGCCACCTGATCGCCGTCCCCTTCGAGAACCTCTCCATCCATCTCGGCGAGGGCGTCTCCCTGGACCCCGATGCCCTCCGCAACAAGATCGTCAGTGCTCGCCGGGGCGGCTTCTGCTACGAGCTCAACGGCGCCTTCGGGGCACTGCTCGCCGCCCTCGGCTACGACGTCACCCACTGCGCGGCCCGCACGATCAACGGCGGACGCCTCGGCATCCCCTTCGACCACATGGCGCTCCACGTCCGCACCGGCGACGGGGCCACACTCCTCGCCGACGTCGGCTTCGGCCGCCACGCCCACCACCCCCTCCGCCTCACCCCCGACACCGACCAGTCCGACCCCGGCGGCGTCTTCCGCTTCACCCCGGCCCCGCACGGCGACCTCGACCTCCACCACGACGGCGTCCCGGTCTTCCGTCTCGAACCGCGCCCGCGCGACCTCGCCGACTTCGAGGTCGGCTCCTGGTACCAGCAGACCTCGCCGAAGTCCCACTTCACGCAGTCCCTCGTCTGCTCCCGCCTCACCGAGGACGGCGGCCGGCTCACGCTCTCCGGCCGCACACTCATCACCACCGCCCCGGACGGCACTCGCCTCGAGGAACCCCTGGACACCGACGACGTCGTCCTCTCCGCCTACCGCGACAGCTTCGGCCTCGCCCTGGACCGGGTCCCCGAGGTAAAGTAAGACTCGATCTACGTAAGATCCGGTCTACCTTCATACTCGCCGCAGGGGCCGATGCCGATGGAGTTCACGGGCCGCACCGCCGACCTCGAGCGCCTCAACCACCAACTGCGCCTGGTCACCGAGGGCACGGCCGCTACCCGCGGCCAAGCCGTGATCATGACCGGCCGGCGCCGCGTCGGGAAATCCCGGCTCGTCCAGGAGTTCTGCGACCGCTCGGGGCTGCCCTACATGGTCTTCCAGGCCACCCGCGGCCGGAACCCCGCGGCGGAGCGGGCGGACTTCGCCACCGCCCTCGCCCAGTCCGCCCTGCCCGGCGCCGATCTCGTCGCCGGGCTCCAGGCCGCCGACTGGAACCAGGCGCTGCGCTCGCTCGCCCTCGCCGCCCCCGACACCACGCCGAGCATCGCCGTCATCGACGAGGTGCCCTGGCTGGTCGAGCAGGACCCCGAGTTCGAAGGAGCCCTGCAGACCGTCTGGGACCGCCACCTGTCCGCCAAGCCCGTTCTCCTGGTCCTGGTCGGCAGCGACATGTCGGTGATGGAGGCCCTCCAGACCTACGGCCGCCCCTTCTTCGGCCGCGGCACCAAGATGACCGTGCGCCCCCTGCACCTCGCCGACGTGCAGGCCATGACCGGTCTCGGCGCCGCCGACGCCGTGGACGCGCTCCTGATCACCGGGGGCTTCCCGGAGATCGTCCAGTCGTGGCGGCCCGGCACCTCCCGCACCGCCTTCCTGCGCGAGGCCTTCTCCACCCCGCTCTCCCCGCTCCTCGTCGCGGGGGAGCTCTCCCTGCTCGGCGAGTTCCCCGAGGCCTCCCACTCCCGCGCCGTCCTGGAGGCCGTCGGCAGCGGCGAACGCACCTTCTCCTCCATCGCCGCCCACACCGGCGGCGCCCACCCGCTTCCTTCGGGCACCCTCTCGCCCCTGCTCGGCACCCTGCTGACCAAGCGCGTCCTGGCCGCCGACCTCCCGCTGTCCACCAAGGCCGACACCAAGAACAAGCGCTACCGCATCGCCGACCCGTACCTCCGCTTCTGGCTGGCCTTCGTGGACCGCGCTCTCCCGCTGATCGAACGCGGCCGCGGCGACCTCGCCCTCGACCGCTTCGAGCGCTCCTGGCCCACCTGGCGCGGCCGCGCTGTCGAACCCGTCGTCCGCGCCGGCCTGCAGCGGCTGCTCCCCGACGAGGCGTGGCCCCGCACCGAGGTCGTCGGCGGCTGGTGGAACCGCCAGAACAACCCGGAGGTGGACCTCGTCGGCGCCGACCGCGAACCGGTGGCCGCACAGGTCCACTTCGTCGGCTCGATCAAGTGGTTCGACACCCACCCCTTCGGCCGCCACGAATACGAAGCCCTCGTCCGCGACGTGCCGGCCGTCCCCGGCGCGACCTCCGCCACACCCCTCGTCGCGGTCTCCCGCTCCGGCGTCACCCCCGGCCTCCCCCTGGCCGCCCACTGGGGCCCCGAGGAGCTGGTGCGCGCCTGGCAGGGATGAGCTCCGCGCCACGGGTCACGGCACCACCGCCGTCGCCGTGATCTCCACCAACTGGCCGGTGTACCCGAGGCAGCCGACGCCGAGCAGCGTCGACGTATGGGGCCCGGCACTCAGCCCCGAGGCCCGGACGACCTCCCAGACCCGTGACAACTCGGCGGTGTCGGACCCGACGACGTACACCGTGCTGGCGACCACGTGCTCCAGACCGCTGCCCACAGCGCGCAGGGCCTCCGCGAGATTGGCGACGACCTGCCGCGCCTGGGCGACCGGATCACCGGGCCCCACCAGGGCGCCCTCGGCGTCGAGGGGCACGGAACCCGCCATGAAGGCGATCCGCTGCCCGGCGTCGACGACCGCGGCATGCGCGTAGCCGGGCGGCGGGAACAGGGTGGGGACGATCGTGCGGTGGACCACGGGGCCTCCTGGCTCGGACGGGCCGACCCGGCCATCGTGCAGAAGCACCACCGGGGACGTCACCAGGTTTTCGCGTCCCGCCACACAGTGAGGGCAGCGGGCACGCCCTGCCCGCGCACGCCGAACAGCGGCGCCGCCTCAGCGGCTTGAAGGCGAGCGGACCGCAGGTGGCGGCACCGAGGCGGGCGCCGGCGCGGCGTCGCGCGGTGCCCACCGTGCCGGTGCGCGAGCCGGGAGCTTTCCGGGAAGTGCAACCACCTTGTCACGGGATGCCCATGGCTCGGTCTCAGCAGGCATGAAGGACCGGAGGCCGTGGCAGGTTGACGGCATGACCATCATCGGCTGGATCGTACTGGGCCTCCTCGCGGGCGCCATCGCGAAGATACTGCTCCCCGGCAAGGACCCGGGCGGGCTGGTCGGGACGACGCTGATCGGTATCGCGGGCGCCGTGGTCGGCGGCTGGATCTCGGCGAAGTTCCTGGACCACCCCATCACCAAGAACTTCTACGACCTGCCCACGTGGGGCGCGGCCATAGGCGGCGCGCTCGTCCTCCTGATCATCTACCGCATTCTGTTCGGCGACTCCCGCTGACCGCGGGCACGGGCAGCAGCCGCACGTCCTCCCGGCGTACGGAGAAGGCCTGCGAACGCCGCGGGTCCCAGAGCCAGATCCACTCCTCGGAGCTGCCGAAGGACAGGACGGCGCGGCCGGACGGCACCGGGCCGTTCTCCACGGCGAGTGGTCCGTCACCGACGGGCACGACGCACATCAGGGTGCCCCGCAGCCCGAAGTACGCGGGCGGGGTCTCCCCCCGCCCGGCGGCGGACGCGGCGACCCGGGCGGCCGAGTCGGCGTCGCGGGAACCGACGACGAGCGAGGTGAGGGCGAAGGCCGCCGAGAGCAGCACGGTGACGGCGACCAGGGCGAGGCGGTTGTCGCCCTTGGCGACGTGCACATGCCGCAGCCAGCCCGTCACCGCCGTCAGGAAGAGGACGAACGCCAGGGCGAGGCACAGAGGTTCGGCGGCGGCCGCGTACCGCCACAGGTCCTCGGTGGAGCGGACCGAGGAGGACGGAATGCCGAACCAGCCGAGGTAGAACGCCTGCATCAGCCGGCCGAGCCAGCTGACCAGCGACCATCCCACCGGAAGGGCCAGCGGTACCAGCCAGACCGCGTTCCGCGAGAACCACGAGTCGCGCAGCGCGAAGTACACCCCCGGCGCGCAGAGCAGGGTCAGCGCCGCCAGGACCGGGACCGCGACGGCGGTGCCCGGCGGCCCGGGCAGGGCGCGACCGCCCACCGCGGCGGCGACGAGGCCCGCGGCGGCGGGCAGCATCCACACCCGGGGCAGCCTGCGGCGTGCCCGGACGGCAGCCTCCTGCTCCGTCTCGGGCGGGACGGGCCGCAGTTCGTACGCCTCGGCGGTGAACTCGTCCCCGCCCAGTGGCCGTTCCGTCAGCTCCCGCTCGATCGCCTCCCGGGTGA
Organism: Streptomyces sp. NPDC001070; assembly: GCF_053598835.1. Classification (NCBI taxonomy): domain Bacteria; kingdom Bacillati; phylum Actinomycetota; class Actinomycetes; order Kitasatosporales; family Streptomycetaceae; genus Streptomyces; species Streptomyces sp. NPDC001070. Next base: position 350,007 of record NZ_JBSFLB010000002.1, read on the forward strand.
GCCCGTTCGGCAGGCGCAGCAGCCGGTGTGCGCCGCGTCCGCCGCACGCCGCCCACCACCGCGCGAGCCGGCTCCGCCAAGAGGAGCCGTCGCCGGGACGGCGGATCACGCGGTACTCCGTCCGCGGGTCGTCAGGCCGGGCCAGCAGCGCCGCGTCCCTGACCCACAGGCCGAGCTGGTGGGTCCTGGCCAGCCGCTCGACCGCGCCGCAGGCCGCCTTCTCGGCCCGCCAGCGGGAGCCGTTGAGCCGGACCTCGACGACCAGCGCGACCCGGCTCCCGCCCGCCGTGACGGGGGAGTCCTCACGGCCGGCGCGGCGTACCGTCCAGCCCCGGGCCTCCATCAGGCCCTCGGCGAGGGCGAGCTCGTCGGGCTGGTCGACGGCCTCGACCAGAAGGCGTACGCGCTGGTTGAAGGCGGCGGCCGGGAGCACCCCGGCCGCCTCGGGACGCTGCGTCCCCGGATCCTGCGGGCGACGGCGCTGCACCGGTACGCGCAGCGGCACGGTCTATTCCTCCTCGAGCCAGCCCTCGAACTCCTCCGCCAGCGCGTTGAGCGCGGCGGGATCGAGCTCCTCGTCGTCATCGCTTATGACGACGAGCCACTGGGCGTCCTCGGCGTCGTCCTCCCCCGCGAGGGCGTCGCGGACGAGCTGGGGACGGGTGGGCAGGTCGAAGCGCTCGGCGGCTTCGTCGGCGGCGTCCTCGGCGGCATCGCGGTCGGGGAGGACGAGCACATGTCTTACGTCGGTCACCGGGACATTGTGTCGGACCCGCGTGGGATGCTGGACCGCGATGGCCAGGAACAGTACGACAGACAGCCCGCTCGCCCCCGTGACGATCGCCGTGGGGCAGGAGGACCTGCTCCTCGACCGCGCGGTGCGGGAGGTCGTGCAGGCGGCGCGGGCGGCCGACGCCGACACCGACGTGCGCGATCTCACTCCGGACGCGCTCCAGCCGGGCACGCTCGCGGAGCTGACCAGCCCGTCGCTCTTCTCGGAGCGCAAGGTCGTGGTCGTGCGGAACGCGCAGGATCTGTCCGCCGACACGGTCAAGGACGTGAAGGCCTATCTCGACACCCCCGTCGAGGAGATCACGCTCGTCCTGCTGCACGCGGGTGGTGCCAAGGGCAAGGGCCTGCTGGACGCGGCACGCAAGGCCGGGGCGCGCGAGGTGGCGTGCCCGAAGATGACGAAGCCCGCGGACCGGCTGGCCTTCGTCCGCCAGGAGTTCCGCACCCTCGGCCGGTCCGCGACGCCCGAGGCCTGCCAGGCCCTGGTCGACGCCATCGGCAGCGACCTGCGGGAGCTCGCCAGTGCCTGCGCCCAGCTCGCCGCCGACGTGGAGGGCGCGATCGACGCGGCCGTGGTCGCCCGCTACTACACGGGCCGGGCCGAGGCCACCGGCTTCGAGGTCGCCGACCTGGCGGTGACCGGCCGCGCCGCCGAGGCGCTGGAGCGGCTGCGCTGGGCCGTCGCGGTCGGCCAGCCGCTGCCCGGCATCACCTTCGCGCTCGCCTCGGGCGTACGGGCCATCGGCAAGCTTGCCTCCGCTCCGCGCGGGGCGCGGCCCGCGGACCTGGCCCGGGACCTGGGCATGCCGCCGTGGAAGATCGACCGGGTACGGCAGCAGATGCGCGGCTGGTCCGGCGACGGGGTCTCCGCCGCCCTGCGCGCGGTCGCCGAGGCCGACGCCGCGGTCAAGGGCGGCGGCGCCGACCCCGCGTACGCGCTGGAGAAGGCGGTCGTGGCGGTCGCCCGCGCGGCCCGCTCCCGCTGACGCCGGCAGCGGTGGCCCAGGGCCGGGAGCCTGTCGTCACATCGGCACCCCCGGCTCCGCTGGGGGTGTCCCCGGGCGCGGTGCAATCGCAAGGCGGAGAGTCGTCCTCGTAGCGGGCTGCTCGGACGATCCGACGACGCAGCCGAGGCCAGGTGCCGTGTGGTGGGGGCACCCCCGGCCGAAGGCTGGGGGAGGGAAGCCGACGACAGGCTCTGGCTGCACAGCCCTTCGTCATCCCCCCGTGACGGCGCGGCATTCCCGCCGTACCGGCATGAACATGGCATATCTACCAAGCCCGAAGGGCCCCGTACCGGGGAGGTACGGGGCCCTTCGGAGGCCGCACCCGCGTGGCGAACGCAGGCCGCGTGCGGCCGGAAGATCAAGGGTGCCGGTGGAGGAGCGGGTGAGAGGGACCGCTGTGTCCGTCACCGGCGGGGTACTGCGTACGAGAAGGCTCAGCCCTGGAGGGAGGCGACCTTGACGGCCAGCGCCGACTTCTTGTTGGCGGCCTGGTTCTTGTGGATGACGCCCTTGCTCACGGCCTTGTCGAGCTTCTTGGCGGCGAGACGCGCGGCCTCGTTGGCCTTCTCGACGTCGCCGGCGGCCACGGCCTCACGGGTGCGGCGGATGGCGGTCTTGAGCTCGGACTTGACGGCCTTGTTGCGCAGGCGCGCCTTCTCGTTGGTCTTGTTGCGCTTGATCTGGGACTTGATGTTCGCCACGAAAGAGCCTTTTCAGGTTTGATCTGATGGGGTTCGCACCTCGGGTAGAGGGCACGAGGCGCGACTGCCCAGGTTAGCAGTCGGCCACCGCGCCGCCCAAACCGGCGGCCGCCGGGGCAGGTCCCGGCCCCTCGCCGGCCGCCCGGCATGGCCGTGGGTCCCGGCCATGGGACTATAGGAGCCATACGTATCGATCCGACCAGAGGCGACAGGCGCCTCAAGAGACAGGACCCTGCGTGCCCGCGACCCCTTCGAACGTGCCGGAGCCGAGCCGTACCGACCCGGCGCTGATCCGCAATTTCTGCATCATCGCGCACATCGACCACGGCAAGTCGACGCTTGCCGACCGGATGCTCCAGCTCACCGGTGTGGTGGATCAGCGGCAGATGCGCGCCCAATACCTCGACCGGATGGACATCGAGCGCGAGCGCGGCATCACGATCAAGTCCCAGGCCGTCCGTCTGCCCTGGGCGCCCACCGAGGGCGCTGGTCAGGGGAAGACCCACATCCTGAACATGATCGACACCCCGGGGCACGTGGACTTCACCTACGAGGTGTCGCGGTCGCTCGCGGCCTGCGAGGGCACGATTCTGCTGGTCGACGCCGCCCAGGGCATCGAGGCGCAGACGCTGGCCAACCTCTACCTGGCGATGGAGAACGACCTCACCATCGTCCCGGTGCTGAACAAGATCGACCTGCCGGCCGCGCAGCCCGAGAAGTTCTCCGAGGAGCTGGCCAACCTCATCGGCTGCGACCCCTCGGACGTGCTGAAGGTCTCCGCCAAGACCGGGCTCGGCGTCGAGGCGCTGCTGGACCGCGTCGTGGAGACCGTCCCGGCGCCGGTCGGCGTGGGGGACGCACCCGCCCGCGCGATGATCTTCGACTCGGTGTACGACTCCTACCGCGGCGTCGTCACCTACGTCCGGGTCGTCGACGGTCAGCTCAGCAAGCGCGAGCGGATCAGGATGATGTCCACCGGCGCGACCCACGAGCTGCTGGAGATCGGCACCAACTCGCCCGAGATGCTGCCGGCCGACGGTCTGGGCGTCGGCGAGGTGGGCTACCTGATCACCGGTGTGAAGGACGTCCGCCAGTCCAAGGTGGGTGACACGATCACCCAGCAGACCAAGGGCGCCACCGAGGCCCTGGGCGGCTACAAGGACCCCAAGCCCATGGTGTTCTCGGGCCTTTACCCGCTGGACGGCTCCGACTACCCGGAGCTGCGCGACGCCCTGGACAAGCTCCAGCTCAACGACGCCGCCCTGGTCTACGAGCCGGAGACCTCCGCGGCCCTCGGCTTCGGCTTCCGTGTCGGCTTCCTCGGCCTGCTCCACCTGGACGTGATCCGCGAGCGCCTCGAGCGCGAGTTCGGCCTCGACCTGATCGCCACCGCTCCCAACGTGGTCTACCGCGTGGTGATGGAGGACGGCGCCGAGCACACCGTCACCAACCCCAGCGAGTTCCCCGAGGGCAAGATCTCCGAGGTGTACGAGCCGGTGGTGCGGGCCACTATCCTGGCGCCCACCGAGTTCATCGGCGCGATCATGGAGCTCTGCCAGACCCGGCGGGGCTCGCTGCTGGGCATGGACTACCTCTCCGAGGACCGGGTGGAGATCCGCTACACCCTTCCCCTCGCCGAGATCGTCTTCGACTTCTTCGACCAGTTGAAGTCCAAGACCCGCGGCTACGCCTCGCTCGACTACGAGCCCACCGGCGAGCAGTCCTCCAGCCTGGTCAAGGTGGACATCCTGCTGCACGGCGACAAGGTCGACGCCTTCTCCGCGATCACGCACAAGGACAACGCGTACGCGTACGGCGTGCGCCTGGTGGCCAAGCTGCGCGAGCTCATCCCGCGGCAGAGCTTCGAGGTGCCGGTCCAGGCCGCCATCGGATCCCGGGTGATCGCCCGCGAGACCATCCGCGCCATCCGCAAGGACGTCCTCGCCAAGTGCTACGGCGGTGACATCTCCCGCAAGCGGAAGCTGCTGGAGAAGCAGAAGGAAGGCAAGAAGCGGATGAAGATGGTCGGCTCCGTGGAGGTGCCGCAGGAGGCCTTCATCGCGGTGCTCTCCAGCGACGACGCCGCGGCCAAGAAGAAGTAGCCGCCGGCGCGGTCCAACCCGCCGCACGCGAGGGGCGCTTGTCCGATGACCGGGCAGGCGCTCTTTCGTATGAACGGCCCGGCATTCGGGTGATTGGCAAAAAGCCGGGCGTGCGCGGTTTCTGCCGGGAGCTCGTGACGTTACTCATCGTGACAGCGGCGAAAGACGCCGCTGCGGAAGGGGAATGTGACGTGAAGTACTCGAAGGCCGCGGCCGTCGTCGCCGGTTCCGTGATCGCGCTGGGCGCCGCCGGTGCCGCCGCGTCCCCCGCCTTCGCCGGGGAGGCCCTCCCGCTCGGCAACGGGCCGATGAAGATCCTGGACGCCAAGGACGAGGTCACCAAGACCGGCCTCAAGGCGGTCACCGGGAAGACGAACGAGCTGCTCGGCGGGGCCAGCAAGGCCGGGGGCACCAAGGCCATGATCGGCGGCCTGCCCATCGGAGGCTGATCGCCGCGACCCTCCGGTGCCGCCGACGGGTGGCCGGCGCGGCCGGAAGGCGGGCTCCCCGGATTCCGGGCGGGCCCGCCGTTATATGTATGTGGCATGCATTTTGGTCGTCACGGTTGCATCGCGGTGACCGCAGCCCCTTACCAAGCGGGCGTCGATTCCCTAGTCTGATCACCACTCGGTAGTTACTCACGAGTCACCCAGCAAAGAGGCGGGCCCCCGGAGGTTGTCGTGACCGACACGCAGACTTTGATCGAGAACCGGCCGCCCTCCGTGGCGAACCTGTTCCTGGAGCGCGTCGAGGCGACGCCCGATGCCGAGGCGTACCGGTTCCCGGTGCCGTCGGCGGACGGCGGACGGGAATCCTGGACTTCGCTGACCTGGAAGCAGGCCGCCGACCGGGTCTACGCCATCGCCGCGGGCCTGATGGACCTGGGCGTACGCCCCGAGGAGCGGGTGGCCATCGCCTCCGCCACCCGGGTCGAGTGGATCCTCGCCGACCTCGGCGTGCTGTGCGCCGGAGCGGCCACCACCACCGTCTACCCGAGCACCAACGCCGACGAGACGGCCTTCATCCTGGCCGACTCCGGCAGCCGGGTGCTGATCGCCGAGAACGCGGCGCAGCTGGCCAAGGCCGTCGAGCGTCGCGCGGAGCTGCCCGAGCTGGCCCACGTCGTGGTCGTCGACGCCGACGGCGCCGACCTCGGGGACGACGGCTGGGTGCTCTCGCTGGCCCAGCTGGAGCAGCGCGGCAAGGTCTACCTGGAGAAGAGCCCCGAGGCGGTACGCAAGGCCGTGGGGGAGATCACCAAGGACCAGCTGGCCACCCTGATCTACACCTCCGGCACCACCGGCCGCCCCAAGGGCGTACGGCTGCCGCACGACTGCTGGGCGTACATGGCCCGGGCGATCCAGGCGAACGGCCTGCTGGAGGCCGAGGACGTCCAGTACCTCTGGCTGCCGCTGGCGCACGTCTTCGGCAAGGTGCTCACCGCCGGTCACATCACCATCGGGCACGTGACCGCTGTCGACGGTCGCGTCGACAAGATCATCGAGAATCTGCCGGTCGTGCAGCCCACCTACATGGCCGCCGTCCCGCGCATCTTCGAGAAGGTCTACAACGGCGTCGCCGCCAAGGCCCGCGCCGGCGGCGCGGCCAAGTACCGGATCTTCAAGTGGGCCGCCGAGGTCGCCCGCGACTACGCCAAGGCCACCCAGGACAACCGCCGCCGCACCGGCAACGCCAGTGCCCCCTTCGCGCTCTCCGCCAAGCACGCCGTCGCCGACCGCCTGGTCTACGCCAAGCTCCGCGAGGCCTTCGGCGGCAGGCTGCGCGCCTGTGTCTCCGGCTCCGCCGCCCTCGCCCCGGAGATCGGCTACTTCTTCTCCGGCGCCGGTATCCACATCCTGGAGGGCTACGGACTGACCGAGTCCAGCGCCGCCAGCTTCGTCAACCCCGGCGAGGCGTACCGCACCGGCACGGTCGGCAAGCCGCTGCCCGGCACCGAGGTCCGGATCGCCGAGGACGGCGAGATCCTGCTGCGCGGCCCCGGCATCATGCAGGGCTACCACGGGCTGCCCGAGAAGACGGCAGAGGTGCTCGAGCCGGACGGCTGGTTCCACACCGGTGACATCGGGGAGCTCTCCGCGGACGGCTTCCTCACCATCACCGACCGCAAGAAGGACATCATCAAGAACTCCAACGGCAAGTACATCGCGCCGGCGGCGGTCGAGGGCCAGTTCAAGGCCGCCTGTCCCTTCATCAGCAACGTGCTGGTGATCGGCGCCGACCGCAACTTCTGCACCGCCCTGTTCGCCCTCGACGAGCCCACGATCCTCGGCTGGGCGAAGGAGAACGGCCTGGAGGGCCGGTCCTACGCGGAGGTCGTCGCCTCCGAGCAGGTGCGGGAGCTGATCGACGGCTACGTGAAGCGGGTCAACGAGGACCTGCAGCGCTGGCAGCAGATCAAGACCTTCCGCGTGCTGCCCCGCGACCTCGACGTCGAGCACGGCGACCTCACGCCGAGCCTGAAGCTCAAGCGCCCGGTCGTGGAGCGGGAGTTCAAGGACCTGATCGAGGACATGTACGCCGGTACGCGGGAGGGCTGAGCCCGTCCTCAGTCGCCCACCCGGGGGCCCGGCAGGTCCGCGCCGCGGAACGCGCGCTCCAGCCGGGCCACGCGGTGGGCGAGCGCGGTGACGTCCGGACGGCCGTCGGCGGCGAGTTGCCGTTCGACGGCCGCGAGGCGCCGCTCCATCGCCTCGAGCCGGCCCCGGTCACGTTCCAGCAGGCCCCGCAGCTGCCGGGTCTTGTGGTGCAGGTCGATGAAGACGGTCACCTTGGCACGCAGCACCCAGGGGTCGAAGGGCTTGGTCAGGTAGTCCGCCGCGCCGGTGGAGTAGCCGCGGAAGGCGAAGGTGGTGTCCAGGTCGTTCCCGGTCAGGAAGATGATCGGGATGTCCTTGGTCTGGTCGAGGCGCTTGATGTTCGCGGCGGTCTCGAAGCCGTCCATGCCGGGCATCAGGACGTCGAGCAGCACCACCGCGAACTCCTGGCGCAGCAGTGCCTTCATCGCCTCCTCCCCGGAACGGGCGCGGACCAGCGGCTGGTTGAGCGCGCCGAGGATCGCCTCCAAGGCGACGAGGTTGTCCTCCATGTCGTCGACGAGGAGGATGCCCGCCGTGCCGCCGACGGTGCCGGTGGTGCCCGGGTTCACGATGTGGGCCTCGCGGGGTCGTAGGGGCCGGGGCCGTCGCCGTCCTGCGCAGCCTCGGGGTCGCGCAGCAGATGCGCCACGTGCAGCAGCCGGTCCACGTCCACCGGCTTGGGCACGTAGTCGCCGGCGCCGCAGGCCATGGAGCGCTCGCGGTCGCCCGGCATCGCCTTCGCCGTGAGGGCGATGATCGGCAACTCGGCGAAGCGCGGTGTGCGGCGGATGGCCTCGATCGGCTCGTAGCCGTCCGTCTCGGGCATCATTACACATCCTCCACCCGGGCCTGGCCGCCCAGCCGGCCGTCGGTGCCGACCTCCCGGGCGGCCCGGGTCACCTCCCCGGTGAACAGCGACAACTGTTCCACCATGCGGCTGACCGCCCGGCCCGGTCTCCGCAGGTCCCCGCGGAGCGGCCGGCTGCCGTCGTGCAGATCCACCCGCTGCGTCAAGTCGCCGCCCGCCGCGGCGTCCAGCACCCGGGTCGCGTTCGCCGCCGGGATCACCAGCGCGCCGATCGGGGAGTTCGCCGCCCGCACGCTCATCGCCCAGGAACCCTGGCCGGGGCTCTCCGCGAGCCGCTCGTCGAGCGTGCCCCGGCGGACGACCTCCCGCATGACGCCGGCCAGTTCGGGGGAGAAGTGCTGCTCCCGGGCGACGATCGGGTTGAACGTTCCGGCGACTTCGGCCTGCACCCCTTTTGTCCCTTCGCCCAGCCGCACACCGAAGTCGCCGTCGCGCAGGGAGCGCATCGCCGTCAGCAGCGGCCGCAGTTCCGCCACGCGGATCCACTCTCCGTCCGGGGGCGGGTCGACGACACGCGGACGGGCGGGAGCAGCGGTTTTCGGGGCGGGAACAGCCGATTTGAGAGCCATGATGGCCTTCTTCGGTGACTCGGCGCTTATGGGCGCGCTCAGTCTGTCACGCTGGACGTGCCGTTAAGGGCGCAATGCCGGATCTGCTCGGGAGCCGCACAGTGGGGCCTGATTCCATGCCACGGGAGTTCGTCTCCCGTACCAGCCTGCCCGGGAATCAGCTCGCGGCCTCCGCCGCGCGGAAGTTCGTCCGTGCCGCGCTGGCCGAATGGACCACGGAGGAGCCCTGGCCGGCCGAGAGCATCGGTGACCATCTCGTGGACGACGCGGTGCTCCTGGTGAGCGAACTCGTCACCAACGCGGTCATCCACGCGGGCACGACGGTCGAGCTGCTCTGCCGGCTGGAGAGCGCCGCGCCCGGCGGACGCGACGAGGGCGGGCTCGTCGTCGAGGTCTCCGACCACCACCCGGCCCGCGTCGTCCGCGACCGGGCCGAACTCGCCCGCGAGGGCCGCGACGGCGGGCGCGGCCTGCAGCTCGTCTCCGCGCTCTCCGAGGAGTGGGGCATCACCTACCGGCGCGACCGGAAGACCATCTGGTGCCGGCTGGCCGTCATGCGCGAACCCAGGGGTGTCCTGCCCCCGGCCCCCGAGGCCGACCGCGCCCTGATGCGCGGACTGCGCGCCACCGAGATCCTCGCGCCCATGCCGCACCGCGGCCTGCGGCGGCACGACAGCGAATGGATCAGCCGCGGCTCGCTCTCCTTCCTCGCCGAGGCCTCCGACCTGCTCGCCGGGCAGCTCGACGAGGACATGGTCGCCTCCCTCGCCGGGCAGCTGCTCGTTCCCCGGCTCGCCGACTGGTGCGCGGTCTGGCTGTCCGGGGACGGCCCCGAGAACACCGAGCCGCGCCTGGCCCGCGTCTGGCACGCCGCGGAGAGCCGCATCGACGGGCTCCGCATGGTGCTGGAGAAGGAGCCGCCGCCCCCGGGCACCCGCGCCGGCGCCGTCCCCTGGCCCTGGCCCGCCACCGCCCAGGGCGGGGACACGGTCGGCGCGGCACTCGCCTGCCCCCTGATCACCGGCGGCCGCTGCCACGGCACGCTGCTGCTGGGGCGTACGGGGCTGATGCGCTTCCCCGACGAGGTCATCGGGCTCATCGAGGACTTCGCGCGACGGGTCGCGCTCGCGGTGGGCACCGCCCGCCAGTACGCACGCCAGGCCATGATCAGCCGGGTCCTGCAGCGCGGCCTGCTGCCCGCCGGGATCGGCGCCGTGCCGGGCGTCGACACCGCCGTCGTCTACGAGCCCACGCGCGCGGACGTCGTCGGCGGCGACTTCTACGACCTCTTCCCCGCGGGGGGCGGCCGCTGGTGCTTCGCCCTCGGCGACGTCCAGGGCAACGGTCCCGAGGCCGCGGCGGTCACCGGCCTCGCCCGGCCCGTCATGCGGCTCCTCGCACGCGAGGGGTACGGGGTCGCGGAGGTCCTCGACCGGCTCAACCGCGCCCTCGCGGACGAGGCCGCGGCGGCCACGCTCGGCGACGCGCTCGGCCCGGGCTGGGACGCGGGGCCGCGGTTCCTGTCCCTCCTGTACGGGGAGATCATCCCGGAGGGCGACGGATCGGGCGGCCGCGGCGCCCTCTGCACGCTGGCCAGCGCCGGCCACCCCTTGCCGTTGCTCCTCACGGAAGGCGGTGCGGTGCGGCCCGCGGCCACGCCGCAGATACTGCTGGGGATCACGGACGACGCGCGGTACCGCAGCGAATCGTTCCACCTGGCCCCCGGGGACACGCTGCTGTGCGTCACCGACGGGGTGACGGAGCGGCGCAGCGGAGGCCGCCAGTTCGACGACGACGACGGGCTCGCGGCCGTGCTGGCGGCTTGCGCCGGGCTGGGGGCGGCGGGGGTGGCGGAGCGGATCCGGCGGGCGGTGCACGAGTACGACGTGGCTCCGCCGGACGATGACTTGGCGTTGCTGGTGCTTCAGGCTCAATAGCGGTGCGTCGTTGTGTGCGGGTTGTCTGCGCTTGCGGTGGGGGTTCCCCGCGTTCTGGACGCTGACGCATATGTGTGTGCGGCATCCGGGACAGATTGAGGTGGTGCCCGCCATGCACGTGAATATGCGCTCCGGAATGGCCGGCCCCGGAGGCCCCGACCCCGGCCCACTACACGCGCAGCGCAGGACGGCAACTGATCGCGCCGGGCAACCCCACCCCCCAACCGCAACCACAGCGGCGCCGCACACGACAAGGCGCACCCGGGACGGCAACGCTCGGGGATGCCGGACAATGGGACGCATGCCATCCGTACTGCCCGACGGCGATCCGATGCCCGAGGACGGCGCGCTCCCGGCCGCGGCCCTCCGCGGCGCCGCGGACCGCCCGCTGGGGTTCTACCTGCACGTCCCGTACTGCGCCACGCGCTGCGGCTACTGCGACTTCAACACCTACACCGCCGCCGAGCTGCGCGGCACCGGCGGCGTGCTCGCCTCCCGCGAGAACTACGCGGACACCCTCATCGAGGAGATCCGGCTGGCGCGCAAGGTGCTGGGCGACGACCCCCGCCGCGTCGAGACCGTGTTCGTCGGCGGCGGGACCCCCACCCTGCTCCCGGCCGCGGACCTGGCGCGCATGCTCGGGGCGATCCGGGACGAGTTCGGCCTGGCGGAGGGCGCGGAGGTCACCACCGAGGCGAACCCGGAGTCGGTCGACCCCGAGTACCTGGGGGAACTGCGGGCCGGGGGGTACAACCGGATCTCGTTCGGCATGCAGAGCGCCCGCCCGCATGTGCTGCAGGTGCTGGACCGGCGGCACACGCCGGGCCGTCCGGAGGCGTGCGTGGCGGAGGCGCGGGCGGCGGGCTTCGAGCACGTCAACCTGGACCTGATCTACGGCACCCCCGGGGAGTCGGACGACGACTGGCGGGCGTCGCTGGACGCCGCGATCGGCGCGGGCCCGGACCATGTGTCGGCGTACGCGCTGATCGTGGAGGAGGGCACGCAGCTGGCGCGCCGGATCCGGCGCGGTGAGGTGCCGATGACGGACGACGACGTGCACGCAGACCGCTACCTGGTGGCGGAGGAGCGTCTCGCGGGGGCCGGTTTCGGCTGGTACGAGGTGTCGAACTGGGCGACCGCGGACGAGGCCCGGTGCCGCCACAACGAGCTGTACTGGACCGGCGCGGACTGGTGGGGCGCCGGGCCGGGTGCGCACAGCCACGTCGGCGGGGTGCGCTGGTGGAACGTGAAGCACCCGGCGGCGTACGCGGCCGCGCTCGCGGAGGGGCGCAGTCCCGGCGCGGGCCGCGAGGTGCTGGCGGCGGAGGACCGCCGTGTGGAGCGGATCCTGCTGGAGCTGCGGCTCTCCGACGGCTGCCCGCTCGGCATCCTCGCCCCGGCGGGCGCGGAGGCCGCGGAGCGCGCCGTAAGGGACGGCCTCCTGGAGTCCGGTCCTTACGCCGAGGGCCGCGCCGTCCTCACCCTCCGCGGCCGCCTGCTGGCGGACGCGGTGGTCAGGGACCTGGTCGACTAGCACCCCCGGCCGGCCCGATCGCTCGCCGGAGTGAGGCACTGCGCACACCGGCAGTGCCTCCCTGCGCTGTTCGGGGTCCTGCCGGGGCTCACTCCGGAGCCGTGACGAAGTCGATCAGCTCCTCCACCCGCCCCAGCAGTTCCGGCTGCAGGTCCTTGTACGACCGGACCGCGCCCAGGATGCGCTGCCAGGCCGCGCCGGTGTTCTCCGGCCAGCCGAGGGCGCGGCACACGCCGGTCTTCCAGTCCTGGCCGCGGGGGACGGACGGCCAGGCCGGGATGCCGAGGGAGGCGGGCTTCACGGCCTCCCAGACGTCGATGTAGGGGTGGCCCACGACCAGGACGTGCTCGCCGGTGACCGCCGCGGCGATGCGGGACTCCTTGCTGCCCGGGACGAGGTGGTCTACGAGGACGCCGAGGCGGGCGTCGGGTCCGGGGGCGAAGCCGGCGACGATGGCGGGGAGGTCGTCGACGCCGTCGAGGTACTCCACGACGACGCCTTCCGCGCGCAGGTCGTCGCCCCAGACCCGTTCGACCAGTTCCGCGTCGTGGCGGCCCTCGACGTAGATCCGGCCGGCGCGGGCCACCCGGGCCCGGGCGCCGGGGACGGCGATCGAGCCGGAGGCGGTCAGGCGCGGGCCGGCCGGCGGGGCGGCGGCGGAAGGACGCACGAGGGTGACGACGCGGCCCTCCAGGAGGAAGCCGCGGGGCGTCATGGGGAACACGCGGTGCTTGCCGAAGCGGTCCTCGAGGGTGACCGTGGGGCCCTCGGCGGTCTTCTCGCAGCGGACGACGGCACCGCAGAAGCCGGTGGACACCTCCTCGACCACCAGGTCCCGTTCGGCCGCGACCTCGGGCGCGGGTGTGGCGGGCCGCTTCCACGGCGGGGTGAGGTCGGGATCGTAGCTGCGGCTGCGCATGCCAGGGATCGTATCCGCGCGGCGCACCGCTCAAGCCGATCCGAACCGGACGGCCAGCGCGTCCCGTTGGGCGCGCACGAAGCCCGCGTCGACGACGGCGCCGTGCCCCGGCACATAGAGCGCCGTCTCGCCGCCCAGTCGCAGCAGCCGGTCCAGGGTGCCGGGCCAGGCGAGCGGGGCGGCGTCGGGGCCGGCCTGCGGCTCGCCCGACTCCTCGACGAGGTCGCCGCAGAAGACCACGGCCGGCGTCCCCGGCACCACGACCACCAGGTCGTGGGTGGTGTGCCCCTCACCCGGGTGGACCAGCAGGACCTGCCGGTCGCCGCCGAGGTCGAGCTCGTACGAGCCGTCCACGAGGTTGTCCGGGCGGACGAGGGCCTCCACCGCCCGGGACGACTCGGTCTCGCCGGCGCCGTGCTCGACCGCGTCCAGCCCCAGCGAGAAGCGCTCGCGGTCCAGATAGGTGTCGAGGGCCATCTCGCCGAAGACCTGGACGCCCTCGAAGGCGGCGGTGCCGAAGACATGATCGAAGTGGCCGTGGGTGAGTGCGATGTGGGTCACATCGCGGCCCGTCAGTTCGTGGACCTGCCGGCGCAGTGCGGCGCCCTCGGTGACCGAGGAACCCGTGTCGATCATGAGGACGCCCTCGTCGCCGACGACGACCCCGACCGTCACGTCGAGGAACGGCAGCCGCTGCCGGGCGACCCCCGGAGCGAGCTGCTCCCAGCCGCCGGGGGCCGGTGCGGTCGGTGTGGTCTCCACAACGTGACGGTATCCCCGCGGACGGGGTCGCGCCCGCTACGGTGGCCGGTCAAGGGCGCCCCGGGCCGGACCTGTGGACGGCCCTTGCCGAGGTGTTGCCACCCCGCCGTACACTGACTTGGGGAAAACTGGCACTCAAAGAAGAGGAGTGCCAGGCCGCAGGGGCCACGACCGTACGGTGACGAGCGACTGGAGGTGCGCGATGCTCAGTGAACGACGGCTCGAAGTGCTGCGTGCCATCGTCCAGGACTACGTGGGCACCGAGGAACCGGTCGGTTCGAAGGCGCTCACCGAACGCCACCGCCTCGGCGTGTCCCCGGCCACCGTCCGCAACGACATGGCCGTGCTGGAGGACGAGGGCTACATCCAGCAGCCCCACACCAGCGCCGGCCGCGTGCCGACCGACAAGGGCTACCGGCTCTTCGTCGATCGGCTCACCAGCGTCAAGCCGCTGTCCGGCGCCGAGCGCCGGGCCATCCAGAACTTCCTGGACGGCGCCGTCGACCTCGACGACGTCGTGGCCCGCACGGTCCGGCTGCTCGCGCAGCTGACCCGGCAGGTCGCGATCGTCCAGTACCCGTCGCTCACCCGCTCGACCGTGCGCCACGTCGAGCTGCTCGCGCTCGCCCCGGCCCGGATCATGCTCGTGCTGATCACGGACACCGGACGGGTGGAGCAGCGGCTGGTGGACGCCCCGGCCCCGGTCGGGGAGACCGTGCTGGCCGATCTGCGGGCCCGGCTGAACAGCCGGGTGGTGGGCCGCCGGTTCACCGACGTCCCGCAGCTGGTGCAGGAGCTCCCCGAGGGCTTCGAGCCCGACGACCGGCCCTCCGTCCAGGTGGTTCTCGCCACACTGCTGGAGACCCTGGTCGAGGAGACCGAGGAGCGGATCATGCTCGGCGGCACGGCCAACCTGACCCGCTTCGGGCACGACTTCCCCCTCACGATCCGCCCGGTGCTGGAGGCACTTGAGGAGCAGGTGGTGCTCCTCAAGCTGCTGGGCGAGGCGAAGGACTCGGGCGTGACGGTGCGAATCGGTCACGAGAACTTCCATGAGGGCCTCAACTCCACATCGGTCGTCTCCGTCGGCTACGGTTCGGGCGACGAGGCGGTCGCGAAACTCGGCGTGGTCGGACCGACCCGCATGGACTACCCCGGAACGATGGGAGCGGTACGCGCAGTGGCACGTTACGTCGGACAGATCCTGGCGGAGTCGTAGTGGCCACGGACTATTACGCGGTGCTCGGCGTCCGCCGCGACGCCGGCCCGGACGAGATCAAGAAGGCCTTCCGCCGTCTCGCGCGCGAGCTGCACCCGGACGTCAATCCGGACCCGAAGACCCAGGAGCGGTTCAAGGAGATCAACGCCGCTTACGAGGTGCTCTCGGACCCGCAGAAGAAGCAGGTCTACGACCTCGGCGGCGACCCGCTGTCCGCCAACGGCGGCGGGGCGGGCGCGGGCGCCGGCTTCGGCGCGGGCTTCGGCAACTTCAGCGACATCATGGACGCCTTCTTCGGCACGGCGTCCCAGCGCGGTCCGCGCTCGCGCACGCGGCGCGGCCAGGACGCGATGATCCGGCTGGAGATCGAGCTGGACGAGGCGGCCTTCGGCACGACCAAGGACATCCAGGTCGACACGGCCATCGTCTGCAACACCTGTCACGGCGAGGGCGCCGCCCCGGGCACGTCCGCGCAGACCTGTGACATGTGCCGCGGCCGCGGTGAGGTCTCCCAGGTCACGCGGTCCTTCCTCGGCCAGGTCATGACCTCCCGGCCGTGCCCGCAGTGCCAGGGCTTCGGCACCGTCGTCCCCACCCCGTGCCCGGAGTGCGCGGGCGACGGCCGGATCCGCTCGCGGCGCACGCTGACGGTCAAGATCCCGGCCGGCGTCGACAACGGGACCCGCATCCAGCTGGCGGGCGAGGGCGAGGTCGGCCCGGGCGGCGGCCCCGCCGGCGACCTCTACGTCGAGATCCGCGAGCTGCCGCACTCGGTCTTCCAGCGGCGCGGCGACGACCTGCACTGCACCGTCACCATCCCGATGACGGCCGCGGCGCTCGGCACCAAGGTCCCGCTGGAGACGCTGGACGGCCTGGAGGAGGTCGACATCCGACCCGGCACCCAGTCCGGACAGTCGATCCCGCTCCACCAGCGCGGCGTCACGCACCTGCGGGGCGGCGGCCGGGGCGACCTCATCGTGCACGTCGAGGTCCAGACCCCGACCAAGCTCGACCCGGAGCAGGAGGAGCTGCTGCGCCGCATGGCGAAGCTGCGCGGCGAGGAGCGGCCCCTGGGGCAGTTCCAGCCGGGCCAGCAGGGGCTGTTCTCCCGGCTCAAGGACGCGTTCAACGGACGTTAGGCGGTAACGCCGGCGCCCGCGGGCCCGCGGTCCGGGGTGTTCCACCCCGGACCGCGGGCCGTGTCGTGCCGTGAAACGATGGGCGCATGGCCGCCCTGACCGACTCCCGCGCGCGGACCGCGCCGTGACCGCCCCCGTCTTCGTCGTCGAGCCGGACGCGCTGGGCCGGGAACGCATCACGCTCTCCGGCCCCGAGGGGCGGCACGCGGTCGCCGTGCGCCGGCTGCGCGTCGGCGAGGAGATCGTCCTCACCGACGGCCTCGGACGCGGCGCGTACGGCACCGTGGCGGCGGTCGACGGCAAGGACACCCTCGAGGTCGCCGTCGCCGGCGTCCGTGAGGAGCCCGAGCCCCGCCCGCGGATCACCGTCGTCCAGGCCCTGCCCAAGGGCGACCGCGGCGAGGTCGCCGTGGAGACCATGACCGAGGTCGGCGTCGACGCGGTCGTGCCGTGGGCCGCCGCGCGCTGCATCACCCAGTGGAAGGGGGAACGCGGCGCCAAGTCCCTCGCCAAGTGGCGCTCCACCGCCCGTGAGGCCGCCAAGCAGGCCCGCCGACTGCGGTTCCCCGAGGTCACCGACCTGATGACGACACGTCAGCTCGCCGGGCTGCTGTCCGGCGCGGCCTTCGCCGCCGTCCTCCACGAGGAGGGCTCGGAGCCGCTCGCCACCGCCCCGCTGCCGCCGGAGGGCGACATCGTCCTCCTCGTCGGCCCCGAGGGCGGTGTCTCCCCGGACGAACTCGACGCCTTCGCCGCCGCCGGCGCCAAGCCCTACCGCCTCGGCGCGAGCGTCCTGCGCACCTCCACCGCGGGCGTCGCCGCCGCCGCCCTCCTCCTCGGCCGTACGGGCCGCTGGGGCTGACACTCGGGCGTCCCGGGGTGTTCCCGAAATGCCCCGGGAGGACGTCCCGGGGGCAATGAGATCGAAAACCCCTGACCAGCAGGGCACCGGGTGGTTAATGTGACGACGTGACGCAGCCGCAGCCTTCGCACCCCTCGTACCTCCGCTTTCCGCACCTGCACGGTGACCTGATCACCTTCACCGCCGAGGACGACGTCTGGGCCGCCCCGCTGGACGGCGCCGGGCGGGCCTGGCGGGTCAGCGCGGACAACATGCCGGTCGGCCATCCACGGTTCTCGCCCGACGGGGCGCACATCGCGTGGACCTCGACGCGGGACGGCTCGCCCGAGGTGCACGTGGCGGCCGCCGACGGCGGGCCGTCGAAGCGGCTGACGTACTGGGGCAGCGGCCGCACCGGCGTGCGGGGCTGGACGCCCGGTGGTGAGGTGCTGGCCATCAGCGCGTACGGGCAGGCGTCACTGCGCCGCAGCTGGGCGCGGGCGGTCCCGCTCGACGGCGGTCCGGCGCGGACGCTGCCGTACGGTCCGGTCGGGGACGTCGCCTACGGTCCGGACGGGGCCGTGCTCCTGCTGTCGGCGACGATGGGCCGCGAGGCCGCGGCGTGGAAGCGCTACCGGGGCGGCACCGCGGGCAAGCTGTGGATCGACCGCACGGGCGACGGGGAGTTCGAGCGGCTCCACGCGGAGCTGGACGGCAACCTGGAGTGCCCGATGTGGGTGGGTGGGGTCCCCCATGCCGAAGGCCAGGGACGGATCGCCTTCCTCTCCGACCACGAAGGCGTGGGCGCGGTCTACTCCAGCCTCCCGGACGGCAGTGACCTGCGCCGCCACACCGCCGTGGAGGAGGGCGGCTTCTACGCCCGCCAGGCCGCCACCGACGGCACCCGCGTCATCTACACCAGCACCGGGCGGCTGTTCCTGCTGGACGACCTCGACGGGGCCGAGGCCCGCCCGCTCGACGTACGCCTGGGCGGCCAGCGCGGGGACCTGCAGCCGCACCCCGTCCACGCCTCCCACCACCTCGGCGACGCCCGGCCGGACCACACCGGCCGCGGCAGCGCCGTCGAGATCCGGGGCACGACGCACTGGGTCACCCACCGCGGCGGCCCGGCGCGGGCGCTGTCCGCCGAGCCGGGGGTGCGCACACGGCTGCCCCGCGTGTTCGGCGGCGAGGGCGACCAGCAGGTCGTGTGGGTCACCGATGCCGAGGGCGAGGACGCCCTGGAGATCGCCCCCGCGGCGGGCACCGGCTCGGCCGCGCCCCGCCGGCTGGCCGCGGGGCGGCTCGGCCGGGTCCTGGCGATGACCGTCTCCCCCGACGGCCACCGGATCGCCGTCGCCTCGCACGACGGCCGGGTGCTGCTCGTCGAGGCGCAGACCGGCGAGGTCCGCACCGTCCTGGAGAGCGAGCACGGCCACGCCAGCGGCCTCGCCTTCTCGCCCGACTCGGCCTGGCTCGCCTGGTCGCACGCCGGGCCCGAGCCGCTGCGCCAACTCAAGCTCGCCTCCACGGCCGACCTGACCGTGGTCGACGCGACCCCGCTGCGCTTCCGGGACTTCTCGCCCGCCTTCACCTCCGACGGCAAGCACCTGGCGTTCCTCTCCGAGCGGTCCTTCGACCCGGTCTACGACGAGCACGTCTTCGACCTCGCCTTCCTCGGCGCCTGCCGCCCGCACCTGATCACTCTCGCCGCCACCACCCCCTCGCCCTTCGGCCCGCAGCGCCACGGGCGGCCCGTCGACTCCTCCGCCGAGGACAAGGACGGCGACGACCGCGGCCAGGACGAGGGCAAGAAGGACGCGCGCAAGGAGGACGGCGAGGACCGCCCCCGCACGCCCGCGACGAAGGTCGACGCCGAGGGCCTGGCCGACCGCATCGTGCCCTTCCCGGTGGAGGCCGCCCGCTACTCCACGCTCCGGGCCGCCAAGGACGGCGTCCTGTGGCTGCGCCACCCCGTGCGCGGGGTCCTGGGCGCGAGCCTGGCATCCCCCGAGGCCGAGCCGCCGTCCACCGCGCTGGAGCGGTACGACCTCAAGCAACTGCGCGTGGAGGACATCGCCGACGACGCCGACGACTACGCCGTCAGCGGCGACGGCAACAAGGTGCTGGTGACGTCCGGTCACCGGCTGCGGGTCGCGGCGGCCGACCACAAGTCGACGTCCTCGGACGACGAGACCGACAGCAATGTCACCGTCGACCTCTCCCGGGTCCGCGTGACCGTCGACCCGCATGCCGAATGGCGTCAGATGTACGACGAGGCCCACCGCCTCATGCGCGACAACTTCTGGCGCGCCGACATGGGCGGCGTCGACTGGGACGGCGTGCGCGAACGCTACCGGCCCGTGCTGGACCGGGTCGCCACCCACGACGACCTCGTCGACCTGCTCTGGGAGGTCGCGGGCGAGCTGAACACCTCGCACGCCTACGTCATACCGCCCGGCGGCCGCGGCGACTCCCTGCACCGCCAGGGCCTGCTCGGCGCCGACCTCGCCGCCGACGCGGACGGCGTCTGGCGCGTCGAGCGGGTCCTGCCCTCCGAGACCTCCGACCCGCGCGCCCGCTCCCCGCTCGCCGCGCCCGGCGTCGCGGTGCGCGCCGGCGACGCGATCCTCGCCGTGGACGGACGGCCCGTCGACCCGCTGACCGGCCCCGGGCCGCTGCTGATCGGCACGGTGCGCAAGCCCGTCGAGCTCACCGTCGCCCCGGCCGACGGCGGCGCGGTGCGCCATGTCGTCGTCGTGCCCATCTCGGACGAGGAGTCGCTGCGCTACCACGACTGGGTCGCCGGGCGCCGGGCGTACGTGCGCGAGCTGTCGGGTGGCCGGCTGGGGTATCTGCACGTGCCCGACATGGTCGGCTCAGGCTGGGCGCAGCTCCACCGCGACCTGCGCGTCGAGGTCGCCCGGGAGGGCCTGATCGTGGACGTGCGGGAGAACCGCGGCGGCCACACCTCGCAGCTGGTCGTGGAGAAGCTCGCGCGGCGGATCGTCGGCTGGGACGTGCCGCGCGGGCTGCCCGCCTTCAGCTACCCGCTGGACGCGCCGCGCGGGCCCGTCGTGGCGGTCGCCAACGAGTTCTCCGGCTCGGACGGGGACATCGTCAACGCGGCGATCAGGGCGCTGGGGATCGGTCCCGTGGTGGGGACCAGGACCTGGGGCGGCGTCATCGGCATCGACTCCCGCTACCACCTGGTCGACGGGACGCTGGTCACCCAGCCGAAGTACGCGACGTGGCTGGAGGGCGTGGGCTGGGACGTGGAGAACCACGGCGTCGACCCGGACGTCGAGGTCGTGCACACCCCGCAGGACTCGGCCGCCGGGCGCGACCCGCAGCTGGACGAGGCCGTCCGCCTCGCCCTGGAGGCGCTGGAGGCCAACCCGGCCCGTACGGCGCCCCCGCTGCCGTAGCGGCGGCCGCGCCGCCGGGCCCCGCGGAACCGGGGGCCCGGCGCGTCCCGGGCCCGGCGACGGCGCGCCGCCGCAAGGGGCACCGGTAGCATGCGGGACGTACTGATCAACCCCTGGACGGAGGCGTCAGGTGGCAGGAGAACCGCAGGCGGACTGCCTGTTCTGCAAGATCGCCGCGGGGAACGTGCCCGCGACCGTCGTGCGGGAGACCGCGACGACCGTCGCGTTCCGCGACATCAACCCGCAGGCACCGACGCACGTCCTGGTCATCCCCAAGGCGCACTACGCGGACGCCGCGACGCTGGCCGCCGAGGCGCCGGAGCTCGTCGCGGACATACTGCGGGAGGCGGGCGAGGTCGCGGCCGAGGACAAGGTCGACGGCACCGGGTACCGGATCGTGTTCAACACCGGTGCCGGGGCGGGCCAGACCGTCTTCCACGCGCACGCCCACGTGCTGGGCGGGCGCGGCCTCGAGTGGCCGCCCGGATAGGTCCCCGTGTCCGCACGCGAACTGGTCGTGCTCGGCACGGCCAGCCAGGTCCCGACCCGGCACCGCAACCACAACGGCTACTTCCTGCGCTGGGACGCCGAGGGCATCCTCTTCGACCCGGGTGAGGGCACCCAGCGCCAGATGCTGCGGGCGGGCGTCGCGGCGCACGACCTGACCCGGCTGTGCGTGACCCACTTCCACGGCGACCACAGCCTGGGCCTGGCCGGGGTGATCCAGCGGATCAACCTCGACCGGGTGCCGCACCCGGTCACGGCCCACTACCCCGAGTCCGGCAAGCGCTTCTTCGACCGGTTGCGCTACGCCACCGCCTACCGCGAGACCGTGGGGCTGCGCGAGGAACCGGTGAAGGGCGAGGCGGCCGTGCTGGCGCAGACGGACGCCTTCCTGCTGGAGGCGCGCCGGCTGTCGCACCCGGTGGAGGCGTACGGCTACCGGCTGATCGAGCCCGACGGGCGCCGCATGCTGCCCGAGCGGCTCGCGGCGCACGGCATCACCGGCCCGGCGGTGGGCAGGCTGCAGCGCGAGGGCGAGGCCGGCGGGGTGACGCTCGCCGAGGTGAGCGAGCCGCGCCCGGGCCAGCGTTTCGCCTTCGTGATGGACACCCGGCTGTGCGACGCGGTGTACGCCCTAGCGGAGGGCTGCGACCTGCTCGTCATCGAGTCGACCTTCCTGGACGAGGACGCCGCGCTGGCGGACGAGCACGGGCATCTGACGGCCGGTCAGGCGGCCCGGGTCGCCGCCGAGTCGGGCGTCCGGCACCTGGTGCTCACGCACTTCTCGCAGCGCTACACCGACCCGGCGGACTTCGAGCGCCAGGCGCGGGCCGCGGGCTTCGAGGGCGAGTTGACGGTCGCCCGGGACCTCGGCCGGGTGCCCGTGCCCAAGCGCCGCCCGTTGTAGCCGGAAGGCCGCCGCACGCCCCTGACCTGTACGGTTGCCGGGTGAGCATCCCGAAGGCCGAACTCCATCTGCACATCGAAGGCACCCTCGAACCCGAGCTCGCCTTCGCCCTCGCCGAGCGCAACGGCGTCGACCTGCCGTACGCCTCGACCGAGGAGTTGCGGCAGGCGTACTCCTTCAGCGACCTGCAGTCCTTCCTGGACCTGTACTACGCGCTGATGGCCGTGCTGCGCACCGAGGAGGACTTCGCCGACCTCGCCGACGCGTACCTCGCCCGCGCGGCCGTGCAGGGCGTGCGGCACGCCGAGATCTTCTTCGACCCGCAGGCGCACACCGCGCGCGGCGTCCCGATCGGCACGGTCGTCGAGGGACTGGCGCGGGCGCTGGACCGCAGCCGGGAGCGGCACGGCGTCAGCACGCAGCTGATCATGTGCTTCCTGCGGGACGAGTCCGCCGAGTCCGCGATGGAGACCTTCGAGGCCGCCCGGCCCCACCTGCACCGCATCAGCGCCGTCGGCCTGGACTCCGCAGAGGTGGGCCACCCGCCGTCGAAGTTCCGCGCGGTGTACGAGGCGGCCGCGGCGGCGGGCCTGCGCCGGGTCGCCCACGCGGGCGAGGAGGGCCCGCCGGCGTACGTGTGGGAGGCGCTGGACGTGCTCGGCGTCGACCGGATCGACCACGGCATCCGCAGCATGGAGGACCCGGAGCTGGTGGCCCGGCTCGTCCGCGACCAGGTCCCGCTGACCGTCTGCCCGCTGTCCAACGTGCGGCTGCGCTGCGTGGACACCCTCGCCGACCACCCGCTGCCCGCGATGCTCGACGCGGGGCTGCTGGTCACGGTCAACTCCGACGACCCCGCCTACTTCGGCGGTTACGCCGGCGACACCTTCGACGCCGTGGCGGGCGCGCTCCCGCTCGGCGAGGACGCCCTGCGGCGGCTGGCCCGCAACTCCTTCCGGGCCGCCTTCCTCGACGGCGACGAGGACCTGCGGGCCCGGTACCTCGCCGAGGTGGACGCCTACACGTTCTGAGTGCGGCCGCGCGTGCCCGTCTGAGTACGCGCACTCATGCGGGCCGCCGCGCGGAGGCGGAGCATGGAGTCATGCGCAAGCATCCGATACGGCCCGCAGCGGCCGTCACGCTGATCGTGACCACGCCCGTCGCCACGTGGGGGCTGATGGGCCGGCAGGACGCCGCCGGTTTCGCGCCCTCCGAACTGGACTACATGGTGCGGCCCTTCGCCATCCCGGCGGGGCTGGAGACCGGACTCGGCGTGGCCGCCGCCGTGCTGGCCACGGGCGCGGCGGTGGTGCTGGGCCGCGCCTCCCGGCCTGGGCCGGACCGGCTCGACGGCCGGTGGTGGGAGGTGATCGGGCCGCTGGTGGCGGCCGGGGTGCTGGCGGCCGCCGTCTGGCGGACGGTGACGGCGGGGGTCATCGGCGCCAACATCGGCGCCGGGCTGGCGATCCTGCTCGGCGGGCCCGTCATCGCCGGGCTGGTCCTGTGGTCGCTCGGCCGGGGCCTGTGGCTGGCCCGCTCGCGGCACCGCGGCCCCCGTCCCCCGCGCGGGGGGACGGGCACCGCGGGGTGGCGGCCCGCCGCGGGTCAGGGCACGTAGTACATCGGGTTGGGGAGCTTGAACGACTTGTCGGCGTGACCGCCGCTCAGGTCGCTGTACTGGTCGCCGAAGTTGGCGAGGATGTTGTAGCCCTGCGCCTCGATGTGGGCCCGGGTGCCCGCCTTGTAGTCGGCGGTGGAGCAGGTCCAGGTCGGGGCGGAGCAGGGCAGGTAGTCGGTGGCGACCTTGTTCTTCAGGAAGAAGTGGGCCGGGTCGGCGGCCGAGGTGTAGCCGGCGGTCCCCAGGTTGCGGACGCTCGCGGCGCGCTGCGTCTCCGGGCGGCCGGTGATCCAGAAGACCGTGACGCCGTGCTCGGCGGCCCAGTTGGCCAGCGCGGGCATGCCGAAGACCGGGGCCATGTCCTTGTTCTGGATGTAGGCGTCGTTGGAGGCCGGCGTGTAGTTGAAGCCCACCTCCAGCTCGTAGTTGTACGTCAGCAGGGACGTGTCGTCGACGTCGAGGACGATCGCCGGCTTGCCGTGGCCGTGGTGCGCGGACTTCGTGAGGGCGTCCTGCAGGTAGCTCCTGGCCTTCTTCTCGATCCCGGCGACCTGCTTGGCGTAGTTGCCGTCGGGGGAGGCGTAGTGCTCACCGGAGGCGTCGACGGTGTCGCCGTAGTACGCCTTGATCTCGGTGACCACGTCGGTCAGGTTGGGTATCTGCTTGTCGCTGCGGGGCACGGACGTGTCCGCGGTCGCCGCGCCCACCCCGTAGAGGGTGGCGGCGGCCGCCGCCGCGGCGACGGTGGCGGCGAGGGCGCGTGCGCGCCCGCGGGTGAACGCGGACGGTCTGGCTGCGGGCATCTGCTGGCTCCTTCGACACGGGGTGACGGCCGCACGGGCAGGCACACGCCGTTCAGGGGGAACGTCCGTCCCTGCGGGGCTCGTTGACGCGGGCGAACCTAGACGCCCCGATCACGGCTGGTCAAGGATCATCTACGCGCGATGACCCGGGATCGCCGCCCGGGGACGAATCAGCCCAGGTCACCACGTGGGGAAAGGACCGGCAAAGCTTTGGTATGGCGCTGGGCCCGGGTCGCGGACCGCGGACCCGCCGTCCGCGGGTCAGTGGCGGTGCCGCCCCGGGCGGTGCCGTCCCGTGGCCGCGCCCCGCCTGCGGGTGGCCCGGGACAGGGCCGCCCCGGCCGCGAAGAACAGCGCCCCCACCCCGAACGCGGTGAAGCCCAGCGGTGCCTTCGGCAGCCCCCACAGCGTCTCGGCGAAGGGGTCGGGCGGCGCCTGCGCGCTGCCCGCGCCGCCCAGGAGGCCGAGGATCAGCGACACCCAGACGGCGAACCCGGCCAGGGCCACCAGCGCACCGGCGGCCATGAGCACCCGGCCCGGCCCCCGCACCCGGAACAACCCGGCACAGGCCTCCTCGGCGGCGCCCGGGTCCGCCTCGTGGCCGCCGTCCTCGGCGTAGCGGCGGCGCCCGGCGAGGTACTGGGCGCGTCCCGTGGGGTAGCGGCGGCCGTGCCGGGCGCCGGTCCGGTCGCGGGCGTCCCCGAGGTCGTGGACGACCGCCGGGGGCGGGGGAGCGGCGTACGGAGCATCCGGGGCGTCAGGAGCCTCCGGGGCGTCCCGGCTCCCCGGGGCGCCCGCCTCCTCCGGCCCGGCCGGCGCCGGCCGGGCCGCCTCCACCGACAGCCGCAGTTCGACGTGGCCGATGCGCAGCAGGTCCCCGTCGTGGAGAGGGTGCGGCGCGTCGAGCAGGGCCCCGTTGAGATAGGTGCCGTTGGTCGAGCCGAGGTCGCTGACCACGACATGGCTCCCGGCGCGGTTCATCGCGGCGTGCCGCCGGCTCACGCCCTCCGCGTCGAGCCGGATCCCGCTGCCGGGGAGCCTGCCGATCTCGGAGTACCCGGCCGGGATGTCGTGGGCCGCGCCGGCCTCCGGCCCCGTGGTCACGATCAGTTGTGGCGGTGCGGCCGAGTGTCCGGGCATCTCCAGCCCCTGGGAGTCATCCGCTTTCCCTCAGCATCCGTCCGCACCCGCGCGCGGACAAACGCTGGTCACGCCCCCGGGCACGCGTACGATCGGTCGGGAACCACACAGGTCGGGAGGAAGCCCGGGTGGAAGACCAGCCCGTCCTCGATCCGCTCGCGGCGGTGCGCGAGCCGGACGACCCGGAGACCGATGTGTACCTGACGGGCACGGTCTTCCTGGACATCATCTTCACCGGTCTCGACAGCGCTCCCGTGCGCGGCACCGAGTCGTGGGCCCGCGGCATGGGATCGAGTCCCGGCGGGGTGGCCAACATGGCCACCGCCCTCGCCCGGCTCGGACTGCGCACCTCGCTCGCGGCCGCGTTCGGCGACGACGTGTACGGGGACTACTGCTGGGACTCCCTCGCCGAGGGGGAGGGCATCGAACTGTCCCTGTCCCGCAAGATCCCCGGCTGGCACTCGCCGGTCACCGTCTCCATGGCGTACGAGGGCGAGCGCACCATGGTCAGCCACGGCCACGAGGCCCCGCCGCCCGAGGAGCCCGCCCCGGCGTGCCCGCCGCCGAGCCGGGCGTGCGTGGCCTCGCTGGTGCCGGGCGGCCCGCGGCAGGAGTGGATCGGCAGCGCCGCCGGCCGCGGCAGCCGGATCTTCGCCGACGTCGGCTGGGACGACAGCGGCCGCTGGGACCCGGCCGACCTCGCCGACCTGACGCACTGCGAGGCCTTCCTGCCGAACGCCTCCGAGGCCATGCGCTACACCCGCACCGACTGCCCGCGGGCCGCCGCCCGCAAGCTGGCCGAGATCGTCCCGCTGGCGGTGGTGACGCTCGGCCCGGAGGGCGCGTACGCGGTCGACTCCGGCAGCGGGCAGGAAGCCGAGGTCCCGGCGCTGTCCGTGGAGGCCCTGGACCCGACCGGGGCCGGGGACGTCTTCGTCGCGGGGTTCCTGACCGGCACCCTGGCCGACTGGCCGCTCGGCGACCGGCTGGCCTTCGCCTGCCTGACGGCCGCGCTGTCGGTGCAGGAGTTCGGGGGTTCGCTGTCGGCGCCGGGCTGGATCGAGATCGCGGCCTGGTGGCAGCACGCCAAGGCGTACGACGACCAGGACCGTTCGGCGCTGCGCCGCTACGCCTTCCTGGACGACCTGCTGCCCACAGGCACCCGCCGCTGGCCCCTGCGCCGGGCGGTGCCCACCATCGGCTTCCGGCCGCCGCCGCTCCGCTGACGCGGTGGCGGGGCCGGTGGTGGGGTCGTCGTCAGGCGATCACATCGATGGGGCAGCGGGCCGCCTTCGCGCGCTCGATCCGGGCGTCCCCCGTGACCAGGGTGAACCCCAGGTGTTCGGCGAGCGCGGCGTACGAGGCGTCGTACGCCGAGAGGTCGGTGCGCAGCTCCCAGATTCGATCGAGCAGGGCGTATCCGGGCATCCGCTGGATCGGCAGGGCGGACAGCAGGGCGATCGCCGTCTCCGCCGCCTGCTCCAGCTTTCCCCCGAGCGACAGGCCGCGGATCGCGTGGGCCGCCTCGAACTCGATGACCGCCGGTGCGTGCAGGGTCTCGCCGGACAGCCGCTTGCGCGCGAGATCACCCAGTGGGCCGCCGTGGGTGAGGGCCAGGACGAGCGCGGACGCGTCGACGACGATCACCCGCGGCGCCCCTCGTCGAGGTGTCCCAGCAGGTCCTCCACGGTGTAGTCGGTCGTCGCCGACTTCCGGGCGCTGGCCAGTATGTCGTCGACCGTCGGCGTTCTCGCCTGTTCGATCAGCCTCTGGCGCAGGTACTCGTTCAGGGACTGGTGCGTTCGCCATACCGTCACGCCAGCATGCGAAGTGCATGCATGCGTTTTGCATGCGCCGTCAGACCCGGCGCTCCAGCACCTGCCCCGGCCAGGGGTCCGCGTCGGCCTGCGGCACCGTGAAGGGCTGGGCGCGGGTGAAGCCCAGTGCCTCGTACCGCCGCACCAGGCGGCCCCCGCCGCCCGCGTAGCAGTCGACCCGCAGCAGGGAGATGCCGCGGCGCCGGGTCTCGGCGACGGCGTCGTCCACCAGGGCCGCGCCGATGCCGCTGCCGGACAGCGACCGGTCGGTGACCAGCAGCCGCAGGTACAGCTCGCGTTCGTCCACGGGCGGGGCGTAGTCGGGCTTCTCCTCGGCCAGCACGCACACGCCCGCGACCCGGCCGCCGACCTCCGCCGCGCGCAGCAGGTACTCGTCGGCGTACCGGGCGACGCGCTCCACCGCCGGGGGCCTGGAGGACCAGGGGCGGGTGCCCCACTGCCCGGTGTGGCCGCGCTCGGTCAGCCAGGCGATGGCCCCGTCCAGCAGGGCGAGCGTCGCGGGCAGGTCCCCGGGTCCTCCGGTACGGATCTCCATCCCGCAGTTCTACCCGGCGCGTGACGCAGCGTAAAACCCCTCGGAACCCCAGCCGCACCGACGTACCCTTGAACCCCAAGCCCAATGGCATGTCGAACAGCAGAAGGCGGGATGAGCAGGCCGACGAGCCTGGCCCATGACTCAGACACCGACAACGCAGCAACCGCAGGCGAGCGCCCACTTCGTCGTACCGGCCAAGCACCCCATGGTGACCGTCCTGGGGTCCGGTGACTCTCTCCTGCGCGTGATAGAGCAGGCGTTCCCGGCCGTCGACATCCATGTACGAGGCAATGAGATCAGCGCGAGCGGTGAACCCGCGGACGTCGCGCTGGTCCAGCGCCTCTTCGACGAGATGATGCTGGTGCTGCGCACCGGCCAGCCGATGACGGAGGACGCAGTGGAGCGGTCGATCGCCATGCTCCGCCAGGACAGCGGAGCCGACGGCCTGGAGGAGACCCCCTCCCAGGTGCTGACCCAGAACATCCTGTCCACCCGGGGCCGCACCATCCGCCCCAAGACCCTCAACCAGAAGCGCTACGTCGACGCCATCGACAAGCACACGATCGTCTTCGGCATCGGCCCGGCGGGCACGGGCAAGACCTACCTGGCCATGGCCAAGGCCGTCCAGGCCCTGCAGTCCAAACAGGTCAACCGGATCATCCTGACCCGCCCCGCCGTCGAGGCGGGCGAGCGCCTCGGCTTCCTGCCGGGCACGCTCTACGAGAAGATCGACCCGTACCTGCGTCCGCTGTACGACGCGCTGCACGACATGATCGACCCCGACTCGATCCCGCGCCTCATGGCGAGCGGGACGATCGAGGTCGCTCCTCTGGCGTACATGCGCGGCCGCACGCTCAACGACGCCTTCATCATCCTCGACGAGGCGCAGAACACCAGCGCCGAGCAGATGAAGATGTTCCTCACCCGGCTCGGCTTCGACTCCAAGATCGTCATCACCGGCGACGTCACGCAGATCGACCTCCCCGGCGGCACGAAGAGCGGACTGCGCCAGGTCGTGGACATCCTCGAGGGCGTCGAGGACGTGCACTTCTCGCGCCTGACGAGCACGGATGTCGTACGCCATAAGCTGGTCGGGCGCATCGTGGACGCCTACGAGCGCTACGACGACCTCAACGGCAACCGAAAGTAGCCACCGAAGCACTATGGCGATCGACGTCAACAACGAATCCGGCTGGGATTTCGACGAGGCGGCGGTGCTCGACATCAGCCGCTACGCCCTGCAGCACATGCGCATCCACCCGCTGTCCGAGCTCTCGGTCATCGCGGTCGACGCCGACGCCATGGAGCAGCTGCACATCCAGTGGATGGACGAACCGGGCCCCACCGACGTCATGTCCTTCCCCATGGACGAGCTCCGTCCCGGGAAGGACGACGAGGAGCCCCCGCAGGGCCTGCTCGGGGACATCGTGCTCTGCCCCGAGGTCGCGAAGAAGCAGGGCGAGGCGGCCGTCACCAAGCACTCCATGGACGAGGAGCTGCAGTTGCTCACCGTCCACGGGGTGCTGCACCTGCTCGGCTACGACCACGAGGAGCCCGACGAGAAGGCGGAGATGTTCGGCCTGCAGAAGGCCGTCCTCGACGGCTGGCGCGCCGAGCGCGGCATCCAGGGTCCCTCCCCGGCCCCGACCACCACCCACTGATCGCGATGGTGGTCTCCGCCGTCCTGCTCGTCGTCGTCGCCTGGCTCGCCGCCTGCGCCGAGGCCGGCATCGCGCGCACCTCCCGCTTCCGGGCCGAGGCCGCGGTGCGCGCCGGCCGGCGCGGCGCCGACAAGCTGCTGGCGGTCTCATCGGACCCCACCCGCTACCTCAATGTCGCCCTGCTGGTCCGGGTGGCCTGCGAGATGGCGGCGGCGGTGCTGGTCACCGTCGTCTGCGTGCGGCACTTCGAGGAGACCTGGCAGGCGGTCCTCGTCGCCGTCGCGGTCATGATCGTGGTCTCCTACGTCGCGGTGGGCGTCTCGCCCCGCACCATCGGCCGCCAGCACCCGCTGAACACGGCCACCGCGGCGGCGTACGTACTGCTGCCGCTGGCCCGCGTCATGGGCCCGATCCCGGCGCTGCTGATCCTCCTCGGCAACGCGCTCACCCCCGGAAAGGGTTTCCGCCAGGGCCCGTTCGCCTCCGAGGCGGAGCTGCGCGCGCTGGTCGACCTCGCCGAGAGCGAGTCCCTCATCGAGGACGAGGAGCGCCGCATGGTGCACTCCGTCTTCGAACTCGGCGACACCCTCGTGCGCGAGGTCATGGTGCCGCGCACCGAGCTCGTCTCCATAGAGCGCTACAAGACCATTCGCCAGGCCATGACCCTCGCCCTGCGCAGCGGGTTCTCGCGCATCCCGGTCACGGGCGAGAGCGAGGACGACATCGTCGGCATCGTCTACCTCAAGGACCTCGCCCGCCGGGTGCACATCAACCGCGACGCGGAGACCGACCCCGTCTCCTCGCTGATGCGCCCGGCCTACTTCGTCCCCGACACCAAGAACGCGGGCGACCTGCTGCGCGAGATGCAGCGGGAGCGCAATCACGTCGCCGTGGTCATCGACGAGTACGGCGGCACGGCCGGCGTCGTCACCATCGAGGACATCCTGGAGGAGATCGTCGGCGAGATCACCGACGAGTACGACCGCGAGGCGCCGCCCGTCGAGGAGCTCGGCGCGGGCCGCTACCGCGTCACCTCCCGCCTCGACCTCGGCGACCTCGGCGAGCTCTACGGCGTCGACCTCGACGACGAGGACGTGGAGACCGTCGGCGGTCTCCTCGCCAAGACCCTCGGCCGGGTGCCCATCCCCGGCGCCTCCGCCGTCGTCGACCTCCCCGAGGCCGCCTCGGTCCCCGACGCCCCGGCCGCCCTGCGGCTCACCGCGGAGGCCCCCTCGGGCCGCCGCAACCGCATCGGCGCGGTCCTCGTGGAGCCGGTCGCGGCCGTCACGGAGGACCCTGCGGGGCCGGAGCCGGACGGGGCGATGCACGGCTAGCCGGCCGGTCCCGGGCTCCGGCCCGGATCCGTCAGCCCTCGTAGACGGGGGCTTCGTCGTCACTCATGCAGGGGATCATGACAATGCCCCGTCCCCGGAGGGAACCCCTCGGACGGATACGCTGACCGCATGAGCGACGAGCTGCCCGGACTGTCCGCCGAGGACCGCAAGATCATCACGCTGGCCCGCTCCGCCCGGGCCCGCAACGGCGTCCCCGAGGGCGCGGCCGTCCGCGACGAGACGGGACGCACGTATGTGGCGGGGACCGTCGCGCTGGAGTCGCTGTCGCTCAGCGCGCTGCGGACCGCGGTCGCCATGGCGGTCGCGAGCGGTGCCAAGTCCCTGGAGGCTGCGGCCGTGGTGTCCGAGGCGGAGGCGGTGCCGGACGAGGACCGCGCGGCCGTGTGCGACCTGGGCGGTGCGGACACCCCCGTGCTGCTGGCCGGACCCGACGGCGCCGTGCGGACGACGGTCACCGCGGGCTGAGGTGACGCCGGCTCACCCGGTGGCGGCCGCCGCCTCCGGGAACGCCGCCACGAACTCCGCGACCTCGGGCCGGTGGTCGTCCGAGCGCCACGCCAGGGCGAGTTCGGCGGGCGCCAGGCCCCGTACGGGGCGGGCCACGACCCCGGGGCGAGGGTAGAGCTCCGCGTTGCCCTGCGCGACGAGGGCGACGCCCAGCCCCGCGGCGACGGCCTCGAACACGTCGTCCGGGGTGGCGGCCGCCGTGCCGACGACGCGTCACGGCCGCCCCGCGCGTCGAGGCCGAGCCAGAAGTCGCGGAGCGCCCGGCGTCGCGCGGCAGGACCGCGAAGGGCTCGTCGTACAGCTCGGCGAAGTCGATCTCGTCCCGGCCCACGAGCGGGTGGTCCGCCCGGCGTCGTGCGCCGCTTCGTCCCCAGGCTTCGGGGAGGGCAACCTCGAGGTCGGCAACGACCGCTTCGCCCCCGTCCGCGCATCGCCGCGGACCTCGGCCTCACCCCGGGACAGCTCGCCCCGGCCTGGCTGCCGCACCAGCACGAGCACGTCGTCCCCATCCCCGGCAGCCGGACCCCGGCGCACATCGCGGAGAACCTCACGGCCGCCCGTGTGGAATTGCACACCGACACCCTGGCCCGCGTCGACGAGGCCCTGGGCGCCTTCCGGCCCGAGGGCACCCGCGCTACTGGGCTGAGACCCCAGGAGTCCCGGCCGGCAGGGGCGTGCCCGGCGCCCGCCCGAGGGGGCCGAGCCGAACGCCGTCCCGGCAGCCAAGGCCGCCGGAGCGGCCGCTCGAGCGGTCCGGGGCGCCGTGTCCCGGTGCCCGCCGCCCGGCGGCGGCGCCGCGCGCGTCAGCGGGGCCCGGTGGATCAGGGACAATGGTCGCCATGAGCGTTCGCACCGAGACGACCCCAGCCCCCGCCCACCGGGCCGGCTTCGCCTGCTTCGTGGGCCGCCCCAACGCGGGCAAGTCCACCCTGACCAACGCTCTGGTCGGCACGAAGGTCGCCATCACCTCGAACCGGCCGCAGACCACCCGGCACACCGTGCGCGGCATCGTGCACCGCCCCGACGCCCAGCTCGTCCTCGTCGACACCCCCGGCCTGCACAAGCCGCGCACCCTGCTCGGCGAGCGGCTCAACGACGTCGTGCGGACCACCTGGGCCGAGGTCGACGTGATCGGCTTCTGCCTGCCCGCCGACCAGAAGCTCGGCCCCGGCGACCGCTACATCGCCAAGGAGCTGGCCGGGGTCCGCAAGACCCCCAAGGTCGCCATCGTCACCAAGACCGACCTGGTGGACTCCAAGCGGCTCGCCGAGCAGCTGGTCGCCATCGACCGGCTCGGCGCCGAGCTGGGCATCGAGTGGGCGGAGATCATCCCCGTCTCCGCCGTCGGCGACAAGCAGGTCTCGCTCCTCGCCGACCTCATCGTCCCGCTGCTCCCGGAGGGTCCCGCCCTCTACCCGGAGGGCGACCTCACCGACGAGCCCGAGCAGGTCATGGTCGCCGAACTCATCCGCGAGGCCGCGCTGGAGGGCGTACGGGACGAGCTGCCGCACTCCATCGCCGTCGTCGTCGAGGAGATGCTGCCGCGAGAGGGCCGGCCGGCGGAGAAGCCGCTGCTGGACGTGCACGCCAACATCTACATCGAGCGCCCCAGCCAGAAGGGCATCATCATCGGCCCCAAGGGCGCCCGGCTGAAGGAGGTCGGCACCAAGTCCCGCCGCCACATCGAGGCGCTGCTCGGGACGCCGGTCTTCCTCGACCTGCACGTCAAGGTCGCCAAGGACTGGCAGCGCGACCCCAAGCAGCTGCGCAAGCTCGGTTTCTAGCCCGGTCCACCCCGTCGCTGTGGAGGACCTGGCGGTGCAGGGGGTCGCCCGCACGCGCCCGGCCAAGTCCGTGCACGACGCCGGATGGTCGGCGTTCGTGAGCATGCTGGAGTACAAGGCCGCCCGGCACGGGGGCACCTTCATCGGGATCGGCCGCTTCGAGCCCACCAGTCAGGTGTGCTGCGTGTACGGGCTCAAGGACGGGCCCAAGCCCCTGCACGTCCGTGTCTGGACGTGCGGGGCGTGCGGGGCGGTCCTGGACCGGGATGTGAACGCGGCGGTCAACGTCGCCAAGGCGGCCGGACTGGCCGTGTCAGCCCGTGGAGCGCAGGCAAGGCCCGGTCTCGTCCCGGCACCGCGCGGCGAAGCGGGAACCCACCCGACAGCGCAGCGCTCCACGGCACGGTAGACGGGAGTCGCCGTCCTTCAGGACGGCGAGGATGTCAAGCGCCCTCCTTCAGCACCAGCTGGATCAGCTCGCGCTGCTCCTCGGTCAGCCGCGGGTCCGCGCAGTGCACCGTGCGGCCGTCGACCGTGATCTCGTACCGGAAGCCGTCCGGTACGCCCTGCGGGGGCGCGGCCGGGCCCGCGGCGAGGACGTCCCGGGCCAGGGCGTGCAGACGGAACGCGTCGGGCCGGCCGGCGGTGTCCAGCACGGCCCGTCGCTCGATCCCCGCGAAGCCGCCGGAGCGGATCACCTGTATGCGCATGGCGGACGTCTACCCCTGTGCGGGCGGCCGCGCACCTTCCGGCGCCGGGGACTGGCGCGGCACCTCCGTGCCGTTGACGGCGGTCGCGATGCCGACCTCCGACCAGCACTTCACGACCGCCGCGTGCTCCTCGCCCTCGCCGAACCGCCCGGCGGCCGCGCTCACGGTCGCCTGCGCGAACTCCGCGAAGGTCGCCCGCGGTGACAGCTCCCCGCCGGTCAGCACGTCGTACCAGATCCGGCCGGCCCGCTCCCAGGCGTTGCCGCCCAGCGCGGTGGCCAGCAGGTAGAACGCCCTGTTGGGGATGCCGGAGTTGATGTGCACACCGCCGTTGTCCCGCGAGGTGCGGACGTACTGGTCCATGTGCCCGGGCTGCGGGTCCCTGCCGAGCACGTCGTCGTCGTAGGCCGTGCCGGGGGCCTTCATCGAGCGCAGGGCCACCCCCGTGACGCGCGGGGCGAGCAGGCCGGCGCCGATCAGCCAGTCCGCCCGGTCGGCGGTCTGGCCCAGCGCGTACTGCTTGATGAGGGAGCCGAAGACGTCGGACATCGACTCGTTGAGCGCGCCGGACTGGCCGAAGTAGTCGAGGTTGGCGGTGTACTGGGTGACGCCGTGGGTGAGTTCGTGGCCGATGACGTCGATGGGGAGCGTGAAGTCGAGGAAGATCTCCCCGTCGCCGTCCCCGAAGACCATCTGCTCGCCGTTCCAGAACGCGTTGTTGTAGTCGCGGTCGTAGTGGACGCTGGCGTCCAGCGGCAGTCCGGCGTCGTCGATGGAGTGGCGGCCGTAGGCCGTCAGGTAGAGCTCGAAGGTCGCGCCGAGCCCGTCGTAGGCCCGGTTGACCGTAGCGTCGGCCGAGGCCGCGTCGCCCTCGCCGCGGACCTTCCGCCCGGGCAGGTCCGTCTGGTGCTCCGCGTCGCTGATCGTGCGGCGCGGCTGGTCCGACGGCTCCGCGCCGGGCACCGGGAGGGCGCCGATGACGGTGGTCAGCCGGCGGCGGGTGCGCTGCGCGGCGTCGCGCTCCAGGGTGCGGCGGGCGGGCTCGGCGAGTGCGCGGTCCTCGTTGCGGGCGACCTTGTCGAGGACGTGCGGCGGCACGATCGTGCAGAAAACAGGTGTCTGCTCCATGCATGGCAATGTGGCACGGTGCTCACTGTCTGTCACTAGCTGTGAGCATGATCCACGAAAAGGAGGGAAGATCTACGTTTTTCATGTCATCGGGGGCGGTCTTGCATACTGAGAAGAACGCCGCAGCGGCTGCAGGGTCCTCGGGGGCTCGGCTATGGTCGACAGCATCATGCGTTTCGGGCTGCTTCTTCTTAGCTGCCGCGGCGAGGGCCTGTAGTCCAGGTCGACTCCCTCCCCGCGGAGTTTGGCGTTGTCGGAGAACCAGCGCCGGTCGGCCGCTTCCAAAGCCGCAACCGAGGAGCACCCCCGCAGATGTCCACCCCGAACGCCGTCGGCCGCCCCACGCCCATCACCGCCGCGACCGTACGCCAGCGCCCCACCGCGATGCCGGTCCACAAGTACAAGCCCTACGAGGCGGTGGAGATCCCGGACCGCACCTGGCCGGGCAAGCGGATCACCAAGGCCCCCCGCTGGCTGTCGACCGACCTGCGGGACGGCAACCAGGCGCTGATCGACCCCATGTCGCCGGCCCGCAAGCGCGCCATGTTCGACCTGCTGGTGAAGATGGGCTACAAGGAGATCGAGGTCGGCTTCCCCGCCTCCGGGGAGACCGATTTCGCCTTCGTGCGCTCCATCATCGAAGAGGGCGCGATCCCCGAGGACGTCACGATCTCAGTGCTGACCCAGGCCCGCGAGGAGCTCATCGAACGCACCGTGGAGTCCCTGCGCGGCGCCCCGCGCGCGACCGTGCACCTGTACAACGCGACCGCCCCGACCTTCCGCCGGGTGGTCTTCCGCGGCTCCAAGGAGCAGATCAGGCAGATCGCCGTGGACGGCACGCGCCTGGTCATGGAGTACGCGGACAAGATCCTGGGCGACGACACCGTGTTCGGCTACCAGTACAGCCCGGAGATCTTCACCGACACCGAGCTGGACTTCGCCCTGGAGGTCTGCGAGTCGGTCATGGACGTCTGGCAGCCCGAGGAGGGCCGCGAGATCATCCTGAACCTGCCGGCGACCGTGGAGCGCTCCACCCCCTCCACCCACGCGGACCGCTTCGAGTGGATGTCGCGCAACCTGAGCCGCCGCGAGTTCGTGTGCCTGTCCACGCACCCGCACAACGACCGCGGCACCGCGGTGGCCGCCGCCGAGCTGGCCGTGATGGCCGGCGCCGACCGCGTCGAGGGCTGCCTGTTCGGGCAGGGCGAGCGCACCGGCAACGTCGACCTGGTCACCCTGGGAATGAACCTGTTCAGCCAGGGCGTGGACCCGATGATCGACTTCTCGCAGATCGACGAGATCCGCCGCACCGCCGAGTACTGCAACCAGATGGAGGTCCACCCGCGCCACCCGTACGTGGGCGACCTGGTCTACACGTCCTTCTCCGGCTCCCACCAGGACGCCATCAAGAAGGGCTTCGACGCCATGGAGGCCGACGCGGCCGCCCAGGGCCCGGGTGTGACCGTCGACGATCTGGAGTGGGCGGTCCCGTACCTGCCGATCGACCCCAAGGACGTCGGCCGCTCCTACGAGGCCGTGATCCGCGTGAACTCGCAGTCCGGCAAGGGCGGCGTCGCGTACGTGCTGAAGAACGACCACAAGCTGGACCTGCCGCGCCGCATGCAGATCGAGTTCTCGAAGATCATCCAGGCGAAGACCGACGCCGAGGGCGGCGAGGTCACGCCGAACGAGATCTGGGCGATCTTCGAGGACGAGTACCTGCCCACCCCGGAGAACGCCTGGGGCCGCGTCGCGCTGCGCTCGGCGCAGACCTCGACCAGCAGTGACGGCACCGACACCCTGACCGTCGAGGCGGTCGTGGACGGCGCGGAGACGGTCCTGACGGGCACCGGGAACGGCCCGATCTCGGCGTTCTTCGACGCCCTGGCCTCGGTCGGGGTCGACGCCCGCCTGCTGGACTACACCGAGCACACCATGAGCGAGGGCGCCAGCGCCCAGGCCGCCTCGTACATCGAGTGCGCCATCGACGGCAAGGTCCTGTGGGGCATCGGCATCGACGCCAACACCACCCGGGCCTCGCTGAAGGCGGTCGTCTCCGCCGTCAACCGCTCGGCCCGCTAGTCACCGCGGACGGTGAACCGGCCACGGCGCCCGCCCGGGCGCCGTGGCCGATTCTTGTATTCGGCCCTCACGTGGTACTGACTCCGGCTTGCTCATGTGGCTAACATCACGTCATTACGGCGCCGTTGCCGGAGCGTTACCCACGCCTGCGGCGCGTAATGCGACGAACCGGTGTAAATCGGTATAGCGGCCGGAGGGTGCGAGGTGCTCCAGATCAAGGGCTTGTGCATCTTGGGCGTGCGGACGGTCTGGCACACCGAAGGTGACGGGGAGTTCTTCTGCGCCGACTGCGGCGGCGACCGCGGCTACCGGCGGCGCACCGGTACCCGGCGGCTGACCCTGCTGGGTCTGCCGCTGCTGCCACGCGGTTCGGCCGGCACGATCGTGGAGTGCGTGGTGTGCCGCGCCCGCTCCGGCCCCGAGGCCCTGGAACAGCCCACCACCACCGTCTTCTCCGCCATGCTCCGCGACGCCGTCCACACCGTCGCCCTCGCCCTGCTCACCGCCGGCGGCACGATGGGCCGCGGCGCCCGCGAGGCCGCCGTCGACGCCGTCCGATCGGCCGGCTTCACCGATTGCACCGAGGACCAGCTGCTCGGCCTGCTCGCGGCGATCGTGGCCGACGAGGGCCGGTTCCCCGGCGCCGCCGACGCCCTGGACGCCGAGGGAATCGCCGACGCCCTCGACGGCTGCGGCACCTGGCTGTCCATCGAGCTCCACGAGGCCCTGGAACCCCTCTCCCGCCACCTCGCCCCCCAGGGGCGCGAGCACATCCTGCTCCAGGGCGCCCTCATCGCCCTCGCCGACGGCCCCTACCTCCCCGCGGAACGGGAGGTCCTCGGCGCCGTCGGCCGCTGCCTCGGCCTGGTCTGCGAGGACACCGACCGCGTCCTGGAGGCGGCGGCCCGCACGCCGTCCTGAGGGATCCGGGAGCCGGCACCGGTGGCGTAGCGGGACCGGCACGACGCGGGGACGTTCCCGGTCATCCGCGCCCCACGGCTGTGCCGCGCCCCCGCCTGCCGGTGGCGTACTCCCCGGGGAGTAACGGACCCCGGGCCGCACCCCGCGCAGTAAGGCCCGGTTCGCTCTCGGGTCCGACGAAACGGCGTCCCGCGGCCGGAAGTCTGGAGACGACCAGACAACCGGCCCGGAGGGAGGCCCGCGATGGGGGCCCCGACCACTGAGACCACGGCGAGCGCGGCGGCGGAGCCGCGGCCCGAGCCAGGACAGGGAAGGCGGCGAGGGGCGCGCCTGGTGCCCTGGGGGGTGCTCGTACTCTGGCTCGCGGTGCTCGCGCTCGCCGGCCCACTGGCCGGCAAGCTCGCCGACGCGCAGCAGAACCGGGCGGTCGACTACCTGCCGGCGAGCGCCGATTCGACCCGGGTGGCGAAGCTGCAGGACGCGCTGCCCGGCG
Source organism: Streptomyces sp. NPDC001070 (assembly GCF_053598835.1). NCBI lineage: Bacteria > Bacillati > Actinomycetota > Actinomycetes > Kitasatosporales > Streptomycetaceae > Streptomyces > Streptomyces sp. NPDC001070. The sequence goes on from NZ_JBSFLB010000002.1 coordinate 388,408, forward strand.
GTGAGGCCACCGAACTCGTCCTCGTCTACCACCGCGACGGCGGGCTGACCGCCGCCGACCGGGCCACGGCCGAAGGCCAGGTCGCCACCGTCGCACGGGCGCACCGGCTCAGCGGCGGCGGGCAGCCGCACGGCGTCCCGTCGCGGGACGGCACCACCCTGATGTACCCGGTCGCCGGCACCGGGCCGGGCCAGGACGACGCGGCCCAGCGAGCCTTCGTCGAGGACGTGCGCGCCGTCGCGACCGGCGGCGACGGACTGACCGTCCAGGTGGGCGGCCCCGGGGCGCTCACCACCGACATGAAGGAGGTCTACTCCTCCCTCGACGGGCCGTTGCTGTACACCACGGTCGCCGTGGTCGCCGTGCTGCTGATCCTCATCTACCGCAGTCCATTGCTGTGGCTGCTGCCGCTCCTGGTCGCGGGCGTCGCCGACGCCGCCGCCATGGCCGGGGTCTACGGCCTGCACCGGGCCTTCGACGTCACCGTCACCGGCCAGAGCCAGGGCGTGATGACCATCCTCGTCTTCGGCGCAGGCACCGACTACGCGCTGCTGCTCGTCTCCCGCTACCGCGAGGAGCTGCGCCGCGTCCCGCGCCCGTACGACGCCATGCGCGCCGCGCTGCGCGGCTGCGGCCCCGCCGTCCTGGCCTCCTCCGGCACGGTGGCCGCCGGGCTGCTGTGCCTGCTCGCCGCCGACCTCAACAGCAGCCGGGGCATGGGCCCCATCGCCGCGGTCGGGGTGCTGTGCGCGCTCGTGGCCATGACGACCCTGCTGCCCGCGCTGCTGGTGCTGCTGGGGCGCCGGGTCTTCTGGCCGCTGGTCCCGGCGTACGGCAGCGAACCGCCGGTCCGGCGCGGCCTGTTCGCGGCGATGGGCGGCTCCGCGGCACGCCGGCCGCTGGCCGTGCTCGCGGGCGGGGCGGTCCTGCTGGGCGCCCTGGCGATCGGCACGGTCAACCTGCCCGGGAGCCTGAAGAACGACAACGCCTTCACCAGCACCCCCGAGTCGGTGGCAGCCATGCGCACCCTCGCCCGCGCCCACCCCGACAGCGGCGCCCAGCCGATCACCGTCATGGCGCCCACCGGCCGGGCGGACGAGGTCGCGGCGGCGGCCCGGACGACCGAGGGCGTCGCCGCCGTGGAACGCGGCCGCAGCGGCGGCGGCTGGACCGAACTGTCCGTCACCGCCCGGGCGGTACCGGAGTCCGCGGCGGAGACGGTCACCATCAAGGCGTTGCGCTCGGACCTGGACGGCCCGTACGGGGCGTACGTGGGCGGGCCCAGCGCCCAGCAGCTCGACCTCGCGGACACCAGCGCGCGCGACCGCCTGCTCGTCGTGCCGCTCGTCCTCCTCTCCGTGCTGCTGATCCTCGTCGCGCTGCTGCGCAGCCTCGTCGCGCCGCTGATGCTCGTCGCGGCGGTGATCGCCGTGTGGGGCGCGTCGCTGGGCATCGGCGGGCTGGTCTTCGGGCCGCTCTTCGGTTTCGAGGGGACGGACCCGGGGCTGCCGCTGCTGTCCTTCGTCTTCCTGGTCGCCCTCGGCGTCGACTACGGCATCTTCCTGATGCACCGGATGCGCGAGGAGTCGCTCGACGGCGCCACGCCCGCCGCCGCGGCCCTCACGGCGCTGCGCACCACCGGCGGGGTCATCGCCTCCGCGGGACTGGTGCTGGCGGCGACCTTCTCCGTACTGGTCGACATGCCGCTGGTGTCGCTGGTGGAGCTGGGCTTCGTCATCGCGGTCGGTGTGCTGCTGGACACCTTCCTGGTGCGGACCTACCTCGTCACGTCGGCCAGTCTGGCGCTCGGCCGCCGGGTGTGGTGGCCGGGCCGGCTCGGCCGGGCGTGAGCCGGCCCGGCCGGCACCCTGGGAACCCGCCGACCCCGTAACGGAAGATGGAGCCGTGCCGAAGCAGCCACGCACCGCCCTCGCCCGCCACGGCGACGCCCTCCTCGCCGTCGCCGTGCTCGCGCTGCAGTGCGCGCTCGCGGTCCTCTTCCCCGACGAGAACGGGCATCGCCCGGACGCGCTGGGCTGGACGCTGATCGTCGTCAGCGCGCTGGTGCTGACGGCGCGGCGGCGGGCGCCGATGGCCGTGATGATCGCGACGGTCGTGGTCGTCGGCCCCTACCACGCCCTGGACAACCTCCATGCGGCCGTGGTCCCGGCCAGCATGGTGGCGCTGTACTCGCTGGCCGTCGCCGGACCGCCGGTCCGGACCTTCCCGACGGTGGCGGCGGTCATCGGCATCATGACGTCGGTGATGGCGGCGACCCCGAACCGGCACGCGGTCACCGACATGCTGCGCAGCGGCGGCTGGGTGCTGGCGATGGCACTGGTCGGCGAGGCGGTGCGGATCCAGCGCAAGTACGTGGCCGCGATCGTCGAGCGCGCCGAGCGGGCGGAGCGCACCCGTGAGGAGGAGGCGGCCCGGCGGGTCGCCGAGGAGCGGCTGAGGATCGCCCGGGACCTGCACGACCTGCTCGCCCACAGCATCACGCTGATCGGCGTGCAGACCTCGGTCGCCGCCCACGTGCTGCTCGCGGATCCGGACCGGCTGGACCGCACGGCCGTCGCCGGCGCCCTGGACGGCATCGCGGACACCTGCCGCGACGCCCGCGCGGAGCTGCGGGCCACCCTGCAGGTGCTGCGCGGCGACGACGAGCGCGGCCCGCTGCCGGGCCTGGCCGGGGTGACCGACCTGGCCCGGTCGGCGGAGGCCGCGGGGGCCCGGGTGGAACTGGCGGTTGCGGCCGGTGCCGACGGGGTGCCCCCGGCCATCGGCGCGGCCGCGTACCGGATCGTGCAGGAGGCCCTGACCAACACGGTGCGGCACGCCGGCGGCGGCACCCGGGTGCGGGTCGGACTCACCCTCGACGCCCAGAAGGAGGCCCTGCGCATCGCCGTCACCGACGACGGGCCGTGCCCGGAGGAAGGACCGCAGTCCCCGCCGCAGCAGGACGGCAAGTGGCGCCCCTGGCGGGCCATGGCGGCGCCCAAACCGCCCGCGGAGCTCCCCGCGCCGGCCGGTTACGGCCTCATCGGCATGCGCGAGCGGGCCCGCAGCGTCGGCGGCACCCTCACCGCCGGTCCCTCCCCGGAGGGCGGTTTCGCCGTGGCGGCCGTGCTCCCGCTCGCCGGGGGCGGCGCGCTCGCGGGAGGTCCCGCGTGATCCGCGTGCTGCTCGCCGACGACCAGACCCTGGTCCGCGAGGCCTTCGCGATGCTCGTCGAGTCCGCCCCCGACATGGAGGTCGTCGGCCACGCGGCCACCGGGCGGCAGGCCGTGGCGGCGGCCCGCTCCTGCCGGGCCGACGTGGTCGTCATGGACATCCGCATGCCCGACCTCGACGGCATCGAGGCCACCCGCCTCATCGCCGCCGACGACGACCTGGCCGGCGTCCGGGTGCTGGTGCTGACCACGTACGACACCGACGACCACGTCCTGCCGGCGCTGCGCGCCGGGGCCAGCGGCTTCCTGGTCAAGGACACCCGCCCGGCCGACCTCCTCGACGCCATCCGCACGGTCGCCGCGGGCGAGGCCCTGCTCTCCCCGGGGCCGACCGCGCGGCTGATCGCCCGGGTCCTGCGCCTCCCGGAGGGCCCCCCGCAGGGCGGCCCGGCCCCGGAACGCCTCGCGGTGCTCTCCGAGCGGGAGCGGCAGGTGCTCACCCTGGTCGCGCGGGGCCTGAACAACACGGAGGCCGCCGAGGCACTGGGCCTCAGCCCGCTCACCGCCAAGACCCACGTCAGCCGCATCATGGGCAAACTCGGTGCCCGCGACCGCGCGCAGCTGGTGATCGCGGCCTACGAGTCGGGGCTGGTCGCGCCGGGTGGACCGGCGGGTGTCAGCGGCTGACCATCCAGGCCACGATCGCCGCGCCGGCGGCGAAGCAGGCGAGCATGATCCACAGTGTCGAGCCCAGCGTCTGCCGGTCCGCGGCCATCCCGGACGCCGCGGAGGCGCCGTGGACCCGCGACAGATGGTCCAGCGCCCGCTCCTCGGCGCCGCCCCAGGTGATCTGCTCGCGCCACTCGCAGTGCCGGCACTCGAGCATCCGCCGCTGCCGGTCGGCGTAGCCGTACAGGACCTCCAGGACGGTGCCGTCGGGGCCGGTCGCGGTGATGTGGTGGGTGACGCTGTCCATCAGCGGGCCGCCAGGACGAGGGCCAGCGCGATGAGCGCCGGCACGGTCTGCACGAAGACGATGCGGCGGCTCGCGGTCGCCGCGCCGTACACCCCCGCCACGGCCACGCAGACCAGGAAGAACACCTTCGCCTGGAAGCCGGCCGGATCGGACGCCACCGCGCCCCACACCAGCCCGGCGGCCAGGAAGCCGTTGTAGAGCCCCTGGTTGGCCGCGAGCGGCCTGCTCTCCGCCGCGAACTCGGCGCTCGTCCCGAAGACGGCCCGCGTACCCGGGGTGGTCCACAGGAACATCTCCAGGACCAGGATGTAGACGTGCAGGGCCGCTATCAGCAGCACGGCGACGGTTGCGGTGATCGACATGGGCCGTAGCGTACGACCCGGGCCGGGCCGGTCGCTCCGTACGGGAGAATGGGCGCATGAGTCTGTTCCGCGACGACGGCATCGTGCTGCGCACCCAGAAGCTGGGCGAGGCGGACCGGATCATCACCCTGCTCACCCGCCGGCACGGCCGGGTGCGGGCGGTGGCCCGCGGCGTGCGGCGGACGAAGTCCAAGTTCGGGGCGCGGCTGGAGCCCTTCTCCCATGTGGACGTGCAGTTCTTCGCGCGCGGGGGAGAGCTGGTCGGCCGCGGCCTGCCGCTGTGCACCCAGGGCGAGACGATCGCCCCCTACGGCAGCCGCATCGTCAGCGACTACGCCCGCTACACCGCGGGCACGGCGATGCTGGAGACCGCCGAGCGCTTCACCGACCACGAGGGCGAGCCGGCGGTGCAGCAGTACCTGCTGCTCGTCGGGGGACTGCGCACCCTCGCCGGCGGCGAGCACGATCCGCGCCTGGTGCTGGACGCCTTCCTGCTGCGCTCGCTCGCGGTCAATGGCTACGCGCCCAGCTTCGGCGACTGCGCGAAATGCGGGCTGCCCGGGCCCAATCGGTTCTTTTCGGTCGCCGCGGGAGGAGTCGTATGCGGCGAGTGCCGCCCGCCCGGAAGCGTCGTACCCTCACTGGAGTCACTGGAACTCCTCGGCGCGTTGCTCGTCGGGGACTGGGAGACCGCCGACGCGTGCGAGCCGCGCCACTGCCGGGAGGGCAGCGGACTGGTCGCCGCGTATCTGCAGTGGCACCTGGAGCGCGGCCTGCGCAGTCTGCGCTTCATCGAGAAGTAGCGGCATCCGGCAGCACCAAGACGTGAGGCACAGGAAGTGGAGAGCAGGCGCATGGCAGTACGCGGGATTCTGAGCCGTTCACGGCGCGAGTACCGGGCTCCCGACCCGCACCCGTCCGGCGCGCAGCCCCCCAAGATCCCCGGCGAGCTGGTCCCCCAGCACGTCGCCATCGTCATGGACGGCAACGGCCGCTGGGCCAAGGAGCGCGGCCTGCCCCGCACCGAGGGCCACAAGGTCGGCGAGTCCGTCGTGCTCGACGTTCTCAAGGGCTGCCTGGAGCTGGGCGTCAAGAACCTCTCCCTGTACGCCTTCTCCACCGAGAACTGGAAGCGCTCCCCCGAGGAGGTCCGCTTCCTCATGAACTTCAACCGCGACGTCATCCACCGCCGCCGCGACGAGATGCACGAGCTGGGCATCCGCGTGCGCTGGGCCGGGCGCATGCCCAAGCTTTGGAAGTCCGTCGTCAAGGAGCTCCAGGTCGCGGAGGAGATGACCCGCGACAACGACGCGATGACGCTGTACATGTGCGTCAACTACGGCGGCCGCGCGGAGATCGCCGACGCGGCGGCCGCGCTCGCGCAGGACATAAAGGCGGGTCGTCTCGACCCCTCCAAGGTCAACGAGAAGACCCTGGCCAAGTACATGTACCACCCCGACATGCCGGACGTGGACCTGTTCGTGCGGCCCTCCGGCGAGCAGCGCACCTCCAACTTCCTGATCTGGCAGTCCGCCTACGCCGAGATGGTCTTCCAGGACGTCCTGTGGCCGGACTTCGACCGCCGCGACCTGTGGCGCGCGTGCCTGGAGTACGCCTCGCGCGACCGCCGCTTCGGGGGCGCGATCCCCAACGAGCAACTGCCGGAGACGGAGGGGACCGCGCCGGAGGCCTGACCGGTAGCATCCGGTGGATCTTTGTCACCGGGGAGGGGCGGGCACATGGACAACGCGACACCGCGGGCGGAGACGGCTCCCGTCACGCTGGCGTACACGCTGACCGCCGACGACTTCGCGTCGGCGCTGCGCGCACGACAGCGCCGGACACCGTGGGGGCGCGCGACGCGCCTGCTGACGATGGTGGCCCTGGTGCTGTTCGTGATCGCCACGGCGGTCTCACTGGCCCTCGGTGAGGGCATGCCCGTCCCCGCGCCGCTCACCGCCGGCCTGGTGGCCGGCCTCACGAGCCTTGTGTGGCTGCCCCGCCTCCAGGCCCGTGCGCTGCAGAAGGCGACGGCGCGACACGGGCGGATCGAGGCGGTGGTGGACGCCTCGGGCGTCCGGCACTCGGCGGAGCACGGTTCCAGCTCCATGGCCTGGCAGCTGTTCGGACGTTACCTCGAGACCGGGGACGCCTTCGTGCTGCTGAGTCCGGACCGGGCGGGCACCACCCTGGTCATCCTCCCCAAGCGGGCCGCCGGAGCCCCCGGTGAGACGGACCGCCTGCGGGCGCTGCTCGACGCCCACCTGACCCGCGGGTGAACACGGCCCGGACGCGCGGCTGTGCCGCGGCAGCGCTGCTCGCGGCCGGAGGCTTTCTCGCGCTGCTGAGCTTCTTCGGCGCCACCGAGCTGGGTACCTTCCCCGGCGACCTGCAGGAGAACCGGGCTCCGCTGGTCGTCACGGCGTGCGTGATCGCCGTTCTGCTCACCGCGGGCGGAGTCGCCGCGGCGGGGCGGGGCTCGTGCGTCGCGCTCGCCTCCGCTGCCTGCGTCGCCCTGCTCGTGACGTGGCGGCTGTACACCATCGGGCCCGCCCTGCACTGCTGGTCGTACAACACCGTGGTGAGCAACCCCGACGGCTCGTACGACTGCGTCGACCGCTGACCGGACGGAAGGCTCAGTCCTCGGTGGCGTGCGCGCACCCCGCGCACTCCGCGCACGTGCCGAAGATCTCGACCGTGTGCGCGACGTCCACGAAGCCGTGCTCCTCGGCGATCATGTCGGCCCACTTCTCGACCGCCGGGCCCTCGACCTCGACGGCCTTGCCGCAGAGGCGGCAGACCAGGTGGTGGTGGTGACCGCTGCTGCAGCGCCGGTAGACGGACTCGCCGTCGCCGGTGCGCAGGACGTCGATCTCGCCGGCGTCGGCGAGGGACTGCAGCGTGCGGTAGACCGTGGTGAGGCCGACCGAGTCGCCCCGGTGCCGCAGAAGGTCGTGCAGCTCCTGGGCGCTGCGGAACTCGTCGACCTCGGCCAGGGCCGCGGCGACAGCGGCGCGCTGCCGCGTCGATCGGCCGCGGACGGGGGGCTTGGCGGTCGTCACCGGTGGCCTCCTACTCGGTCGGTTCGGTCGGTCATTCTGCCAGGCCGGGCGCTCACACCCGGACGTCGTCCTCGGTGGGACGCGCCGCGGGTACCTCCAGGGTGCACCGTGCCCCCTCCTCGGCGGCACGTCGTGCACGCTTTTTCGCCAGCGGCGCGGCCAGCAGGGTCAGCGTGACGAAGACGCCGATGGCGATCAGCACGATGGTCGCGCCGGAGGGCACGTCGGCGTAGTACGAGGTGACGGTTCCGGAGAAGGCGACCGTCACGCCGAGCGCGATCGACAGGCCGAAGGTCGTGGCGAAACTGCGGGTGATCTGCTGCGAGGCGGCGACCGGGATCACCATCAGCGCGCTCACCAGCAGCAGCCCGACGACCCGCATGGCGACCGTGACCGTGACCGCCGCGGTGACCGCGACCAGCAGGTTGAGCAGCCGGACGGGCAGGCCGGTGACGCGGGCGAACTCCTCGTCCTGCGAGACCGCGAACAACTGCCGCCGCAGGCCCACGGTGACCAGCACGACGAAGCCGGCCAGCAGGCAGATCGCGGTGATGTCCTGCGACGAGACGGTGGTGATGGAGCCGAACAGATAGGTGGTGAGGTTGGCGTTGGAGCCGTTCGGCGCGAGCGAGGTGAACAGCACGCCGGCGGCCATGCCGCCGTAGAACAGCATGGCGAGCGCGATGTCGCCGCGGGTCCTGCCGTACCACCGGATGAGCTCCATGACGACCGCGCCCGCGATCGACACGGCCGTCGCCATCCACACCGGGTTGGTGCTGAGCAGGAAGCCCAGGCCGACACCGGTGAGCGCGACATGGCCGATGCCGTCGCCCATCAGGGCCTGGCGGCGCTGGACGAGGTAGATGCCGATCGCGGGGGCGGTGATGCCGACCAGGACGGCGGCGATCAGGGCCCGTTGCATGAAGGCGTAGGAGAACAGCTCCATCAGAACAGCCCCGTCCGGATCGGTTCGGCCGCACGGTCGGCGTGCGGGTGCACATGGTCGTGGCCGGGCAGCGCGTGCTGGCCCTGTGCCTTCGGCGGGGGGCCGTCGTGGACGACGCAGCCGTCGCGCAGCACCACCGCGCGGTCGATGAGCGGCTCCAGCGGGCCGAGTTCGTGCAGGACCAGCAGAACGGTGGTGCCCAGCGAGACCTGTTCGCGAAGCGTCCCGGCGAGCACCTCCTGGCTGGCGAGGTCGACGCCGGCCATCGGCTCGTCCATGATCAGCAGTTCGGGCTCGACGGACAGCGCGCGGGCGATGAGCACCCGCTGGTGCTGACCGCCGGAGAGCGCCTCCACCGGGTCGCCGGCCCGGTCGGCCATCCCGACCAGTTCCAGGGCGCGCTCCACGGCCCGCCGGTCCGCCTTGCGCGGCAGGCCCAGCCTCGTACGGGCCAGGCGCCCGGCCGAGACCACCTCGCGCACGGTGGCGGGGACACCGGACGCCGCCGTGGTGCGCTGGGGGACGTAGCCGATCCGCGCCCAGTCGCGGAACCGGCTCCGCGGGGTGCCGAACAGCTCCAGTTCGCCCGCGGTGAGCGGCACCTGCCCCACCACGGCGCGCACCGCGGTGGACTTGCCCGAGCCGTTGGCCCCGAGCAGCGCGACGACCTCGCCGCGCCGCACGGTCAGGTCGATCCCGCGCAGTACCGGCCGTGAGCCGCGCGAGGCGGTCGCCCCCCGCATCGATATGACCGTGTCCATTTCAGCCTCCGTACCGGGCTCCGTCATCGCGGCCTCACTTCGCGCCGAGCGCGGCGCGCAGGGCCTGAAGATTGCTGTGCTGGACCTCGAAGTAGTCGCTGCCCTGGGACTTGTCGGTGATGCCCTCGATCGGGTCGAGGACCGCGGTCTTCAGGCCGAGGTCGCCCGCGAGGGTCTTGGCGGTCCTGTCGCTGGCGAGCGCCTCGAAGAATACGGTGCTGACGCCCTTGTCCTTGGCGAGCGTCTGCAGGGTCCTCATCCGGGCGGCGCTGGGCTCGGACTCCGGGTCGATGCCGTTGATCGCCTCCTCGACCAGCCCGTAGCGCTCGGCGAGGTAGCCGAAGGCGGCGTGGGTGGTGATGAAGGTGTCCGAGGCGCGGTTCCGCAGCCCGTTCTCGAAGTCGGTGTTCAGCGCGTCCAGCTTCTTCACCAGCGTGTCGGTGTTCTTCTCGTATGTCGCCGCGTGGTCCGGGTCGGCCTTGGCGAGGGCCTTGCCGACGCCCCTGGCGACCTGGGCGTAGCGCACCGGGTCGAGCCAGATGTGCGGGTCGGCGCCCGCTCCCCTGGCCTCCGGCATGGGGGACCCCTCCTCGTCCTCGTGCCCGGTGTGGTTGTCCCCGGTGGTGTGGTGGTGGCCGTCGACCTCGGTGCCGTGGTCCTCGAGGGTGGTCAGCGCGGCGGCGTCGACGGTGTTCTTCACGCCGGACTGGGCGATCGCGTCGTCGACGGCCGGCTGCAGGCCCTTGAGGTAGACGACGACGTCGGACTCGCCCAGCTCGCCGGTCTGCCGGGGGGTGAGCTCCAGGTCGTGCGGTTCGGTCCCGGGTTTGGTCAGTTCGGTCACGGTGACGTGGCCGCCGCCGATCTCCTCGGCCAGGAACTGCATCGGGTAGAAGGAGGCGGTGACCTTCAGCCTGCCGTCGTCGCCGCTCGCACCCGCGCTGGAACAGGCGGTGAGGGCGACCAGCCCGGCGACGGCGGTGAGGGGGACCAGGGCGCGACCTATGTTCATGACACCCATTTTCAACAAAACTGGAAACGATTGTCAATTGGCTTTGTCCCCGCCTTCCGCGACCCCGGACTGCGGAACCGATTTGATACAGGCCCCGCACCCGCCGGTAATCTGAGGTATTCGCCGGACCGCACGCGACCCGGCGGATCCCACCGACCGCTTCGTCGTCTGAAGAGAGCACCGTGGCCGCCGACAAGATCGACACCATCGTCAGCCTGAGCAAGCGCCGTGGCTTCGTTTTCCCCTGCAGCGAGATCTACGGCGGTCAGCGCGCCGCCTGGGACTACGGGCCGCTGGGCGTCGAGCTCAAGGAGAACATCAAGCGCCAGTGGTGGCGTGCGATGGTCACCTCGCGGGAGGACGTGGTCGGCATTGACTCCTCGGTGATCCTGGCCCGCGAGGTCTGGGAGGCCTCGGGCCACGTCGCCACGTTCACCGACCCGCTCACCGAGTGCACCTCCTGCCACAAGCGTTACCGCGCGGACCACCTGGAGGAGGCGTACGAGGCCAAGCACGGCCATCTGCCGGCCAACGGCCTGTCCGACGTCAACTGCCCGCACTGCGGCACCAAGGGCGCCTTCACCGAGCCCAAGCAGTTCTCCGGCCTCCTGGCCACCCACCTCGGCCCGACCCAGGACTCGGGGTCGGTGGCGTACCTGCGCCCGGAGACCGCCCAGGGCATCTTCACCAACTTCGCCCTGGTGCAGCAGACCTCGCGCCGCAAGCCGCCGTTCGGCATCGCCCAGACCGGCAAGTCGTTCCGCAACGAGATCACGCCGGGCAACTTCATCTTCCGGACCCGCGAGTTCGAGCAGATGGAGATGGAGTTCTTCGTCAAGCCGGGCGAGGACGAGACCTGGCACGAGTACTGGATGGAGCAGCGCTGGGGCTGGTACCGGGACCTCGGCATGCGCGAGGAGAACATGCGCTGGTACGAGCACGCCAAGGAGAAGCTCTCCCACTACTCGAAGCGCACCGTCGACATCGAGTACCGCTTCAACTTCGGCGGCACCGAGTACTCCGAGCTGGAGGGCATCGCCAACCGCACGGACTACGACCTCAAGGCCCACAGCCAGGCCAGCGGCCAGGACCTGTCGTACTTCGACCAGGAGGCCGGCGAGCGCTACTTCCCGTACGTCATCGAGCCCGCGGCCGGTCTCAACCGCGCCATGCTCGCCTTCATGCTCGACGCGTACAACGAGGACGAGGCCCCGAACGCCAAGGGCGTGATGGAGAAGCGCACCGTCATGCGCCTCGACCCGCGCCTGGCCCCGGTCAAGGTCGCCGTCCTGCCGCTGTCGCGCAACCCGGAGCTCTCCCCGAAGGCCAAGGGCCTGGCGGCCGACCTGCGCCGCCACTGGAACATCGAGTTCGACGACGCCGGCGCCATCGGCCGCCGCTACCGCCGCCAGGACGAGATCGGCACCCCGTTCTGCGTGACCGTCGACTTCGACACCCTCGAGGACAACGCGGTCACCGTGCGCGAGCGCGACACGATGAAGCAGGAGCGGGTCTCGCTGGACCAGGTCGAGGCCTACCTCGGCGGCCGGCTGCTCGGCTGCTAGGTCCGTAACCGGACGGACGCACGAAGGCGCCCGGCCACCCCTCGCAGGGGTGGCCGGGCGCCTTCGTGCGTACGCGGGGTCGGGCGCTCAGGCCTTCAGGCCGCGCAGGATCAGGTCGGTGACCGCGGAGAACGCGGCGTCGATGCCCGGGGCGAACCACTCGGCGGCGTACGCCGGGTCGTGGAAGCGGACGGTGGCGTCCCACACCGCCTGCGCTGCGGCATCGGGGTCGCCGGCGGCGAACTCGCCGGTGGCCACGCCGTCCCGGACGATCCGCGCGAGGAGCGAGACCATGACGGCGACGTGCTGGGCGACCACCGAGCTGTGCTCGACGGTGAGCGCCATGTACGTGGCGAACAGCTCGGGGTCGCCGCCCGCCTTGCGCCGTTTGGCCGCGAACAACGCCTCCAGCCAGGCGCGCAGCCGCTCCGGCCCCGGGCGGCCGCCGTCCTGCGCTATCGCCGTCAGCTCCGTGTGGGCCTGGTCCAGCCACCGCTGGGTGACCGCCTCCCGCAGCGCGGCCTTGGTGCGGAAGTGCCGGTAGACGCTGCCGTGGCTGACCCCGAGGGCGCGCGCCACGTCGACCACGGTCGCCTTGGCCGGGCCGTAACGGCGCAGCACCTCTTCCGTGGTCTCCAGGATGCGTTCGGCGGTCAGCGTCTCGGGTGGCATGGCGTCATTCTCCCAGGGCCGGGCGGGTGCCCGTCAGTGCCGCCGCTCACTGTCCAGGTGCGCCATCTGCGACTCCGGGTAGCGCTCGCCCGCGGCCGCGTCGGCCGGGACCGCGGTCTCGATCGCCGCCAGGTCGGCCGCGTCGAGGGGCAGGTCCAGCGCGCCCAGTGCCTCGGCCAGCCGCTCGCGGGTGCGGGCGCCTACCAGCGGGACGATGTCCTCGCCCCGGGCCAGTACCCAGGCGATGGCGGTCTGGGCGACGGTGACCCCCTTCTGCTCCGCGATCTTGCGCAGCGCCTCCACCAGCCCGAGGTTGTGCTCCAGGTTCTCGCCCTGGAAGCGGGGGCTCATCGCGCGGAAGTCGTTGCCTGCCAGCTGCCGGTCGCGGGTGAAGTGCCCGCTGATCAGGCCGCGGGACAGCACGCCGTACGCCGTGATGCCGATGCCCAGCTCACGGGCGGTGGGCAGGATCTCCTCCTCGATGCCGCGGGAGATCAGCGAGTACTCGATCTGCAGATCGGTGATCGGGGCCACGGCGGCCGCGCGGCGCAGGGTGGCGGCGCCCACCTCGGACAGGCCGATGTGGCGCACGTAGCCGGCCTGGACGAGCTCCGCGATGGCGCCGACGGTCTCCTCGACGGGGACCTGCGGGTCGACCCGGGCGATCCGGTAGACGTCGATGTGGTCGGTGCCCAGGCGCTGCAGCGAGTACGAGGCGAAGTTTCTGACGGCCTGGGGGCGCCCGTCGATGCCCAGCCACTCGCCGCCGGGCCCGCGCAGGGCGCCGAACTTGACGCTGACGAGGGCCTTCTCGCGGTCGGCGGGGGCGGCCGTGCGCAGCGCCTCGCCGATGAGCATCTCGTTGTGGCCCATGCCGTAGAAGTCGCCGGTGTCGATCAGCGTGACGCCCGCGTCGAGGGCGGCGTGGATCGTGGCGATCGACTCGGTGCGGTCGGCGTCGCCGTAGAGGGCGGACATGCCCATGGCGCCGAGACCGAGTGCGGAGACGGCGGGACCGGTGGAACCGAGGGTGCGGTTCTGCATGGGGGACTCCTTGGATCGGATCAGGAGGTCAGGTGGGGATACCGGCGACAATGACACATGCGCTGACAGATTTCAATATCTGTCAGCGCATGGCTGTCACTCACTCACGCACTCCGACCGACCCGGAACCCGCCTCCTCAGCCCACGTGCCGCGGCAGCCGCAGGCTGAGCAGCGCCGTCCCGATCACGGCCGCGAGCTGTACCACCAGGACCGCGACCAGTGCGTCCCGCGTCCCGTGCGACGGGGCCAGGGCGAGGAAGAGCGTGCCGAGGGTGGCCACGCCCAGGGCCAGCGCCGACTGCTGGGTGGTGATCATGACCCCGCTGCCCACGCCGGCCCGCTCGGCCGGTACATCCGCGAGCACCAGCCGGAACAGCACCGGCAGCTGCAGCCCCTGGCCGAAGCCGGCGATCGCGACACCCGGCAGCAGGGCCCAGGCGGTCATCCCGGTCTCCCACTCGCGGGCCACGGTCAGCGCCAGCACCGCGATGCCCAGGGCCTGCAGGACGCCGCCGGCGGTGACCACCCGCCCGCCGTACCGGCCCACCAGGCGCGGTCCGGCCAGCGAGGCCACGAAGAACGCCACCGCCATCGGCACGAGCGTGGCGCCCGCCTCCACCGGCCCGTACCGCAGGCCTTGCTGCAGGGCGACGGCGATCACGAACATGAAGCCGCCGAAGCCGATGGAGAACGGCACCAGCAGCGGCAGCGCGCGGCGCATGCCGGTCAGCGCGAACAGGCTCGGCGGCACGAGCGGGATCCGCCCGGCCCGGTCGGCCCGCCGCTCGACCAGGAAGAAGGCCAGGGCCGCGAACGGGAAGACGGCCAGCGACACCCAGGTCCACACAGGCCACCCGGCCGCCCGGCCCTCGGTCAGCGGCGCCAGCAGGGTCACCAGCGACACCGCCAGCAGGAAGGTGCCCGGCCGGTCGACCGGCGCGGGCCGGTCGGAACGGGTCTCCGGCACCGAGCGCACCGCGAGCAGCAGACCGGCCGCGGCGACCGGCACGTTCACCAGGAACACCGCGCGCCAGCCGGTCCCGGCGATGTCCGCGGCGACCAGGACGCCGCCGAGGATCTGGCCCGCGACCATGGACAGGCCCGCGGTCGCGCCGTACAGGCTCAGCGCCTTCGCCCGGCGGTGGCCGGAGGTGGCGGAGTGGATGGTGGCCAGCACCTGCGGCAGCATCAGCGCGGCCGCCGCGCCCTGCGCGACCCGGGCCCCCACCAGCACCCACGCGTCGGGCGCCAGGCCGCAGGCCAGCGAGGTCAGGCCGAACGCCGCCATGCCGGCGAGGAAGAGCCGGCGGCGCCCGAAGGAATCGCCGAGCCGGCCGCCGAGCACCAGCAGCACGGCGTACGCGACGCCGTAACCGGCGACCACCAGCTCCAGCAGCGCGGCCCCGGCGTGCAGATCGGTCTCGATGGCGGGCAGGGCGACATTGACGATGAAGAAGTCGATCAGCGGCAGTGCGGCGCCCAGCAGCACGGTGAACAGGCCCAGCGGGCTGAGCAGCGGTGCGGCGGAGCCGGGCGGCGTTTCCACGGCCGGTGGCGCGGTGCTCGGGGCCCGCGTCGCGTCACAGGCGCCGACGCGGATGACACGGGGCCGGACCTCGGCGCGGGAACGCAGGTCGGCGGAGACGGTGGCTTCGATGCGATCGGTCACGTATGCCACCATGGCCCTGTTCTCAGGGGGGTACCAGAGAGCGTTTATCCAGGTATCGGGACCACCTGGCAATGGTCTGAGCTCTCAGGCACTCTGGATATATGACGTCTCCCAGCGCCGCCGCGCGGAGCGAGCTCGCCTCCTTCCTCCGCAGCCGCCGTGAACGGATCTCCCCCGAGCAGGTCGGACTCCCGCCCGGCCGCCGGCGGCGCACCCCGGGGCTGCGCCGCGAGGAGGTGGCCCAGCTGGCCGCGGTCGGGGTGACCTGGTACACGTGGCTCGAGCAGGCCCGGGAGATCCAGATCTCCGCCCAGGTGGCCGACTCCATCGCCCGCGCCCTGATGCTCGACCCGAACGAGCGCACCCACGTCTTCCTCCTCGCCGGGGTGGCGGACCCCAACCCGCGCGCCCAGTGCCCGGGGATGTCCGACCAGATCCGCGAGATGCTGACGAAGCTGGAGCCGCTGCCCGCCGCCGTCCTCAACAGCCGCACCGACGTCATCGCCCACAACCGCACCTATGGGCGGCTGGTCGACGACCTCGACGCCCTGCCCTTCGAGGACCGCAACATCATGTGGCTGGCCTTCACCGATCCCGCCTGGCGCGAGGGGCTGCCCGACTGGCACGAGACCAGCCGGCAGCTGGTCGCCAAGTACCGCGCGGCGATGGCCGAGCACCTGGCCGAGTCGCCCTGGAAGGCACTGGTCAAGCGGCTGGAGCAGGCATCTCCCGAATTCCGGGAACTGTGGGAGCGCCACGAGGTGCAGGATCCGGAGAACCGCACCAAGCGCTTCCTCAACCCCCAGGTGGGCCTGCTGACCTTCCACTTCACCCATCTGTGGCTCGGCCCAGGCCAGGGCCCCCGGCTGGTCACCTACATCCCGGCGGACGACGTCACCCGCGAGCGGCTGGACCGGCTGTACGAGATCGTCACCTCCGCCCCGAGCGCTATGCCGGCGCCTGCGTGAGGAGCCGTCGCCGCGTCTCCATGAGCGCGAAGCCCAGCAGATTCAGGCCGCGCCACTGCGCCGGGTCGGCGGCCCGCTCGTCGTCGGAGGCCAGGCCGATGCCCCATATGCGGTCCACCGGGCTGGCCTCCACCAGCACACGCGAGCCCGTGCCCAGCAGATAGCCGCGCAGCGCCGGATCCTGGCCGAACTTGGCGACATTGCCCGCCACGACCAGCTCCTCGCGCCGTCGCTCCCAGGTCTCGTTGTCGAAGCCGCGGACCTGCCGCCCGAGTTTCTTCGCGGCGTGCGGGTGCGGCGAGGCGAGGATCCTGGCGAGGGTCTGCGCGTCGTCGAAGAGACGGGCCTTGCCGGCCATCATCCAGTGCTCCGCCGTGGCGTAGCCGATGCCGTCGACGGTGAACTCCGAGGGCCACCACTGGCTCAGGCAGCCCGCGCCGACGCTGCCGTCGCGCTGCGGCTGATGGCCCCAGAAGAACAGATACCTGGGCCGGACGCCGCGCGCGGTCAGCTGTGTCAGCGCCGCGCGTGAACGCGCGTCGCGGGGCTCGGTGATCTGCGTTCCGGTCATGTCGCCGACCGTAGCGCCAGGGTCCGACAACGGCCCGCGAATTTCAGGCGTGCCCGGGCGGCGCCTGCCCGGGGGGCACGGGCGAGGACTCCAGCAGCTTCGCCACGACGCGGTCCAGCACCGCCAGCTCCGCGGCGTCCAGCTCCACCAGGCCCGGCGGGGGAGTGCCCAGGATGCGGTCGGCCTCCGCCGCCGCGGCGGCGCCGGCGGGCGTGACGGTCACCAGCTTGCGGCGCCGGTCCCGCGGGTGCGGTGTGCGCTCCACGAGCCCCCGCCGGGCGAGGTCGTCGACGACCAGCGTGACGTACGGGCGGTCCGTCATGAGGTCGGAGGCGAGGTCGCCCGGGGTCACGGGGGCCACCGCTATCCGGCGCAGCGCCTTGACCCGGAAGAAGCTCATGCCGAGCGCGTCGGCCACCTCACGGCGGCGTTCGTTGCGCTCCAGGACGAGGGTGCGCAGATCGCGCCACACCCGGGTGGCCCTGTCCTCGCCCGCCTCGGTGCCTTCGTTCATCGTGCGCCCACCGGCTCCCGGGCCGCGTCCACGGTGAGCCGTTCCGCGGCGCGTTCGGCCGTGCCCGCCGCCCAGTGGCCCGAGGTGAGCCAGCCCAGCACCAGGACCGCCACACCGCAGCCCGTGATGATCCACCACGCGGTGAGGCCGAGCCCGGCGGCGAGGGCGGCGCCGATGACGGCGACCCCCAGCGACTGGCCGACCTGCCGGCTGGTCGAGGCGACCGCTGCGGCGACCCCGGCCTGGCTCCGCGGCATGCCGGAGACGGCGGTGTTGGTGATCGGCGCGTTGACGAAGCCGAAGCCGATGCCGAACAGGACGTACGCCGTGAACAGCTTGGCGTCCGAGGACGTCGCGTCCAGCGCGGCGAACATCACGCCGCTCGCGGTGGTGGCCGCACCCGCCAGCAGCAACGGCAGCCGGGGCCCGCGGCTGCCGACGATCCGCCCGGACAGCGGGGCGCAGACCAGCGCCATGGCCGCCATCGGCAGCAGGTGCAGGCCTGCCTCCAGGGCGGACATGCCGCGCTGGTCCTGCAGATACAGGGTGTTGAGGAAGAGGAAGCCGGCGAGGGCCGCGAAGGCGCTCACCGCTATCACGGTCGCCCCGCTGAAGGGCGCGCTGCGGAAGAAGCGCGGATCGATCAGCGGCTCCGTGCGCCGCCGCTCGTAGCCGATCAGGACCACCGCCGAGCACAGCGCCAGGACGAGGCAGCCGACGATGACCGGGGAGCCCCAGCCCGCCGCGGGGGCCTCGATGATCGCGTACGTCACCGAGCCGAGCAGCGCGATGACGAGCAGCTGCCCCACCGGGTCGATCCGGCGCGGCCTGGGGGCGCGGGACTCGGGGACGTACCGCGCGGTGAGCACCAAGGCGAGCAGGCCGATGGGCAGGTTGATCCAGAAGACCGAGCGCCAGCCGACCGACTCCACGAGCGCGCCGCCGATGATCGGCCCGGCCGCCATGCTGATGCCGACGACGCCGCCCCACGCCCCGATCGCCCGCGCGCGCTCGCGTGGGTCGGTGAAGACGTTGGTGATGATCGACATCGCGACGGGGTTGAGCATCGAGCCGCCGATCGCCTGCAGCATGCGGAAGAACACCAGCCACTCCAGGCTGGGGGCGATGCTGCACAGCCCGGACGCCACGGTGAAGATCACCAGACCGGTGCGGAAGATCCGGCGCCGGCCGATGCGGTCGGCGGTGGAGCCGGAGAGCATGAGCAGCGAGGCCAGCACGAGTGTGTACGCGTCGATGGTCCACTGCAGGCCGGAGATGGAGGTGTGCAGGTCCCGGCGCATCGAGGGCAGCGCGACGTTCAGGATGGTGTTGTCGAGGCTGACGATCAGCAGGCTCATGCAGCAGATGGCCAGCACCAGCAGACGTCTGCGCCGGCTCAGCTCGGGCATCGGCCGTTCCTGTCTCCGTGGCGGTGGCCCGGGTCGATGACCCGGGCCCGTGGATTGATTGTACGTGTGTAACCATTTCACGTTACAGCCAGTGCCTCCCCGGCGATACGGGAGAATGGTCCGCATGACTGCTGACGCCACCGCTCCCGCACTCCGCATCGGCCCGCACACCGTGTGGCCGCCGGTGGTGCTGGCACCGATGGCCGGGATCACGAACGCGCCGTTCCGCACGCTGTGCCGTGAGTTCTCCGGCGGCAAGGGGCTCTTCGTCTCCGAGATGATCACCACCCGGGCCCTCGTCGAGCGCAACGACAAGACGATGCAGCTGATCCACTTCGACGGCAGCGAGAAGCCGCGCTCGATCCAGCTGTACGGGGTCGACCCGGTCACCGTCGGCAAGGCGGTCCGGATGATCGTCGACGAGGACCTGGCCGACCACATCGACCTGAACTTCGGCTGCCCCGTCCCCAAGGTGACCCGCCGGGGCGGCGGCTCGGCCCTGCCGTACAAGCGCAACCTGCTCCGCTCGATCCTGCGCGAGGCGGTCGGCAACGCCGGCGACCTGCCGGTCACCATCAAGATGCGCAAGGGCATCGACGACGACCACCTCACCTACCTGGACGCCGGCCGGATCGCCGTCGAGGAGGGTGTCACGGCCGTCGCGCTGCACGGCAGGACCGCCTCCCAGCACTACGGCGGCACGGCCGACTGGGAGGCGATCGCCCGCCTCAAGGAGCACGTCCCGGAGATCCCGGTGCTGGGCAACGGCGACATCTGGAGCGCCGAGGACGCGGTCCGCATGATGCGGGAGACCGGCTGCGACGGCGTCGTCGTCGGCCGCGGCTGCCTCGGCCGGCCCTGGCTCTTCGGCGACCTCGTGGCCGCCTTCGAGGGCGGCGGCGCCCCGGCCGCCCCGACGCTGCGCGAGGTCGCGGGGGTGATGCGCCGCCACGCCGAGCTGCTGGGACAGTGGCTGGGCGACGAGGAGCGCGGCGTCATCGACTTCCGCAAGCACGTCGCCTGGTACACCAAGGGCTTCTCGGTCGGCTCCGAGATGCGCCGCAAGCTGGCGATGACGTCCTCCCTCGCCGAACTCGACGCCCACCTCGCCGATCTCGACCTGGACCAGAATTGGCCGGATGGCGCCGAGGGGCCGCGCGGCCGGACGGCCGGGACCAAGCGCGTGGTGCTCCCGGACGGCTGGCTGAAGGACCCCTACGACTGCTCGGTGGTCGTCGGCGCCGATGCCGAGCTGGACACTTCGGGCGGCTGAGGACGTTTCCCCGGTCCACGCGGACGTCCGCACCGTAAGACGGGGAGCCGTGAGGACGAGTGATTCTCGCCACGCCTGATAGGGGCGTCGCTCAGATGAGCGGCGAGAGTGTCATGACACCTCTCCAATGAGTGGCACTGGGTGCCATCGTTGTCGTGGTCACCTGATCAAGTCATCCTCACGTGGAGTAGTCGATTCCGAGTGGGGCGATCACGTGGCGAGAGCATGTGTTCGACGATTGAACGCATCCAGTGTTCACCCGGAGGGACGTCAGCGCTTTCGATCTCTCGGCGGATGGGTGGTTACGACCGTGTGACCTGGTGATTGACGTACTGCGGCGCCTTCGAGATGGGTACGCTCCCCGCCGTCAGGGCATCCCGGCCGCGAGGAGCGAGTCCCGTGTCGGAAGAACAAGTAATCCAGAAGTTCGTCTACGACTTCACTGAGGGCAACAAGGACCTCAAGGACCTGCTCGGCGGCAAGGGAGCGAACCTTGCCGAGATGACCAACCTCGGTCTGCCCGTCCCTCCGGGCTTCACGATCACCACCGAGGCGTGCAAGGTCTACCTGGAGTCCGGCGCCGAACCCGCGGCGCTGCGCGACGAGGTGAGTGCGCACCTCGAAGCGCTCGAGCAGAAGATGGGCAAGAAGCTCGGGCAGGCGGACGACCCGCTGCTGGTGTCGGTCCGCTCCGGGGCGAAGTTCAGCATGCCGGGCATGATGGACACCGTCCTCAACATCGGCCTGTCCGACGCGTCGGTCACCGGCCTGGCCGCGCAGGCCGGCAACGAGCGCTTCGCGTGGGACTCCTACCGGCGCCTCATCCAGATGTTCGGCAAGACCGTGCTGGGCGTCGACGGCGAGCTCTTCGAGGAGGCGCTGGAGGAGGCCAAGCGGGCCAAGGGCACCCACAACGACCTCGACCTGGACGCGGCCGACCTGCAGGGCCTGGTCGAGCAGTTCAAGGCCGTCGTCGCCAAGGAGACCGGACGGGACTTCCCGCAGGAGCCGCGTGAGCAGATGGACCTGGCCGTCCGGGCGGTCTTCGACTCCTGGAACGGCGAGCGCGCCAAGCTCTACCGTCGCCAGGAGCGCATCCCCGGCGACCTCGGCACCGCCGTCAACGTCTGCTCGATGGTCTTCGGCAACCTCGGCTCCGACTCCGGCACCGGCGTCGCCTTCACCCGCGACCCGGCCACCGGCCACCAGGGCGTGTACGGCGACTACCTGAGCAACGCGCAGGGCGAGGACGTCGTGGCGGGCATCCGCAACACCGTGCCGCTCGCCGAGCTGGAGCAGTTGGACAAGGCGTCCTACGACCAGCTGATGCAGATCATGGAGACCCTCGAGACGCACTACAAGGACCTGTGCGACATCGAGTTCACCATCGAGCGCGGCAAGCTGTGGATGCTGCAGACCCGCGTCGGCAAGCGCACCGCGGCCGCCGCCTTCCGCATCGCCACCCAGCTGGTCGACCAGGGCCTGATCGACGAGGCCGAGGCGCTGCAGCGGGTCAACGGCGCCCAGCTGGCGCAGCTGATGTTCCCCCGCTTCGACGAGAAGGCGAAGGCCGAGCGGATCGGCTGGGGCATCGCCGCCTCGCCGGGCGCGGCGGTCGGCAAGGCCGTCTTCGACTCGTACACCGCCGTCAAGTGGTCGCGCTCCGGCGAGAAGGTCATCCTCATCCGCCGTGAGACCAACCCCGACGACCTCAACGGCATGATCGCCGCCGAGGGCATCCTCACCTCGCGCGGCGGCAAGACCTCGCACGCGGCCGTCGTCGCCCGCGGCATGGGCAAGACCTGTGTCTGCGGCGCCGAGGAGCTCGAGGTCGACACCAAGCGGCGCCGGATGACCGCGCCCGGCGGGATCGTCGTCGAGGAGGGCGACGTCATCTCCATCGACGGCTCCTCCGGCAAGGTCTACCTGGGCAAGGTGCCGGTCGTCCCGTCCCCGGTCGTGGAGTACTTCGAGGGCCGCATGCACGCGGGCGCCGACGACGCCGACGAGCTGGTGCGTGCGGTGCACCGGATCATGGCGTACGCGGACCGCGTCCGCCGCCTGCGGGTGCGCGCCAACGCCGACAACGCCGAGGACGCCTCCCGCGCCCGCCGCTTCGGCGCCCAGGGCATCGGCCTGTGCCGCACCGAGCACATGTTCCTCGGCGAGCGCCGCGAGCTGGTCGAACGGCTGATCCTCGCCGACACCGACTCCGAGCGCGACAAGGCCCTCTCCGCGCTGCTGCCGCTGCAGAGGTCCGACTTCATCGAGCTCTTCGAGGCGATGGACGGGCTGCCGGTGACCGTGCGCCTGCTGGACCCGCCGCTGCACGAGTTCCTGCCCGACATCACCGAACTGTCGGTCCGGGTCGCGCTCGCCGAGTCCCGCAAGGACGCCAACGAGAACGACCTGCGCCTGCTCCAGGCCGTCCACAAGCTCCATGAGCAGAACCCGATGCTCGGCCTGCGCGGTGTCCGCCTCGGCCTGGTCATCCCGGGTCTGTTCGCCATGCAGGTACGGGCGATCGCGGAGGCCGCCGCGGAGCGCAAGGACGCCAAGGGCGACCCGCGCGCCGAGATCATGATCCCGCTGGTGGGCACCGTCCAGGAGCTGGAGATCGTCCGCGAGGAGGCCGAGGCCGTCATCGCCGAGGTCGAGGCCGCCACCGGCACCGAGCTCCGGCTCACCCTCGGCACGATGATCGAGCTGCCGCGCGCCGCCCTGACCGCCGGTCAGATCGCGGAGGCCGCCGAGTTCTTCTCCTTCGGCACCAACGACCTCACCCAGACGGTCTGGGGCTTCAGCCGCGACGACGTCGAGGCCAGCTTCTTCACCGCCTACCTGGAGAAGGGCATCTTCGGCGTCTCCCCGTTCGAGACCATCGACAAGGACGGCGTCGGCTCCCTCGTCCGCTCCGCCGCCGCGGCCGGCCGTGCCACCCGGCCCGACCTCAAGCTCGGCGTCTGCGGCGAGCACGGCGGTGACCCCGAGTCCGTCCACTTCTTCCACGAGGTGGGCCTGGACTACGTCTCCTGCTCCCCGTTCCGCATCCCCGTCGCCCGCCTGGAGGCGGGCCGGGCCGCAGCGCAGAGCAAGGGCAGCGACAGCCGGTAACCCCGGCCCTGAAGACCATCTCCAACCCTCACCGGGGGCGGCACCTTTGTGCGAAGGTGCCGCCCCCGCTTCCTCGTCCGGCCGCGACCGGGCTACGGCCTGAACGGGCCGCGCACCTCGTAGCTGATGCCGCCCGACGAGCTGCCCCGGGGGTGGGTCCCGTGGACGTGGCCGCGGCTGACTTCCTCGCACGACAGCCAGGTGGTCCACGGTGTCCTGCCGCCGGCGCAGTTCTGCCGGGTGCCGGAGAGGATCCGGTAGGCAGCGGTGATGTCACCGGAGGAGCCGAACCTGACCGCGCTCGCCCCGCCGCCCGGTTCGATCTCCGACCCGGAGACGTGGATCCACCCGGCGCCGTCGGCGAAGCACGCGCCGCCGTCGGTCGCGTTGTGCCAGGTGTACGACGTGCCCGCGACGGTTGGCCGGAGCGGGCGATGACACGGCTGGTGAAACCGCTCGGCAGCGCAATGCCGTTGGCGTCGGCCGCTCGGCAGCGCGCCGTAGGGGCCGGCGCCCGGCTGGGCGGCGCGGCACAGGCCGCTGCGCGCATGAGGGTGCCGCCGAAGGCGGCCGCCGAGGTGCCGGGCACCGTTCCGCGCAGGAAGGTCCGACGTTCCACGACCACTCCAGGGACGACGGGGTGGCCGCCCGGACCCATCGCCGCGGACGGGTCGCGCACCGGAAGGCCGGGGTGCGTGCCCCGACGCCGTCGGCGGCACAGCGTGAACCACCCGCCGCGGTCTGTCGCATTCGCCGGCCCGGTAGACGCCCCGGGGCGGCGCGGCGGCGGAGGGCGGCTGCCTCACGGGGCCGCCGGCAGCTCGTACCGGACGCCCGTCAGCTGTTCGGAGGCCGCCCACAGCAGCTCGCCCGCGCGGTCGTCGCGGGTCCACGAGGCGCGCCAGGAGGGGGCCGGCGAGCCGCGCCAGCCCTGGAAGCGGGGGCCGGTGAAGGAGTCGGGGAGGACACCGGGCGCCGTGGCGGCGTAGAGCAGCGGGAGCGCGCCGGCGTCGGCGGACTGGGCGATGGCGCGGTTGCCGAGGTTCATCAGGCGTTCGGTGAGCCGCCGGTTCTCCATGCGCGCGGCGCGGGTCTGCAGATTGGTGTCCGCGTAGCCGGGGTGCGCCGCCGCGGCGACGGTGTCGGCGCCCGCGGCGGCCAGCCGCCGGGACAGCTCGTGGACGAAGAGCAGATTGGCGCTCTTGGAACGGCCGTAGGCGATCCAGCGGCGGTAGCGGCGTTCGCTGTTGAGGTCGCCGGGGTCGATGTTGGCGACGGCGTGCATGCCGCTGGAGACGGTGACGACGCGGGCGCCCGGGGTGGTCAGCAGGCGCGGCAGCAGCAGCCCGGTGAGGGCGAAGTGGCCGAGGTGGTTGACGCCCATCTGGGTCTCGAAGCCGTCGGCGGTGGTGCCGTACGGCAGGGCCATCACGCCCGCGTTGTTGACCAGCAGGTCGAGACCGGTGTCGTCGTACCCGGCGGCGAAGGCGCGCACGGAGGAGAGGTCGCCGAGATCGAGGTGGCGGTAGCCGGCGCGGGCACTGGGCACTTCGGCCTTCAGGCGCTCGACGGCCTCCTTGCCGCGCGTCTCGCTGCGGCAGGCCAGCAGCACACGTGCGCCCCTGCGGGCCAGCTCGCGGGCGGTGCAGTAGCCGAGGCCGCTGTTCGCGCCGGTGACGACGGCGGTGCGGCCGCTCTGGTCGGGGATGTCGTTCGCGGTCCAAGCCATGCGGGCCAGCGTAGGGCCGCCGCGCCGCCCTGGCGGGCACGCGGCGGCCCTTCGGCGTCAGGAGTGCGGGGGACGGTCCTCGCCGGTGCTGCCCGAACCGAACTCGTCGCCCAGCTTCTCCTGGGCGGTGTCGACCTGGCGCTGGTACTTCCCGCCGGTCTTGTCGTCCAGCGTGTCGCCGCCCTTGTCGATGCCCTTCTGGGTCTGGCTCTCGTGGCCCTTCAGCTTGGCCTTGATCTTGTCGAACATGGACATCGCTGTCCTCCTCGCCGTGAGTGGCACTTCTCTCAGCATCACCGCCCCGACGAAGATCCGCATCCGGAGCCCGAGTGGGTGTGACTTGGCAGGTCAGACGGTGTGCGGCCGCCGTGGGCGGCGGCCACGGCTGCGGCCGTACGGTCAAACGGCGCGGCCCGTGCCACCGCTCAGCCGGCGAAGGCCACCCGGCCGCCGATGTCGACGGAGCCGTCCGGATGCACCCGGGTCAGGATCTGCGATCCCACGCCCTGACGGACGTCCAGCGGCCGCCCCAGCTCACCGGTGAGCACCAGGGCGGCCGCCCCCGTCGCCTCGTCCTCCACGATGCCGTCGCCCCGCCGCGGGAAGGCCCGGGCCCGCACCCGTCCGGCGGCCTCGTCCGCCCAGGCCCAGGCGTACAGCCAGCCCTCCCCGGGCGGCGGCGCCGGCAGCGCGTCCACCTCCGCGGGAGAGCCGTACCGCTGTGTACGGCGTCCCGACGCCCACGCGGCGCGCCCGCGCACCCATGTGAACTCGTTCTCCGCCCACGCCTTCACCTCGCCGGCGGGCGGCCGGAGCACCCCGGCCCCCAGCAGCCACGCCGTGCCCACCGTGGGATGGCCCGCGAACGGCAGCCGCACACTCGGCGTCCAGATGTCCACGACTCCGCGCTCGGCGTCGTCCACGAACACGGTCTCGCTGTACCCGAGCTCCGCGGCCAGCCGCTGCCGCGCCTGCGCCCCGGGCACGGACTCCCCGTCCCGTACGACGCCGAGCAGATTCCCGCCCCGCCCGTCGGGACCGATGAACACCCGCAGCACCTGAAGATCGACCATGCGTCGATTCAAGCAGGCGCCGCGCGGGTCATCGCGTCCGGACCGCGAAGGCCGGCACCGAGACCGCCTCGTCGTCGAGGCAGCGGCCGTTCTCCAGGTCGAAGCGCTGCTTGAGCAGCGGGGAGGCGACGAAGGCCCGGCCCTCGGCGGTCGAGCCGAGCAGGCCGCGGGACAGGACGTAGGCGCCGGTGAAGGGGTCGCGGTTGTCGATGGCGTAGAGGCGGCCGTGCCGGTCGGTGAAGAGGGCGGCCTGGCGGCCGCCGGGGAGGAGGGCGGCGACGCCGCGGCCGGGGGTGAGGACCTCGTGCTCGCAGACGGCGAACCAGTCGGCGGTGCCGGGGAGGAGGACTTCGACGGTCATGCGGTGGTGCTCCCTTCGAGGGTGCGGACGGTGAGCACCGGGCCGGCGAGGAGGCCGAGGTCGGGCTTGACCTGGTCCCGCTCGGGGACGAACCCGACCGACGGGTCCGGCACGCCCGGCGCGTTGACGAAGGAGACAAAGCGCCGCAGCTTCTCCGGGTCGCCCAGGGTCTCGGCCCATTCGTCGCGGTAGTTGGCGACGTGGTCGGCCATCAGCCGCTCCAGCTCCCCGCAGATGCCCAGCGAGTCGTGGACGACGACGTCCCGCACGTGGTCGAGCCCGCCCTCGATCCGCTCCAGCCAGCCGGCGGTGCGCTCCAGGCGGTCGGCGGTGCGGATGTAGAACATCAGGAAGCGGTCGATGAGCCGGACCAGCTCCGCGTCGCTCAGGTCCTGGGCGAGCAGGTCCGCGTGGCGCGGGGTGGCGCCGCCGTTGCCGCCGACGTAGAGGTTCCAGCCGTTCGCGGTGGCGATGACGCCGAAGTCCTTGCTCTGCGCCTCCGCGCACTCGCGCTGGCAGCCGGAGACGGCGGACTTGAGCTTGTGCGGGGAGCGCAGGCCCCGGTAGCGCAGCTCCAGGTCGATGGCCATGCGCACGCTGTCCTGCACGCCGTAGCGGCACCAGGTTTGCCCCACGCAGGACTTCACGGTGCGCAGCGCTTTGCCGTACGCGTGGCCGGACTCGAAGCCGGCGTCGACCAGCCGGGCCCAGATCATCGGCAGCTGCTCGACCCGGGCGCCGAAGAGGTCGATCCGCTGACCGCCGGTGATCTTGGTGTAGAGGCCGAAGTCGCGCGCCACCTCGCCGATGACGATCAGCTTCTCGGGGGTGATCTCACCGCCCGGGATGCGCGGCACGATCGAGTACGACCCGTTTCTCTGCAGGTTGGCCAGGAAGTGGTCGTTGGTGTCCTGCAGCGCGGCCTGCTCGCCGTCCAGGACGTAGCCCGACGCGCCGATCGTCGGGGCGAGCGAGGCGATGATCGAGCCGACGGCCGGCTTGCAGACCTCGCAGCCGTCGCCACCGCGTGCGCCGTCCCGGCCGTGGTGGTCGATCAGCTCGCGGAAGGTGGTGATCCGCAGGGCCCGCACGATCTCGTACAGCTCCTGGCGGGTGTGGCCGAAGCAGCCGCACAGGCCCTTGTCGACCTCGACGCCCGAGGCCTCCAGCTCCGCGGTGACCAACTGGCCCAGCACCTTCACGCAACTGCCGCAGCCGGTGCCGGCCTTGGTGCACTTCTTCACCTCGGGGACCGTGGTGCAGCCGTGCTCCGTGACCGCGCCGCGGATGGTGCCCTTGGCGACGTTGTGGCAGGAGCAGATCACCGCCTCGTCCGGCAGCGCCGACGGGCCGAGCGCCACGGGCGCCCCGGCGCCCGCCGGGAGCACCAGCTGCTCGGGGGAGACCGGCGGCACCGAGCCCGTCAGCGGGCGCAGCATGCCGTACTGCTCGGCGTCCCCGACCAGGATGCCGCCCAGCAGCACGCCCTCGGGCGAGACGACCAGCTTCTTGTAGACGCCGGAGCGGGAGTCGGAGTAGACGACGTCCAGGCAGCCCGCGGTCGCGCCGTGCGCGTCGCCGAAGGAGGCCACGTCGACACCGAGCAGCTTGAGCTTGGTGGAGGTGTCGGCGCCGGTGAAGGAGCCCGCCTCGCCCGCGATCGCCTTCGCGGCGGTCTCCGCCATGTCGTAGCCCGGCGCCACCAGGCCGTAGACCCGGCCGTCGGCGGCCAGCGCGCACTCGCCGATCGCGTAGACGTGCGGGTCATCGGTGCGGCAGGCCGCGTCGACGACGACGCCGCCGCGCTCGCCGACCGGCAGCCCGCACTCGCGGGCCAGCTGGTCCCGGGGCCGTACGCCCGCCGAGAAGACCACCAGGTCGACGTCGAGCGACGAACCGTCCGACAGGGCCATGGCCGTGACCGAGCCGTCCCCGGCCATGAGGACCTCCCGCGTGCCCACCCCCGTGTGGACGGCCACGCCCATGTCCTCGATGGTGCGCCGCAGCGCCTCGCCGCCGCCCTCGTCGACCTGCACCGGCATCAGGCGCGGCGCGAACTCCACGACGTGCGTGTCCAGTCCGAGCCCCTTGAGCGCGCCCGCCGCCTCCAGGCCGAGGAGCCCGCCGCCGACCACCGCGCCGGTGCGCGAGGTCATCGCGTACTCCTCGATCGCCAGCAGGTCCTCGATCGTGCGGTAGACGAAGCACCCCGTCGCGTCCTTGCCGGGGACCGGCGGCACGAAGGGGTACGAGCCGGTGGCCAGCACCAGCGTGTCGTAGCCGACCGTCAGACCCGAGCGGGCCGTGACCGTCCGGGCCTGCCGGTCCACGGCGACCGCCGGATCGCCCAGGTGGAGCTCGATGCCGTGCTCGGCCATGAAGCCGGCCTCCACCAGGGACAGCCCCTCGGGGCTGGTGCCCGCGAAGTACGAGGTGAGGTGGACGCGGTCGTACGCCGGACGGGGCTCCTCGCAGAACACCACCACCCGGGCGCGGGAGGTCAGGCCCCGGTCGGCCAGCGCCTCAAGGAACCGCTGTCCGACCATCCCGTGGCCGACGAGCACGATGGTGGGCGTGGTCATATCAGGACCCTCCGTTGTCGGTGAGCAGGTGAAGCGGAGAGGAGGGCAGCGGCTCGTCGCCCTCCCAGGTGCGGGCCAGGGCGCCCACGGTGCTGAGGTCGCCGAGGAGGATTCCGCCGACCAGGCGGTCACCGCGCAGGACGACCTTGCGGTAGGCGCCGCGTGTGGCGTCGGCGAGGCGGAGCACGTCGTCGCCCGGCGCGGGCGTGGTCTCGCCGAAGGCGGCGATGTCCAGGGCGGCCGGGCCGTTCAGGGTGAGCCGGGTCAGCGAACGGGTGCCGCCGTACCGCCGCGCGGGGCCGGCCGTCAGGACGTCCGCCAGCGCGTCCGCCTGCTCGGTGGCCGGACCCGCGAGACCGTAGACGACGCCGTCGTGCTGGGCGCAGTCGCCGACGGCGTGCACGGACGGGTCGGAGGTGCGCAGGGCGTCGTCCACGACCACGCCCTTGGCGACCGCCAGGCCCGCCGCCTGGGCGAGCCCGACCCGCGGCCGGACCCCGCAGGCCAGGACGACGAGGTCGGTGCCGAGGCAGTAGCCGTCGGCGAGTTCGACGGCGGTGACGACGGGGCGCGCGGCCGTGCGGCCGCCTGCGGCTTCGCGGGGCAGGGTCAACGGGCGCGCGCCGGCAGTCCGGTCGCCGCGCGCCGACAGGGCGAGCCGCAACTGCCGTGAGGGCTGCGCGACGCCGTCCTCACCACGGGTCAGCAGACCGCGCACCCGGCACTGGGTGTGCACCTCGACGCCCAGCCCCTCCAGATGCGCGCGCAGCAACCCCGAAGCCGCCTCGTCCAGATGGCGTTCCATCAGATGTTCGCCCTGGGTGGCGATCACCACCTGCGCGCCGCGCGCCGCCAGCGCCCGCGCCGCCGACACCCCGAGCAGCCCGCCGCCGACGATCACCGCGCGGGCCCCGGGGCGCACCGCCGCCGAGAGCGCCAGGCAGTCGTCCATCGTGCGGAAGGCGTGCACCCCCTCGGGGAACGTGCCGCTGCCCTCGGCGAACAGCCCGCGCAGCGGCGGCAGCACCGGGTTGGAGCCGGTCGCCAGCACCAGCCTGTCGTACCGGACCGCACCGCCGTCGTCGCAGACCACGGTCCGCTCGTCGCGGTCGATCCGCACCACCCGCACGCCCCGGCGCACCACCGCGCCGGGCGCGCCCGGCAGGGCGACCACGTCGGGCGCGTACCGGCCGGCCAGCACCTCCGCGAGCAGCACCCGGTTGTACGGGGCGTGCCGCTCCTCGCCGATCACCGTGACGTCCGCGCCGGAGGGCGCCAGGCGCTGCGCGAGGCGCGCCCCCGCCATTCCGCCGCCGACCACCACCATCCTCATGCGACGAGCGTGCGGTGCCGCTGTTAACCGGCCGCATCCCCGTCGTTTCCCCCGGGGAACAGTGCCCTCAGCGCCGGCCGGGGCCCGCTGTGAGCGGGAAGTGGCCCAGCGGATCCGGTGCGCAGTGGCCCTCCCCGGCGGTCCGCCCTGCCCCCTACGGTGGCCCCATGCCCCTCGCGCGGCTCGCCCCGCCCTCCGGAGCGCCCCGGCTCCTCGTCCTCGCCCAGCTGGCCAACTCCGTCGGTGACGGCGCCTACCTCGTCTGCTCCGCGCTCTACTTCACCCGGATCGTCGGCCTTCCGCCCGAGCGGGTCGGCCTCGGCCTCACCCTCGCCTGGGGCATCGGCTCGGTCGCGGGTGTGCCCCTCGGCCACCTCGCCGACCGGCGCGGCCCGCGCGGTACGGCGGTCGTGCTGGCGCTCGCCACGGCCGCCTCGGTCGCCGGCTTCCTCGTCGCCCGCTCCTTCGCGGCGTTCCTTCTCGCCGCCTGCGCCTACGCCGTCGGCCAGTGCGGGCTCGCCGCCGCCCGCCAGGCCCTGCTGGCCGCCCTGGTCGTCCCGGCCGCCAGGACCGGACTGCTGGCGTACCTCCAGTCCACCCTCAACGCCGGGCTCGGCATCGGCGCGGCGCTCGGCGGGCTCGCCCTGCACGCCGACACGCGCACCGCCTACCTCGCGGTCCTCGCCGTCGACGTGGCCGGCTTCCTCGTCTGCGCCGTCCTGCTGGGCCGGCTGCCCGCCGTACCGCCCCGGCCCCCCGCCGCTCCCGCGGAACCCGCCCTCGCGGTGCTCCGCGACCGCCCGTACGCCCTGGTCGCCGCGCTCAACGCGGTCCTGCTGCTGGCATGCCGCTGCTGTCGCTGGTCGTCCCGCTCTGGGTCGTGCAGCGCACCGCCGCCCCCGGCTGGATCGTCTCCGCCCTGCTGCTGCTCAACACCGCCGCCGTGACCCTCTGCCAGGTCCGCACGGCCCGCGCCGTGACCGGCCTGCCCTCCGCGACCCGCGCCGTACGCCGCTCCGGCGTCCTGCTGCTCGCCTCCTGCGCCGTCTTCGCCCTCTCGGCGTACGGCGGTTCGGCGCCCGTCGCGGCGGCCGTGCTGCTGGCCGGCGCCGCCCTGCAGGTCGCCGGGGAGATGCTGCAGTCCGCGGGCTCCTGGCAGATCGCCTTCGACCTCGCCCCACCGGACCGCCAGGGCCAGTACCAGGGCTTCTTCGGAGCCGGCACCGCCGCCGCCCGCACCCTCGGCCCGGTCCTCCTCACGGCCCTCGTCCTCACCGGAGGCACCGCCGGCTGGCTCCTCGTCGGGGCCCTCTTCCTCGCCGCGGCCCACGCCATGGGCCCCGCGACCCGGCTTGCGCGGCCCGGCGGCCCGATCGTCGCTACGGCCGCTCGACCCGGACCGCGCACACCTTGAACTCCGGCATGCGGGAGGCCGGGTCGAGCGCCGGGTTGGTCAGGGTGTTCGCCCGGCCCTCGCCCGCCCAGTGGAACGGCATGAAGACCGTGTCCGGACGGATGGCGTGGTCCACCCGGGCCGGTGCCACCGCGCGGCCGCGGCGCGAGGTGACGGCGACGGGGTCGCCCTCGGCGACGCCGATGCGCTCGGCCAGGTGCGGGTGGAGCTGCACGAAGGGGCCGGGCGCGGCGGCGTTCAGCTCCTTCACCCGCCGCGTCTGGGCGCCCGACTGGTACTGCGCCAGCACCCGGCCGGTCGTCAGGTACAGCGGGAAGTCCTCATCCGGTTCCTCGGCCGCCGGACGGTGCAGCACCGGTACGAACCTGGCCCGGCCGTCCGGCGTCGCGAAGCGGTCCAGGAACAGCCGCGGCGTGCCCGCGTGCGCGGCGGCCGGCACGTCCGGGCACGGCCAGAACACCCCGTCCTCCGCCTCGATGCGGCGGTAGGTGATCCCCGAGTAGTCCGCGGGGCCGCCCGCGGACGCGCGGCGCAACTCGTCGAAGACCTCCTCCGGTTCGGCCGGGAAGCCCTTCTCCCAGCCCAGGCGCGCGGCGAGCCCGTTCAGCACGTACAGATCGCTGCGCACACCCGCCGGCGGGTCGAGGGCCCTGCGCCGCAGCAGGACCCGCCCCTCCAGGTTGGTCGTCGTGCCCGTCTCCTCGGCCCACTGCGTGACCGGCAGCACCACGTCCGCCATCGCCGCGGTCTCGGACAGCACCACGTCGCACACGGCGAGGAAGTCCAGCGCGGCGATGCGTTCCGTGATGTGCGCCGCCCGCGGCGCGGAGACCACCGGGTTGGACCCCATCAGCAGCAGGCCCTTCACGTCCCGGCCCAGCGCGTCCAGCAGTTCGTACGCGCTGCGCCCCGGCGCCGGGAGGTCGTCCGGTTCGACGCCCCACACGCCGGCCACGTGCGCGCGGGCCGCCGGGTCGTCGAGCCTGCGGTAACCGGGCAGCTGGTCGGCCTTCTGGCCGTGCTCCCGGCCGCCCTGGCCGTTGCCCTGCCCGGTGAGGCAGCCGTACCCGGACAGCGGCCGCCCCGCCCGGCCCGTCGCCAGGCAGAGGTTGATCCACGCGCTGACCGTGTCCGTGCCCTTCGACTGCTGCTCCGGACCGCGGGCGGTCAGCACCATCCCTTCCGGGGCCCCGCAGAACATCTCCACCGCCTCGCGGAGGCTCGGCACCGGCACGCCCGTGATCCGCTCGACCAGCTCCGGCCAGTGCGCCATCGCCGCGGCGCGCGCCTCCGGCCAGCCGGTGGTCCGCTCCGCGACGAAACCCTCGTCCACGAGGCCCTCCGCGACCACCAGGTGCAGCAGGCCCAGCGCGAGGGCGAGGTCGGTGCCGGGACGCGGCTGCAGATGCAGGTCGGCGTGCTCGGCGGTGCGCGTACGGCGCGGGTCCACGACGATCAGGCGGCCGCCGTTCTCCTTCAGCTCCGTGAGATACCGCAGTGCGGGCGGCATCGTCTCGGCCAGGTTCGAGCCGACCAGGATCACGCACCCGGTGCGCGGGATGTCGGCGAGCGGGAACGGCAGCCCCCGGTCCAGGCCGAAGGCCCTGTTGTGGGCGGCCGCGGCGGAGGACATGCAGAAGCGGCCGTTGTAGTCGATCTGGGACGTCCGCAGTACGACGCGGGCGAACTTGCCGAGCGCGTAAGCCTTCTCGTTGGTCAGGCCCCCGCCGCCGAAGACGCCGACGGCATCGGGGCCGTGGGCGGCCCGCACCCGGAGCAGGCCCTCCGCGACCCGGTCCAGGGCCTCGCCCCAGGCGGCCGGCTCCAGCCGGCCCGAGGCGGGGTTCCTCAGCAGGGGCTCGGTCAGCCGCGCCCCGGGGGACAGCACGTCGGGCGCGGTCCGGCCCTTGCCGCACAGGGCGCCCCTGTTCACGGGGAAGTCGCGCTCCACCACGTCGGCGGTGCCGCCGCGGTTGGGGCGCAGGCCCATTCCGCACTGCAGGGCGCAGTACGGGCAGTGGGTGTCGACGGTGGGCGCGGTGCGGGGCGCGGTACTCATACGTCCACGATGTGCGGGGGGTGTTTCCCGCCGGGCCCACGGGCGTTACGCCCGGCGTACGGTGCGCTCAGCGCGCGGCGCGCCACGGTGTGAGGGGGCGCGGGGTGCGGGGGTGCCCCTTGCGGCCCGTCGTCGTGTGCGGCTTGTCCGTGGTTTCTGTCGGGGGTGCGGCATCCGGGGCGGGAAAAGAAGGTGCCCGCCATGCACGTGAATATGCCAGTCCAGGACGTGCAGCCCCGGAGGCCCCGACCCCGGCCCACCACGCATGCAGCGCGCAACGCACACGCGGCAACTGATCGCCCCCTCAACACACGACAGCGCCGCCGCACACGAGGTACGGGCGCTAGCGAAGCGCGCGCCGGACCCCGGCCTCGCTGGGCCCGAGGAACCGCGGATCGGGGGTGAAGGCCGCGTCGAAGGCCGCCTTGACGGCCCCCGCGACCTCACGGGTACCCCCGTAGTACCAGGTCACGTCGTGCCGCTCGTCGACCCCGATCCCGTACGCATCGATCCCCGCCGCCTCGCACAGCGCCAGTGCGCGGCGGATGTGGAAGCCCTGGCTGACCAGCAGCGCCCGGTCGACGCCGAAGATCCGTTTGGCGCGGGCGCAGGAGTCCCACGTGTCGAAGCCGGCGTAGTCCAGGACGACCTTCTCCCGGGGCACCCCGTGCGCGGCCAGGTAGTCCCGCATCGCGGTCGGCTCGTCGTAGTCGGTGCGGCTGTTGTCGCCCGTGACCAGGACGGCCCGCACCTTGCCCGCCGCCCACAGTTCGGCGGCCGCGTCGAGCCGGTGGGCGAGGTAGGGGGAGGGCTCGCCGTTCCACAGGCCCGCGCCGAAGACGACCGCGACCGGCTCGGCGGGGGCGTCGGCCACGGTCCGGACCCGTCCGTCCGCGCTCGCCTGGAGCCACGTCGCGGGCAGCAGCGCCAGCACGCACGCCGCCACGGCTGCCCACAGCAGGCGCCGCCGGCCCCGCCGCGATCGCGGCAGCCGCGCCACGGCCGCCCGGGCGGCCCGCGCCGACCGCGTTCCGGCGGCCCGGGCCGCCCGTGCCACCCGCGCCGCTCCTGATGTCTTTCCGACCTGTCCCACGTCCGAGTCGACGTCCCGCACGTCCCTGCGGTTCCATGATGGTGATGCGCGATGACCATTCCCGCCTCCCGTTCTTCGTGTACGGGACCCTGCGGCCCGGCGAGATCAACCACTCCTGGCTGCTGCGCGGCCGTACGTCGTCCGAGACGCCCGCCGTGCTGCACGGCGCGCTGCTCTTCGACGGCCCGGGCTATCCGTACGCCGTCGCGGACGAGCGGGGCCGCGTCCACGGCGATGTGATCCACCCGGTCGACGACCTGTACCAGGAGGTGCTCGCCGACCTCGACCGCCTGGAGGAGTACTCCCCGGGCGCCGCGGGGAACCTGTACCAGCGCGTCGTCCGTGACGTGCGCACCTACGGCGGGCAGACGCTGTCCGCGTGGGTGTACCTGGCGGCGGGGGACCACGAGCGGGAGCTGCGCGAGAAGGGCCGCCCCATCGCGAGCGGGGACTGGAAGCACCGCTGACGCGGGGCGGCGGGCGCGGGGGCCGCCGCGGCGTGCCGCCTCACACCGCCGCGCACCGTGTGTGAAGTGGCGGAAACCAGTCGTCATGTCCGTGCAACGGCCCGGCAACCCCCGCTCGCCACACTCGGTCCATGACGGCCAAGGAACCCACGCTCCACGGCGTGCCCGGACCGGACCACTTCGACAGCACGGCGCAGCTCCTGTCCCGGATCGGCGCACAGCTCAGCAGCCAGCTCTCCCGGGTGACCCTGCGCTCCGCGGCCTCGTCCGCGGGCCGCCGCCCCCCGGTCCTCGTCGCCGTCGCGCACGGCAGCCGCGAGCCGGAGGCGCTGCGCACCGCGCACGCGCTGCTGGACCGGATCAGGGCCCTGCGCCCGGGCCTGACCGTGCGGCTCGGCCACATCGAGCTCAACGAGCCCCTGCTGGGCGACACCCTCGCCGCGCTGCGCGGGGACGCCGTCCTCGTGCCGCTGATGCTGACCCGCGGCTACCACGTCAAACAGGACATCCCGCAGGCCCTGGCGCGCGCTGCGCACCTGCGCGGCCGGATCGCGGCGCCGCTCGGCCCGCACCCGCTGCTCGCGGAGGCGCTGCACGCCCGCCTGGCCGAGGCCGGCTGGGGTGCCGGATCGGCGGAGAGCGCCGGCCGTACCGGGATCGTGCTGGCCGCCGCCGGGTCCCGGGATCCGCAGTCGGCCCGTGACACCGAGGCCACGGCGGCGCTGCTGCGGGCCCGGCTGGGCGGCGTGCCGGTGGTGCCCGCGTACGCCGCGGCGGGGCCGGACGTCCCCGAGGCGGTGCGGCAGCTGGTGGCCCGGGGCCGGCACCGTGTCGCGGTCGCGTCCTGCTTCGCCGCGCCCGGCCGCTTCGCCACCGCGATCGCCGCCGCGGCGCCGTGGGTCGCCGCCGCCCCGCTCGGCGCGCACCCGGCGATGGCGGCGCTGGTGCTGCACCGCTACGACCGGGCGCTGGCCGGTACGGCCGCTTCCGGCGCCGCGACGCGGCTGGCCACGGCGTAGCCACCGGTATCGCGCCGCGCCCGCTACCGTCGCGGTATGGACGCGAACCACCCCGCGGCGGCCGACTACGCCCCCTACAGCGAAGCCGACACCGAACGCTATGTGCCCGAGCCCGACAAGCGGCCCGGCCGCACGTCGTTCCAGCGGGACCGCGCCCGCATGCTGCACTCCGCGGGGCTGCGCAGGCTGGCCGGGAAGACGCAGGTGGTGGACCCGGTCGACGACGCCCGGGCGATCAACAGCAGTCCGCGCACGCGGCTGACGCACAGCCTGGAGTGCGCCCAGGTGGGCCGTGAGCTGGGCGCGGCGCTCGGTTGCGACCCGGATCTGGTGGAGACCGCGTGCCTGGCCCACGACATCGGGCACCCGCCCTTCGGCCACAACGGCGAGATGGTGCTCGCCGAGGTCGCGGCCGGATGCGGCGGATTCGAGGGCAACGCCCAGAGCCTGCGCATCCTGAC
The DNA here is from genome assembly GCF_053598835.1 of Streptomyces sp. NPDC001070. NCBI lineage: Bacteria > Bacillati > Actinomycetota > Actinomycetes > Kitasatosporales > Streptomycetaceae > Streptomyces > Streptomyces sp. NPDC001070. The sequence continues at coordinate 425,091 of NZ_JBSFLB010000002.1, forward strand.
CCGGCTGGAGCCGAAGCGGTTCGCCCACGCCGACGACGGCGCCCTGATCAGCGTCGGCCTCAATCTCACCCGGGCGGCCCTGGACGCGGCGACGAAGTACCCGTGGCCGCACGGCGGGCACCCCACCGACCCCACCAGCCCCAAGTTCGGTGTGTACGAGGACGACCTGCCGGTCTTCGAGTGGCTGCGCCGCACCGCCCCCGCGGACCGCCCGTACGTGCAGTGCTTCGAGGCCCAGGTCATGGACTGGGCCGACGACGTGGCGTACTCCGTCCACGACGTCGAGGACGGACTGCACGCCGGCCACCTCGACCCGGCCGTGCTGCTCGCCGAGCCCGAGCGGCGCGAGATCTTCGCCGTCGCCGCCGGCCGCTACGCCCCCGGGGCGGCCGAGGACGAGCTCGCCGAGGCCCTGGACCGGCTGCTGGACATGGAGTGGTGGCCGCACGGCTTCGACGGCTCCGCCATCGCCCAGGCCCGGCTGAAGGACGCCACCTCGCAGCTCATCGGCCGGTTCTGCCTGGCCGCCGAGCGCGCCACCCGGGACGCCTACGGCACCGGCCGGCTCACCCGCTACCGCGCCGAGCTGGTCGTCCCGCGCGACCAGCGGCTGGAGTGCGCCGTCCTGAAGGCGGTCGCCGACCGGTACGTCATGCAGCGCGAGGCGCAGGAGCGGCGCCGCGCCCAGCAGCGCGTGGTCATCGGGGAGCTCGCCGAGGCCCTGCTGGCCCGCGCGCCGGAGGGGCTGGACCCGCAGTTCCGCGGCATCTTCGACGCGGCGAAGGACGACCGGGCCCGTCAGCGGGCCGTCGTCGACCAGATCGCCTCGCTCACCGACGCCGCCGCAACGGCCCTGCACGCCCGGCTCACCGCCGCGCGGTGAGCCCCCGGCGGGCCCCGCCCGCCCCGCGCGCCGCGCCGGCCGCACCCCCGGTCGGCGCGGCGCTCTTCACGTCGGCCCTGCCGTGCGGGACGCTCACATGACTGGCAATTGCCAGAGGGAGGGCCGCCGGGCACCCGAGGACACCAGGGAGGCGCACAGTGGTGGACGCAGACCACACATTCGTCATCGTCGGGGCGGGACTCGCCGGGGCGAAAGCAGCGGAGACGTTGCGCTCCGAGGGCTTCACCGGCCGCGTGATACTGATCGGGGACGAACGCGACCACCCCTACGAGCGGCCCCCGCTCTCCAAGGGCTTCCTGCTCGGCAACGAGGAGCGCGACTCGGTCTTCGTCCATCCCGCCTCCTGGTACGCGGAGCACGACGTGGAGCTCCACCTCGGCCAGCCCGTCACCGGCCTGGACCGGACGGGCAAGCGGATCACGCTGGGCGACGGCACCTCCATCCCGTACGACAGGCTGCTGCTGGCGACCGGCGCCGAGCCGCGCCGGCTGGACATCCCCGGTACCGGCCTGGCCGGGGTGCACCACCTGCGCCGCCTCGCGCACGCCGAGCGGTTGAAGAACGTGCTGACCTCGCTCGGCCGCGAGAACGGCCACCTGGTCATCGCCGGAGCCGGCTGGATCGGCCTGGAGGTCGCGGCCGCCGCCCGAGGCTACGGCGTGGAGGTCACGATCGTGGAGCCGCAGCCCTGCCCGCTGCACTCCGTCCTCGGCCCCGAGCTGGGCGAGGTCTTCGCCGACCTGCACCGCGAACACGGAGTGCGCTTCCACTTCGGCGCCCGGCTCACCGAGATCACCGGCCAGGACGGCATGGTGCTGTCGGTGCTCACCGACGACGGCGAGGAGCACCCCGCCCACCACGTGCTCGCCGCCATCGGCGCCGCCCCGCGCACCGCACTCGCCGAGGCCTCCGGGCTGGCCCTCGCCGACCGCGCCGCGGGCGGTGGCATCGCGGTGGACGCCTCGCTGCGCACCTCCGACCCCGACATCTTCGCCGCGGGTGACGTCGCCAACGCCGAACACCCGTTGCTGGGCGGCCGGTTGCGGGTGGAGCACTGGGCCAACGCCCTCAACAGCGGGCCGGTCGCGGCGCGTGCCATGCTCGGCAAGGACGTCGTGTACGACCGGGTCCCGTACTTCTTCACCGACCAGTACGACCTCGGCATGGAGTTCTCCGGGCACGCCGCACCCGGCACGTACGACCAGGTGCTGGCCCGGGGCGACATGGGCAAGCGGCAGTTCATCGCCTTCTGGCTGCGCGACGGCCGGGTGCTGGCCGGGATGAACGTCAACGTCTGGGACGTGACGGACACCGTCCAGAAGCTCATCCGCTCCGGCCGGCAGGTCGACACGGACGCGCTCGCCGACCCCTCCGTGCCGCTCAACTCCCTCCTGGAGTGAGTGCGGCGGTGATCACCTAGCATGGGCTTTCATGGAGCCCAGAACCGCCGTCGTGCCCGTCGAGGACATCTTCGATCTGCGCTGGAGGGTGCTGCGGCCAGGGCTCCCGAGGAAGTCGGCGATCTTCCTGGAGGACGGCCACCCGCTCGCCTTCCACATGGCGGCCTACGGCGGTGACGGCGGCGACGAGGTCATGGCGTGCGTCACGCTCTTCCCGGAGCGGCTGCCCGGCCATGCCGCGGTCGCGTACCGCATCCGCGGCATGGCCAGCGCCCCCGAGGTCCGCGGCCGCGGCTACGGCTCGGCGCTGCTGCACGCCGCCCTGGAGCAGGCCCGGCAGCGCGGGGCCGAGCTGGTGTGGTGCAACGGCCGCACCTCGGCGCGCGGCTTCTGGGAGGGGCAGGGCTTCACGGTGGTGGGGGAGGAGTTCGTCCTGGAGCCGGCCGGTCCGCACTTCCTCTTCGTCGCGAAGCTGGTCTGACCTTCCGCGGGCCGCGCCGTAGAATCCTTCCGTGGCAGGGCGGATCAGGGACGAGGACGTGAAGGCGGTACGGGACGCGGTCCCGATCGACGCCGTCGTCTCGGAGTATCTGCAGCTCAGGAACGCGGGCGGCGGCAATCTGAAGGGCCTGTGCCCCTTCCACGACGAGAAGTCGCCCTCCTTCCACGTGAGCCCGAGCAAGGGGCTCTACCACTGCTTCGGCTGCCAGGAGGGCGGCGACACCCTCGACTTCGTGATGAAGGTCGACCACCTGTCCTTCTCCGAGGCGGTCGAGCGGCTCGCCGCCGTGGCGGGCATCACACTGCGGTACGAGGAGGGCGGCTACACCCCCGGCCGCCAGCAGGGCGAGCGCATCCGCCTGATCGAGGCGCACAAGGCGGCCGCGCAGTTCTACACCGAGCAGCTGGGCGGCGCCGAGGCCGAGATCGGCCGGAAGTTCCTCGCCGAGCGGGGCTTCGACCAGGCCGCCGCCGAGCACTTCGGCGTCGGCTACGCCCCGGCCGGCTGGGACCACCTCGTCCGCTTCCTGCGCGGCAAGGGCTTCACCGACCGCGAGCTGATCGTCTCCGGGCTGGCCAGCGAGAGCCGCCGCGGCGGTGCCATCGACCGCTTCCGGGGCCGGCTGATCTGGCCCATCCGCGACATCACCGGCGAGGTGATCGGCTTCGGCGCGCGCAAGCTGCGCGAGGACGACCAGGGCCCGAAGTACCTGAACACCCCCGAGACGCCGATCTACAAGAAGTCGCAGGTCCTGTACGGCATCGACCTGGCGAAGAAGGAGATCGCCCGCACCAGCCGGGCCGTCGTCGTCGAGGGCTACACCGACGTCATGGCCTGCCATCTCGCGGGCGTCACCACCGCCATCGCGACCTGCGGCACCGCCTTCGGCGGCGATCACATCAAGATCCTCCGCCGGCTGCTGATGGACAACTCCAACGCCGAGGTCGTCTTCACCTTCGACGGCGACGAGGCCGGCCAGAAGGCCGCGCTGCGCGCCTTCGAGGACGACCAGAAGTTCGCCGCCGAGACCTCCATCGCCATCACGCCCGGCGGCATGGACCCCTGCGACCTGCGCCTCGCGGAGGGCGACGCGGCCGTGCAGCGGCTGGTCGACACCCGTACGCCGCTGTTCGCCTTCGCCCTGCGGTCGGTCGTCGCCCGCTACAACCTCGACACCGCCGAGGGTCGCGCCTCCGCGCTGGAGGCGGGCGCGCCCATCGTCGCGGGCATCAAGAACGCCGCCATCCAGCACGAGTACGCCGTACAGCTCGCGGGCATGCTGGGCATCCTCGACTCGCAGTTCGTCGTGCGCCGTGTCGCCCAGCTCGCCCGCTGGCAGCGCGAACGCCGTCAGTCCGGCGCGGGGCCCGCCGCGCGCAACGCCCCGCAGCCGCAGGCGCAGGCACCCGCCGGTCCCGCCGTACCGCGCGGCCCCCGGCTGGACCTGCGCAGCCCGGCGCACCGCGTCGAGCGCGAACTGCTCAAGCTCGCCCTCCAGCACCCCGTGCTGGTCTCCCCGGCCTTCGACGCCTACGGGGAGGACGAGTTCACCGCGCCCCCGTACGTGGCCGTACGCCGCGCCATCGCCGAGGCGGGCGGCGCGGAAGCCGCGGACGCGGAGTTCCTCGCCCGCGTGCGGGACGTCGCGCCGGACGACACGGTGCGGGGCATGGTCACGGAGCTCGCCGTCGAGCCGGTGATGCACAAGGCCCCCGACATCTACGCGGGCGAGGTCCTGGTCCGGGTCCGGCTCCTCGCGGTCGACCGCCGCGTCTCCGAGGTCCGCGCCTCCCTCGCCCGCCTGGGCCACCGTGCCGACGAGGCCCAACTCGCCGCCGTCCAGGGCGAGCTGTGGGCTCTCCAGCAGTACGGCCAGCGCCTGCGCGAACAGGGCGCCGCCGCGCTGTGAGCCCCCGGGCGGCGGTCGCGCCCCGGGAACGGGCCGGAACGGCGGCGTGACGAGGGGGTTGCCCTCAGTCACAAAAAAGCGGGCGCACGACCCTCGTGGGTGTGGTGTGCCGTACGCCACACTGGGGGCGGTGCAAGAGTCCTCGGAGCGCGGACTTCCGGGCGGTGTCGAAGGTGACGTCGCCGGAGTGCCGCTGACGGTGAACTCCCGGACGGGCCGCGGCGAGGACGCTGCGACCGTTCCGCTGCCGCGCGTCTCCGAGTCCGTGGCTGCGCTCACCGTGGAGGTCGCTCCCGTGCACATCCAGATCCTGATGCCCCCGGCCGACGACCTGCTGGAGCGCGTGCCGGAGCAGAACCACGCCGCCGTGCACCCGGAGGAGCCGGAGGCGGAACCCGACGAGGCGGAAGCGCGGGCCCAGGCGGAAGCCGAGGCGGACCCGGACCCCGACCCCGGCCCCGTGCGGCGGCTGAGCGACGAGGTCGCCGGCCCCTCCGCCGACCTGTTCCGCCAGTACCTGCGCGAGATCGGCCGGATACCCCTGCTCACCGCCGCGGAGGAGGTCGAGCTCGCCCGCCGGGTCGAGGCCGGCCTCTTCGCCGAGGAGAAGCTCAACAGCACGCCGGACCCGGACTCCAGGCTCGCCGTCGACCTCGACCGGCTGGTCGTCCTCGGCCGGATGGCCAAGCGCCGTCTGATCGAGGCCAACCTCCGTCTGGTCGTCTCCGTCGCCAAGCGCTACGTGGGCCGCGGCCTGACCATGCTCGACCTCGTCCAGGAGGGCAACCTCGGGCTGATCCGCGCCGTGGAGAAGTTCGACTACGCCCGCGGCTACAAGTTCTCGACGTACGCGACCTGGTGGATCCGTCAGGCCATGAGCCGGGCCCTGGCCGACCAGGCCCGCACCATCCGGGTCCCGGTCCACGTCGTGGAGCTGATCAACCGGGTCGTCCGCGTCCAGCGCCGTCTGCTGCAGGAACGCGGTTACGAGCCCAGCACCGAAGAGGTCGCCGCCCACCTGGAGATCCCCCCGGAGCGGGTGAGCGAGGTGCTGCGCCTGGCCCAGGAGCCCGTCAGCCTGCACGCACCGGTCGGTGAGGAGGAGGACGTCGCCCTCGGCGACCTCATCGAGGACGGCGACGCCGCCTCACCGGTGGAGTCCGCCGCCTTCCTGCTGCTGCGCGAGCACCTGGAGGCGGTCCTGTCCACGCTCGGCGAGCGGGAGCGCAAGGTCGTCCAGCTGCGGTACGGCCTGGCCGACGGCCGTCCGCGCACCCTGGAGGAGATCGGCCGGATCTTCGGCGTCACCCGTGAACGCATCCGGCAGATCGAGTCGAAGACCCTCAACAAGCTGCGCGACCACGCCTTCGCCGACCAGTTGCGCGGCTACCTGGACTGAGTGCGGAGGAACCCCCGGCGGCCGGGCCGCCGGGGGTTCCGTCGCAGCGGTGACGGCGGTCAGTCGACCTCCGCCACCGCCTCCGCGAACTGCGCCGCGTACAGCCGGGCGTAGGCGCCGTCCTTGGCGAGCAGCTCCTCGTGCGTGCCCTGTTCGACGATGTCGCCGCTCTCCATGACGAGGATGACGTCCGCGTCGCGGATCGTGGACAGCCGGTGCGCGATGACGAAACTGGTCCGCCCGTGGCTGAGCTGCGCCATGGCCCGCTGGATCAGCACCTCGGTGCGGGTGTCGACGGAGCTGGTCGCCTCGTCGAGGACGAGGATCACCGGGTCGGACAGGAACGCCCGCGCGATGGTGATCAGCTGCTTCTCGCCGGCGCTGACGCCCGTGCCCTCGTCGTCGATGACGGTGTCGTAGCCGTCCGGGAGGGTGCGGATGAAGCGGTCCGCGTGCGCGGCGCGCGCGGCCTCCTCGATCTGCTCGCGGGTGGCTCCCTCGGTCCCGTACGCGATGTTCTCCGCGATGGTGCCGCCGAACAGCCAGGTGTCCTGCAGCACCATGCCGATGCCGGAGCGCAGTTCCTGCCGCGACATGGACGCGATGTCGGTGCCGTCGAGGGTGATCCGTCCGCCGGTGACCTCGTAGAACCGCATGAGCAGATTGACCAGCGTGGTCTTGCCCGCGCCGGTCGGGCCGACGATGGCCACGGTGTGGCCCGGCTCGACCGTCAGCGACAGGTCGTCGATGAGCGGCTTCTCCGGCTCGTAGCGGAACGCCACGTCCTCGAAGCGGACCTCGCCGCGCAGTTCCCTCGGCAGGCCCAGCGCCTTCGGTTCCGCGCTCTGCTCGTCCGCGTCGAGGAGTTCGAAGACCCGCTCGGCGGAGGCCACGCCGGACTGCACCAGGTTGGACATGCTCGCCACCTGCGTCAGCGGCTGGCTGAACTGCCGGCTGTACTGGATGAAGGCCTGGACGTCGCCGATCGACAGCGCCCCACTGGCCACCCGCAGACCGCCCACGACTGCGACCAGGATGTAGTTGATGTTGCCGATGAACATCATCGCGGGCTGGATGACGCCGGAGATGAACTGCGCCCGGAAGCCCGACTGGTAGAGCGCCTCGTTCTGCTCGCGGAAGGCCTCCGCGGACTCCTCCTGGCGGCCGAAGACCTTCACCAGGGTGTGCCCGGTGTACATCTCCTCGATGTGGGCGTTGAGCTTGCCGGTGGTCCGCCACTGCTGGACGAACTGCGGCTGGGCCCGCTTGCCGACCGCCGTGGCGACGAACACCGAGAGCGGCACGGTGACCAGCGCGACCAGCGCCAGCAGCCAGGAGATCGAGAACATCATCGCCAGCACGCCCACGATCGACAGCAGCGCGAAGATGATCTGCCCCATCGTCTGCTGCAGCGTCTGGCCGATGTTGTCGATGTCGTTGGTGGCCCGGCTCAGCATCTCACCGCGCGGCTGCCGGTCGAAGTACGACAGCGGCAGCCGGGCCAGCTTCGCCTCGACGTCCTGGCGCAGCCGGAACACGGTGCGCTGGATGATCGTCGTGGCGAGCCGGCCCTGGACGATCGCGAAGACCGCGGCGGCCGCGTAGATCGCCAGGGCGGTCAGCAGCACATGGCCCACCGCGTCGAAGTCGATGCCGGCGCCAGGGGTGAAGTCGATGGACTGCAGCAGGTCGGCGAGGGTGTCGCTGCCCTGCTGCCGCAGATGCTCGATCGCCCCGGCCTTGTCGGTGCCGGCGGGCAGCGAGCGGCCCAGGACGCCGGCGAAGATCAGGTCGGTGGCCCGGCCCAGGATCCTCGGGCCGATGACGTTGAGGGTGACGCCCAGCGTCGTGCACGCCAGCATGGCGTACACCAGGGTGCGTTCGGGACGCATCAGCCCCAGCAGTCGCTTGCCGGACCCCTTGAAGTCCATGGACCGCTCGGTCGGCTGGCCGCCCATGAAGCGCATCGGCCCCGCCATGGGCGCGGGCCCCCTCCGGGGTGCGGGGACGCTCATGCCGCCTCCTGCTCGGTGAGCTGGGAGAGCACGATCTCCCGGTACGTCGGATTGCCGTCCATCAGTTCGTGGTGGGTGCCGGTGCCCACCACACGTCCCTCGTCGAGGACCACGATCCGGTCGGCGTCGCGGATGGTGCTGACCCGCTGCGCGACGATCACGACCGTCGCGTCCGCAGTCTCCCGCGCCAGCGCCCGGCGCAGCGCGGCGTCGGTCGCGTAGTCCAGCGCGGAGAAGGAGTCGTCGAAGAGGTAGACGCGGGGCCTGCGCACCAGCGCCCGCGCGATGGCGAGCCGCTGGCGCTGCCCGCCGGAGACGTTGGTGCCGCCCTGCGCGATCGGGGCGTCGAGCCCGGAGCCGGAACCCTCCTCGGCGAGCCGCTCCACGAAGTCCCGGGCCTGGGCGATCTCCAGGGCGTGCCACAGCTCCTCGTCGGTGGCCTCGGGGTTGCCGTAGCGCAGGTTGGAGGCGACCGTCCCGGAGAACAGGTACGGCTTCTGCGGGACCAGGGCGACCGTCTCGGCCAGCTGCGCCGCGTCCAGTGCGCGGACGTCCGTGCCGTCGATGAGCACCTGCCCGCCGGTGGCGTCGAACAGCCGCGGCACCAGCCCCAGCAGGGTGGTCTTGCCGCTGCCGGTGGAGCCGATCACGGCCGTGGTCTCGCCGGGCCGGGCGATCAGGTCGATGCCCCGCAGCACCTCGGCCTCGGCGCCCGGGTACGCGAAGTCCGCGGCGCGCAGCTCCAGCTCGCCGCGCCGCACGGGGAGCCGTACCGGCTCGGCGGGCGGGGTGACGCTCGGCTCGGTGCCGAGCACCTCCTCGATGCGCTCCGCGCACACCTCGGCGCGGGGCACCATCATGACCATGAAGGTCGCCATCATGATCGACATCAGGATCTGCATCAGATAGCTGATGAAGGCGGTCAGCGCGCCGATCTGCATGCCGCCGCTGTCGATCCGGTGGGCGCCGAACCACAGCACGGCGACGCTGGTCAGGTTCACGACGGCCATCGCGACCGGGAACATCAGCGTCATCATCCGGCCGGCGCGCAGCGCGACGTCGGTCAGGTCGTCGTTGGCCTTGCGGAAGCGCGCCTGCTCGAAATCGTCCTTGACGAAGGCGCGGATGACCCGGATGCCGGTGATCTGCTCGCGCAGCACCCGGTTCACCGTGTCGAGCCGCTCCTGCATGGAGCGGAACAGCGGGCGCAGCTTCCGCACCAGCAGCAGCACCAGCACGCCCAGCACCGGCACCACCGCCAGCAGCAGCGAGGAGAGCGGAACGTCCTGGCCGAGCGCCATGACGATCCCGCCGAAGCACATGATCGGCGCCGACACCATCAGCGTGAAGGTCATCAGGACCAGCATCTGCACCTGCTGGACGTCATTGGTGGTCCGGGTGATCAGCGACGGGGCGCCGAACTGCCCGACCTCGCGCGAGGAGAAGCGCTGCACCCGGTCGAAGACCGAGGCGCGGATGTCCCGGCCGACCGCCATCGAGGTGCGGGCCCCGTGGTAGACGGCGCCCACCGAGCAGGCGAGCTGGACGAGCGTGACGGCGAGCATGATGCCGCCGATCTGGAGGATGTAGCCGGTGTCCCCCTTCACGACGCCGTTGTCGATGATGTCGGCGTTGAGAGTGGGCAGGTAGAGCATGGCGATGGTGGCCACGAGCTGCAGCACCACGAGCACCGAGACGGCGCGCCGGTAGGGCAGGAGATGGGACCGGAGGAGTCGGATCAGCACGACGGGAGACCCTATAGTCCGATCGTTGCCGCAGGCACACGATTTACCGGGTCATGGCCGGTACCGGGACCAACCTGGGACCACCCGGGATCGACCGGGGACCACCCGGGATCACCCCGGGAACGCCCCCGGATGCGTCTGCTCCCGCACCGCGATGTACTGCTGCCGCACCGAGTGCCCGATCGGGCCGTCGTCCGGGCCCGGTTCGACGACGGCGTACTCCGCCGGGTGCCAGTACGGCGGCTGCTCCGGCGAGGCCGTGCCGTTCACCACGCCCAGCGACCACGCCGCCTGCCGGGCCGCGCCCAGCGCCGCGTACTCGCCCGGCGGCGGAACCACGATCTGCGCCCCCAGCAGCGCCGGGGCCATCGACCGTACGGCGGGCAGGTCACCGGCGGGGCCCAGCAGGAAGATCCGGCGCACCTCCACCCCGCGCGCCCGCAGCACGTCCAGGGCGTCCGCCAACCCGCACAGCATCCCCTCGAACGCCGCCCGCGCCAGATGCTCGGGCTTCATGCTCTCGCGCCGCAGCCCGGTCAGCGTCCCGGCGGTGTGCGGCAGGTCGGGAGTGCGCTCGCCCTCCAGGTACGGCAGCAGGACCAGTCCGTACGAGCCCGGCGTCGAGCGCAGCGCCAGCTCCGACAGGCCCGTCAGGTCCGTGCCGAGCAGCTCGGCGGTGCCGCGCAGCACCCGTACCGCGTTGCGGGTGTGCACCACCGGCAGATGGCGGCCGGTCGCGTCCGCGAAGGAGGTGATCATGCCCGTGGGGTCGCTCAGCGCGTGGTGGTGCACCGCGAAGACCGTTCCGGCCGCGCCGAGCGAGACCACCGCGTCACCCGGACCGACGCCCAGTCCGAGGGCGGCCGCCATGTTGTCCCCGGTGCCGGCCGAGATCAGCAGCCCCTCCGGCGTCCGCCCCGCGGGTTCGGCGGGGGCCAGCACCTCGGGCAGCGCCACCGGGTGGCCGAGCGCCCGTTCCACGATGTCCGTGCGGTAGCGGCCGGTCGCCGCCGACCAGTAGCCCGTCCCCGAGGCGTCACCCCGGTCGGTCGTACGCCGCTGCGGCCGGCCCATGAGCTGCCAGACCAGCCAGTCGTGCGGCAGCAGCACCTCGGCGGTGCGCTGCGCCGCGGCGGGTTCGTGCTGGGCCATCCAGCGCAGCTTCGCCACCGGGTACGCGGCCTGCGGCACGGCCCCGACCGCCTCGGCCCAGCCGCCCGGCCCGCCCAGCTCCTCGGTCAGGTCGGCGGCCTGGATCTGCGCCCGCTTGTCGTTCCACAGGAGCGCGGGCCGCACCAGCACACCACCGGTGTCCAGCGCCAGCATCCCGTGCTGCTGCCCCGAGACCCCGATGGCCTCCACGCCCTCGAGCATCCCGCCCTTGGCCGCCTCGCCCAGCGACAGCAGCCACGCCTCGGGGTCGATCTCGGTCTGCGCCGCGGCGCCCTCGCCGCCCGGCAAGGGGTGCGGGGCGTGCGTCTGCCGGAGCACGGCTCCGCTGCCGGTGTCGCACACGACCACCGTCGTGCCCGTGCCCGAGCTGTCGATCCCCGCCACAATCCCCATGCGCGCATCATGCCGTACCCGGCGCGTACGGCGGAAAACCGGTCACCCGTAGCCGCATCCGCACGCGCCGGACCGGCCGTATCAGGTGTTGCTGGTGCCCCAGTCGTCCTCGACCGCCGAGCCGTTGCCGCGCACCCGGCGCAGCCGCTCCGCGACCGCCGGCGGCAGCCGGTCCCCGACCTTGGCGGTCACCGCGTCGACGGCCTTCACGGCCGCTCCGCGCCCCGCCTGTCCCGCGCTCTCCACGGTGTTCCGCACCGCCGGGTTCTGTGCGATCCGCTGTGCGCTCTTGCGCAGCTGCTCGTACCGGTCGCGGCCGGCCCGCGCCCCGAGCACGTACCCGACGGCGACCCCGCTGATGAACGTCAGCCGGTAGCGCATGGCTCCACCCTCTCCTCGTCTCGGGGCTGTGCTTCGCGCCTACCCGTCGTGGCCTGCGGACAACCACGGAGATACCGGTTGGCGGAGCACCCCCCACCTTGCGCTAATGTATGTGTCGCAGCGAGCGCACGCCGTCCGGGATGCCGGAAACGGGTGCATTCGATGCAAGCGGAGCGATCCCCTGTAGCTCAATTGGCAGAGCAGCCGGCTGTTAACCGGCAGGTTACTGGTTCGAGTCCAGTCGGGGGAGCTCGCGCACCAGCATTCCTCCGTAGCTCAATTGGCAGAGCAGCCGGCTGTTAACCGGCAGGTTACTGGTTCGAGTCCAGTCGGGGGAGCAGTGAGTGAAGGACCCCCTCGGGGGTCCTTTTTCGTGCCCCCGGGAACCGGTCACCAGGTGATCGCAGTCCACCAGGTGGTGCGTCTGTGACCCGCGAGGGCGACAGATCGTATGAGCAGCTATGCTGCGGCAGACGGCGTGCACGGGTACGTGACGGCGCGCCGTACGGGGCGGTAGCTCAGCCGGTTAGAGCAGCGGACTCATAATCCGTCGGTCGTGGGTTCGAGTCCCACCCGCCCCACCAAGGGCCGTGGGCGCAGGCGTCCGATGACCTGCGCCCGAGTACCCAACTGGTGAAAGCCGGGCCGGGATGCTCACCCGCTCGAAGGGTCATGCGTGAGCGATGCGTGAGCGGCGGTCCCGATCCCGCCGAGCGCGGCACGAGAGCCGCCGCCTTCTCCGCGATCTCCCGGTCCGCTCGGGGGAGCAGGCTCGCGTAAGTGTCCGCAACGCGCAGCGCCTGGCCCTCGGGGCCGGCATGGGCGCCGGAGCCGTCGGCGCGGCCGTCTGCTTCGGCCCGATGCTCGTCGCCGCCCTGGCCTCCAGGACCGCCGGCCTCGCAGTCCTCGCCGTCATGGTCGCCGTCTGCGCCTGGGCCATCGTCACCGTCATCAACGCTGTCAGCGGCGAGAACATCCACGCCGCCCGCGCCACCCGCCGCCGCGGCCTCCTCCGCCGCCGTACCTGACACCCGGGGCGGCCGTACTCGGCTGGACACCGCCGGCCGCCCGGGCACACCTGCACCTCTTCCGAGAGCGGGAGCGCCCCCAAGGCCCTCGCCGCGGGTATGGCCGCCGACGCGGGCGCCCTGCTGCGACGGAAAGCCGCCGAAGCACTCATGCGACGTGCAGCCGGCTGGGGCTGGAATGCTTCGCAACCCGGCTTCGAGAGCCTTCCCACGCTGCAGATCAACTGGCAAGGGCCCGAGCCGGAGTTCGGTTTTTCCTCGTGGCCGGACCCACCGGAAGGCCGGGAAGCACTTCGCAGGTGGCAAGACTGGCTGAGGCACAGGGCGAGGCACCCAGGCGCGTGGCGTCCTTGAGCCACGGCCACTGCGCGCCCGACCCTGGCCGACGCGACGTCCTACGGGTACCTCGCCGCCAGCGCGACCGCGTGACGGGCGTAGGCGGATTGCTCTACGCGACGATGCGCGATGTACGGCTCCACCTTGGAGACCAGGAGCGGGACGCTCGGGAACAGCTGGATCGCGTCATCGAGATCAACAAGCCGACGACTGACGAGGAAGGCGACCAACTCAAGTTTCTGCATCAGGTCATCGAGGCCATCCCTGTCCTCCGCACTCAAGGCATCGAAGTCCGCGAGCTCCCCATCCCGGATACGCCGCCGAATCCGCCTGAGCGCCGGCGCCTGATACTCCTGATGTACAGCGATCAACGACTGCAGGGCACGCGCCTGCCTGGCCTCACGCACCTGAGCCGCGGCATAGCCACAGGCGACGGTCACGATCACCGCGCCGAAGGCACCGCTCACGGCCGCCGTCGCATCCCAGACGGACATGTCCCCTCCCGAAATCACCCGCCAGGACCAACTGCATACCCAGAGCATCCCGCCCGTAGTACTGGGCCGCACTGGGGCCATGGAGTCGCTGAACATCCGGCCCGGCCATCTCACCGCCCACCATCTGGCGCTTGCCGCAATTGTCGGCCTGACGCTGGGCAGGGCTGTGCACTGGACGCGCGATCTTCTTCCGCAAGTCCGCTGCGGGCTCCCCTGTATGGACTCCCAGCCAGCGGCCGGCCTGATGGGCGCGCCGGCCTCAGGAGGTCGTCGTCTTGCGGCACTCAGCCCGGACCGTGTCTGTGGCGCCCTCGTAATCCAGCTTCTCCAGACGGGCGTTCAGCACGTGGAAGGCCTCAGATGCGTCAGGAAACGCCTCTTTGACGTCCCCGAGCTCGATGTGCACGGATGCGCCTTCGGCGATGCGGTCCTCGGCCTCGGCGAGCTTCTGCCAGGTCGGGTCCAGGCGGGCCGCCTGAGCAGCCTTGTCCGCGTGGTCCCGGAGGACGGGGAGGGCCTCGGCTCGAGCGGCTTGCCGGCCCTGTGGACTGTCGAAGTCGAGGTCGGACAAGCGCGAGTCGTCGCAGGCCTCGGTTGCGAGGCGCAGCGCGGGGTCCTTGTGGCTCATCCCGCAGGCGGCGGCGAGGGGGAGCGCGGCGACGGCGGCGAGCAGCGCCCAGAGGGGTCTGTGCATGCGGCCATCCTTCCCGGGCGGTGGCCGCACGGGAAGGAGCGGGGCGCGCTGCCGGGATCGCACCGTAGACGTCGTCGCCGCCAGGGCGAGCACCGGCCGTCGTCATGGTGCCGCGCCGCCGCGACGGCATCGCCCCCGGGGACGGACGCGGTGAACCAGATGGGCGAAGCCGCGCACATCATGGGGCGCGGTTGCGAATCCATCCTGGAGACGGCCAACGACTGCATGGCCGCAGAGGGCGCCGTCGCGGCCGAGACGCTTTGGGGACGGCCGGGCCCCGGTTCCCTCCGGATGCGCCATCCGGGTGACTGTGATGTGCTGGACCTGTCGATGACGGCCCGGCACCGTGATCCGAGTGCCACGGGCCCCGGCCATCCCGCCCCTCCCCAGGGGCCGGTGATCCGCGCTCCCTCGCAGGCACCGTCGTGTGCCCGGTGCCTCGGGAGCGCCGGCACGACCGACCCGACCACCCGATCCGAGGCGGAGTCCATGGCTCTCTCGAAGAAGCTCGCCGCAGGAACGATCGCCGCGCTCGCGACGGGGGCCCTGGTCCTCGGCGGCGCGAGTACGGCTTTCGCCGACGACGGCTGCCACGCCGGGACCGGGCAGGACGGTTCCCTGTCGCACTGCATGCCGGGCGACTCGGGATGGTCCGCGGCGGACGTCCGGGGGGCGCTGCAGTCCTTCCTGCAGGCCCATCCGGACATCGCCGCCGATCCTCATGTGCAGGCCTTCGCCGCCCTCGCCACGCAGTGGCTGGACACGCACCCCGGTATGACACCGGACCAGCTGACGGCGGCGCTGGCGCCGGTGGTCTCCTGCCTGGAGGCGGGTGGCGCACCGGAGTCCTGCGTGATGTCGCCGTCCTGACGGAACGGCCGGACGATGCCCGACAGTCCGATGATCCTCGTGACCGGCGCCGCCGGGAGCGTCGGGGCGGTCGGCCGCACCACCGTAGGGCTGCTGAGGGAACGCGGCTTTCCCGTGCGCGCCTTCGTCCACCGGGAGGACGAGCGGGCGGCGGAACTGCGGGCCACCGGGGCGGAGGTGTTCGTCGGCGACCTGACCAGGACCGCCGACGTGGCGCGGGCCGCGGAGGACTGCGGGCGCGTGTACTTCGGGATGGGAGTGTCGGCGCAGTACCTCCAGGCCGCGGCGACGACGGCGGCCGTGGCGCGCGCCCACTCCGGGCTCGACGTACTGGTCAACATGTCGCAGATGACGGTCTCCCAGATGAACCTCACCAGCACGTCGGAGTCGAAGCAGCAGTGGCAGCAGTGGCTGGCGGAGCAGGTCATGGACTGGTCCGGGGTCCCGGTCACCCACATCCGGCCGACCGTCTTCATGGAGAACCCGCTCTTCCTGGGACTCGGCTTCCGCTCGATCGCCCGCGACGGCACGATCCGCCTGCCCTTCGGCTCCGGGCGGACCTCACCCGTCGCGGCACGGGACGTCGCCGAGGTGGTCGCGGCGGTCCTGGCGGACCCGGCGCCGCACATCGGGCGGGTTC
The DNA here is from genome assembly GCF_053598835.1 of Streptomyces sp. NPDC001070. Taxonomy (NCBI): domain Bacteria; kingdom Bacillati; phylum Actinomycetota; class Actinomycetes; order Kitasatosporales; family Streptomycetaceae; genus Streptomyces; species Streptomyces sp. NPDC001070. Next base: position 440,974 of record NZ_JBSFLB010000002.1, read on the forward strand.
ACGAGCTGACGGGCGCGGAGTCCCGTGACATGACGGCGATCGCCGCCGAGTTCTCCGAGGTGCTGGGGCGGCCGGTCAGGTACGTCGACGTGCCCTACGAGCCGTGGGCCGAGCGGGAACTGGGCGCGTTGGGGCTCCCCGAGCACGTGCGGCAGCACATCGCCACCATGGCCCGCCTCCACGCGCAGAACCGGTACGACCGCGCGACGGACGACGTCAGGGAGATCCTGGGCAGACCGGCCTCCGGCATACCGGAGTTGGTGAAGGAGTACCCGCAGCTGTTCGGCTGACGTCTTCCCCCGGCGCGCCGTGAACCGGGCCGCCCCGAGCGCCGTGCGGCGGCCGGGGCGCCGCCGGCCGCGCCGTCAGTGGTCCGCGGAGGCCGGATGAATTCGTCGGGCCCTGGGGTGGAGAGAGCGGGACGCGACATGTGGTCTGGGCCACACGGAATGGAGGAGATCACTCCACCGCGGTGAGGAACCGGGTGGCCGCCGGCTCGGCGTACAGCGGGTCGGCGGCGACGAGTTCGGCGTGCGTGCCGACCGCCCGCACGGTCCCGGCGTCCATGACCACCAGCCGGTCCGCCATGGCACCGTGGACAGCCGGTGTGCCACGACCAGCACGGTGGTCGTCCGCGCGCCCCTCGATGCGCACGCGCGGTCTGGTCGCCCTCCCGGTCCGCTTCTGAGCGGCCGGCCGACCGGGGCCGGCACCGTCGCCGGGCGCCCCGGGGCCGCGGGGGGGGGGGGGGGGGGTAGCCCGGGGCCCC